>NZ_JAIUGR010000001.1:0-509425 GCF_020164695.1 Mesorhizobium sp. ESP6-5
CCCCGCCCCCCCCCCCCCCCGACTTTGAGAGATTGGATCGACGTCTAGAGCATGATGCCGAAAAGTGTGAAACGGTTTTCGGACGACATGCTCTATCTCTTTGATTTAGAGACGGATTCAGATTTCAGGTCGACTCGACCTGAAATCATCCGGCTCTAGCGCGATACGAAGCAGTTGCCGCCCGCGGTCTTGTAGCTGGTGCACAAATTGATCGCATCGTTGCGCGACTGAGCCGGAACGCGCACGCGGTAGAACGTGCCCTTGCCGGCGATCTCGGCTTTGACGATGTTGGCCGTGCGGCCGGAGAGCACGCTGCCGTAGCGGCGCTGCAGGTCCTGGTAGGTCGACTGGGCACTCTCTACCGTCGGCTGAGAAGCGATCTGCATCGACCACGAACCGCTGCCGGTCGCGGTCGAGGCGGGATCGATGGAAGCGACCTGATCTGGCTTGACCTCGCCGACCACGTCGACCGGCTGGTCGGACGGACGCTGCGGCGCGATCGCAACCTTGGCCGGCGTGTTGGCCGACTGCGCCTTGGCTTCAGCCTTGGCAGGCTTGGCCGCGGGCTTCAGAGCCGGCTCATCGTCGGCCTGCGCGGCGGCGGGCGCCACGGTGCCAGTCTGGTCGGTGCCAGTCTGGCCGGCACCGGTCTGGGCGGTACCGGTCTGGTCGGCGCCAGTCTGGTCGGCGCCAGTCTGGTCGGCCCCGGTCTGATCGGTATTGGCCTGCGCGGCAGGCGCCACATGCTGTGGTGCCGGATCGGTCGGCTCCGCCGCGGCGACTTGGGGTGCCGCCGGTGCCGGATCCTCACGCGCCACTAGCGAGCCGTCGGACTTGACCACCATGGTCCTAACCTTGCGCGGCGCAACGGCAACGACATCGTTGCTGGTGCCCTTGTCCGCTTCCTGCAGGACCTGCGCGATGCGATCCTCCGACTTCTGCGTGGGCGCCGCAATGTTGGCGGGGGCCGCACCAGCGGTCGAGACGTCACCTGCGCCATCCGTGCCGGCGGCAGTGTTCTGGTCGGGAGAAAGATCGACGGCGCGGGCCGGGTCCTTCGCCTGCACGTCCACCGGCTCCTCGGCGTTGGTGACGAGCTTCTGCTGGACCGGCTCGGCCGGCTTCGCGCCCTTGACCACCGCGTCATAGACCTTGTTGTCCTGGTTCGGCACCACGGTGCCGCCCGGATTTTCCGGCTTGATCTTGATCGGTGAATTATCGGCCTTGACGATCACCGGAGCCTCACTGCCGCCCTTGCCGCCGAAAGACAGCGCAAAGGCGCCAAGGCCGCCCGCGACCGCCACGGCACCGACAATCGCCGCAATGAAGAGGCCGCGCCGGCCGGACGACCGGGCGGCTTCCCGCTCGCCGAGACCCGGAACCGACATCGCTTCGTCCAGTTCGGGATCGTAGTCGAGTTCATCGACGGTGAAATCGTCCGCCTGCGAGATCGGCTGGCTGCCGGGCAGATCATCGAAGCCTTCAGCAGCATCGGCATAGGTCGAGGCCGCCGCCGCCGCGCGGGCAGGCATTTCCGCCGGCCGTGCCGCATAGGTCCGCGCTTCCGGCTGATAGGCCGGCCTGGATTCTTCATGTCCTGGATTGACCGCGTCATATCCCGGATTGACCGCGTCATATCCCGGATTGGCGTTGCCATATCCCGGAGTGGCGTCGCCATATCCCGGATTGGCCGCGCCGTATCCCGGATTGAACCCGGCATTGTAGGATTCGTCCGCATAGGCGGCGCTAGTGGCAGAAGCAGGCGCGACCTCCACCGAATTCATTTCAGTCAGAAGGCTGGCGAATTCGGCGTCGAGATCGTCATAACCGGATGCCACCGGCTCATCATCCTCGAAATGCAACTCTGGAATGTCGAGATCGTCGGCCAGCGCCACGACGCGCTCCGGCACATCGACCGTCTCGACATCGGGCATCTCTTCATAACGCGAAGACTGCTGCGCCTGCGGTGCCGACGGAGCCACGTAGGGAGCGGCTGCAACCGGCTCGGCCGGATGGTAGGACGGCACCGCGGCCGTTTCCGGTGCTGCCGTCCAGGCCGCCATCGAGGCGGCAGACTGCGCGGCAAATGTCGGCTGTTGGGGAACCGGTGTCACGCGGCTCCACGAACGGGCCGGCTCCGACGGCGCGGAGCGTTCCGCCAGCCAATCGAGCGAATCGGCTTGATCCTGCGGGGAAGCTGTTTCCTCACGCGGGTCGATACCCTTGGCCCGGGTGGCGTCGAAGGCGCCATTGTCGAAATTGACCTCGCCCTGTTCAGCGGTCTCCGAGCCGAAATCATGGTCCTGAAGCTCGTCGAGCAGCAGGTCGTCGAGGTCAACGTCGGCCGCCTGGTCGGAACCGGACTGATGCACATCCTCGGACGCTGCTTCATCGAGATCCCAGTCGAGATCACCAACAAGATCGACAGGTTCCTCCGCGGCCTTTGCAGTCGAGACGAGTGGCGGCTGAACAGGCGCGGCGGCCGGCTGGGGCACGACCGGCTGAGCCATGGCCGGCTCCCTGGCCGACGGCAGCGTGCGCGCGGTCATGGCGCCAAGAAGCGCGTTCAACTCGTCTTCGAGGCTTCGTTCGTCCGTGATGGGCGCCTGCACTGGGGGCGCGATGGCTGCCGCCATCGGCTGCGCGGGAGCCGCTGCAATTTCGGCGGCTGGCTCTTCGGCGGGCTCGGCAAACGCCTCGTCCAAATCCAGGTCGAAAGCGTCATCCGAAATGGCTTCAGCGCCTGGAACCTCGTCCTTCGTGCCGATGACATCGGCAAGCAACTCATGTGCTCGCGGCTCCTCAAAAGCTTCTGGCTCATCGGCCTGAACGTCAAAATCCACGTCGACATCGGCCATGGCATCGTCGAACTGACCAACGAAATCCTCGCCGGAGATCGACTGGGTCTCATCCGCGGTGGCAGGCGCCGGCTCTGGATATTCGGCAGCAGCCACTTGGCGCTGATCCGCCGAATGGTCGTCGAGCATCAGCTCGTCCTCGAGCGAGATCGCAACGGCATCGTCGAATTCTTGATCGGAAGCCGGCTCGGCCGCTGCCGCCACTTCTGCAACCGGCGATTCAACGGCATACTGGGGCTCGGCGGCCTCGTCCTCGATATGGAAATCCCGGTCGAGGGAAGCGGCAAGCTCGTCTTCCATCGGCAGATCGTCGTCGAAGGCCGAAACGTCTTCGAGCGAGCTGGCCACGGTATTGTCGAAATCGATGTCGACGGCAGGCTCGACGGACGGCACAGCTTCCGCGGCGCCGGCATGGCTGGCGGCCACCGTCCGGTCATCGAGCTCAGCCATGTCCAGGTGAAAATCGTCATCAAGCGACAGCGCGAGATCGTCATCCGACACATCGATTGCCACCGGCTCGAATGCCGGCTCATGAGCCTCGACAAGCGGGGCGGCGACGCTATCGGCAGCGTCGAATTCGCCCATCAGTTCCTTCTCGAGATCAATGTCGAAATCGCCCTCTCCCGCAGCCTGATCGGCGACCATGGCTTTCGGCTCGGCCGGCGCCTGCGGCTTGACCGGCTGGCGGGGGTCGAATCCCATGATCCTGGTCAGTTCCGCGAACGGATCATCGGCGGCGATGTCGTTGTTGTCGGCTACTCTCAGCTGGGTTCTGTCTGCCATTATTGTTCCCGAACTCGCACTCATTCGGACGCCATGGACGTCGCGCAGGGTTGGCCCTTACCAGCGCAATGTGGGCAAAAGGTGACAGGTTTTTTAGTCAAACCTAACGCATTTCGGTGGGCGCGGCGGCCCCGATCAACGTCAGGCCGGACGTCAGAACATCCGAAACAGCCTGCACCAGCCCTAGTCTGGCATGCGTCAATTGTCGTTCGTTAACCTTAACAAAACGTAAGTCCGGATTATCCGTACCCCGGTTCCAGTGTCCATGGAAACTGGAAGCCAGATCATAAAGATAAAATGCCAGCCGATGCGGCTCGAGCGCAAGAGCGGCGGACTCGATCAGGCGCGGATATTCCGCAAGCTTCCTGATCAAGCCGATTTCACCTTCGTCGGTCAACGACGTTGACGCTGCCGCCAGGCTGTTGCGGTCGAAATTCGCCTCGCCCAATTGTTCGCTCGCCTGCCGGAACACCGAATGGCAGCGCGCCGAAGCGTACTGCACGTAAAACACCGGATTGTCCTTGGACTGTTCGGTCACCTTGGCGAAGTCGAAATCGAGCGGCGCATCGTTCTTGCGATAAAGCATCATGAAGCGGATCGGATCGCGTCCGACCTCTTCCACCACCTCGCGCAGCGTCACGAAGTCACCGGACCGCTTCGACATCCGCACCGGCTCGCCATCGCGAAACAGCTTGACGAGATTGCACAGGAGAACGGTGAGCTTGACGTCGTCGCCGGCAATGGCCCGCGCCAGGGCTTCCAGGCGCTTGACGTAGCCGCCATGGTCGGCGCCGAGAACATAGATCAGGTCGACGAAGCCGCGATCGACCTTGTCCTTGAGATAAGCCACGTCGGCCGCGAAATAGGTGAACGAGCCGTCGGACTTGACCAGCGCCCGATCCATGTCGTCGCCGACGGCGGTCGAACGGAACAGCGTCTGTTCGCGGTCTTCCCAGTCGTCCGGCTTCTCGCCCTTGGGCGGCGGCAGCTTGCCCTTGTAGATATGGCCCTTCAGCGTCAGGTCGTTGATCGCCGAGCGGATCTTCCTGGCATTGTCGGCATGCAGCGTGCGTTCGGAGAAAAACACGTCGTGATGCACGTTGAGCAGTGCAAGGTCCTCGCGGATCATCACCATCATCGCATCTATGGTGCGATCCTTGACGATGGCCAATGCCTCGTCATCGGGCATCTGCAGCAAGGAACGGCCAAACTCCCTGACCAGAGCCTCGCCGACGGAGACCAGATAGTCGCCGGGATAAAGTCCTGCCGGAATCTCGCCGATATCGTCGCCAAGCGCCTCGCGATAGCGCAACATCGCCGAGCGCCCGAGCACGTCGATCTGCGAGCCGGCGTCGTTGATGACATATTCCTTGGTCACGTCGTAACCGGCGAACGCCATCAGGTTGGCGAGCGCATCCCCGACGACGGCGCCCCGGCAATGGCCGACATGCATCGGCCCGGTCGGATTGGCCGAGACATATTCTACATTGGTTTTCCGGCCGGCGCCGACCGTCGATCGGCCGTAGTTGGAACCCTCGCCCAAAAGCGCCGACAGATGCGCCTGCCAGAAACCGTCCTGGAGCCTGAGATTGACGAAGCCGGGACCGGCGACCTCGGCGGCGGCGACATCCTGGTCGGCCCGCAGCGCGTCCGCCAATCTCTCGGCCAGCGCGCGCGGGTTCTGTCCGGTTGGCTTGGCCAGCACCATCGCCGCATTGGTCGCGAGATCGCCATGGCTGGCGTCGCGCGGCGGCTCGACGGCGATGCGCGACAGATCAGGCGAAACGCCGTCCTGGTCCTTCAGGTCTAGCGCGTCGACAGCCTTTGTGACTCGCGCGGTGAAATCGGCGAAGATGTTCATGGTGTATGCTCGGTGGCTTTATGACGAATCCGGCCCTTTGGCCGGCAAATCGAGCCCGCCCTAGCTCAAATCCGGGGTGCGGTCAAACAAACGCCTGTGTTCCTTGAGCGCGTAGGTGTCGGTCATGCCGGCCAGGAAATCGGCGACGCTGCGCGCTTTGATGCGATCCTCGGCGCGGTCCAGCCCTTCGCGCCAGCCGTCCGGCATGGCGCGCGGGTCGGCAAAATAGACGTCGAACAGGTCCCGGACGATCTGCTCGGCGTCCGCACGCACCCGCATGACCTCCTCGTGCCGGTAGAGATGCTTGTAGAGGAAGGCCTTCAGTTCCTTCTCGGCTTCCGCCATGTCTATCGAAAATGTCACCATCGTCTCGCCCGCCGCCCTCACCGCGTCGGCGCTCAGCGGCCTGATCCGCTCCAGATTGGCGGTGGTCGACTTGATCACATCCTCGACCATGGCCGTGATCTGGCGCCGCATCAATTCGTGGCCGGTGCGTACGTCATCAAGCCTTGGATAGCGCACGCGCACAGCTTTCAGGATCGTTCCCGGCAGCGAAACGGCCTTCAGCATGTCAAGCGTCAGCAGCCCTGACCTCAGCCCATCATCGATATCATGCGTGTTGTAGGCAATGTCGTCGGCGATCGCCGCGCACTGCGCTTCGATGCCGGCGAACCGGTCGAGCTCGAGATCCTGCAGTTGCGAGTAGTCGCGGATCGCCTGCGGTACCGGCCCTTTCAGGCCTTGGCCGCTACTGTTGGTGAGCGGACCATTGTGCTTGACCAGGCCTTCCAGCGTTTCCCAGCTCAGATTGAGCCCGTCGAATTCAGCGTAGCGCGCCTCCAGCCTGGTCACGATGCGCAGCGATTGTGCGTTGTGGTCGAAGCCGCCCCACGCCGCCATCTTTTCGTTCAGCGCGTCCTCGCCTGTGTGGCCAAAAGGCGTGTGGCCGAAATCATGCACCAGCGCCACCGCTTCGGCGAGATCCTCGTCGCCGCGTAGCGCCCGCGCCAGGGCACGTGCGATCTGCGCCACCTCGATCGAATGGGTCAGCCTTGTGCGGTAGTGGTCGCCTTCGTGCGCGATGAAGACCTGCGTCTTGTGCTTGAGCCGCCGAAACGCCGTCGAATGGATGATCCGGTCGCGGTCACGCTGGAACGGTGTGCGGGTCGGACTTTCCACCTCGTCGAACAGACGGCCCCGCGAACGTGCGGGATCCGTGGCGTAGCCCGCGCGCGGCCGATAGCCAAAACCGATGTCGCCAAGCTCATTTGTCATGGCTGATGCTGCCGCAGTTGACTTGCCCCGTCGCGCTTCATACCTATCATGTGAAACCGAAAGCAAGGTGACGCCCATGGGCGCGGATGCCAAGACTGCCATGAAAGTCGATATGACCGAGGCCGCGGCCAAGCGGATCGCCAGGATTGTTTCGGCCGAAGCCGGCAAGACGGCGCTGCGTGTGTCCGTCGAAGGTGGCGGCTGCTCCGGCTTTTCCTACAAATTCGATCTGGTCGACACACGCAATGACGACGACGTCGCCATCGAGAAGGATGGCGCCACGGTGCTGATCGACGACATGTCGCTGGTCTATATGGGTGGCTCGGTGATCGATTTCGTCGACGATCTGATGGGACAGTCGTTCCAGATCAGGAACCCGAATGCGGTCGCCTCCTGCGGCTGCGGCACCAGCTTCTCCATCTAGGACCGAGATGCCCGCAACTGGCGCGGTTCGTCAGGTTGCGCTCTCAGCCGGTCGCGACCTCGACGCGACGCTGGCCTTTTGGCGCGACGTCCTCGGCATGAGCATTCATGCCCGCTACGATCCGCCCGGCATCGCCTTCATCATGGCAGGCAATGTCAGGCTGTTGTTCACCGACGGCATCCCGGCCGGCACCCTCTATCTCGACATGTCAGGCCTCGAAGCCTTTTATGCCGAGGCCAAGGCAGCCGGCATTCCCTTCACCGCGCCGCCGGCGCTCGTCCATCGCGACACCGGGGGCCAGTTCGGCCCGGCGGGGGAAAGCGAATGGATGGCCTTTATAAAGGACCCGGCAGGCAATACGATCGGACTCGTTGAACGCCGCCCGCCGCAGGAACAATGAGACCGTCATGAAAATCGTCACCTGGAACATCAACGGCGTGCGCGCCCGCATCGGCAACCTGACCCATTGGCTGACCGAGAGCGCGCCCGACATCGTCTGCCTGCAGGAGATCAAGACGGTCGACGAGCAGTTCCCGCGTGCCGAGATCGAGGCGCTTGGCTATAATGTCGAAACCCATGGCCAGAAGGGCTTCAACGGTGTCGCCCTGCTGTCGAAGCTTCCTTTCGACGAGGTCATCAGGGGCCTGCCGGGCGACGACATCGACGAGCAGGCCCGTTTCATCGAGGGTGTTTTTTCCACCGACAAGGGCGCGCTTCGTGTCGCCTCGCTCTATCTGCCCAACGGCAACCCGATCGATGACGAGAAGAAGTTCCCCTACAAGCTGTCGTGGATGGCGCGGCTGGAGCGGTGGGCGCAGGAGCGCCTGAGGCTGGAAGAGGCGCTGGTGCTGGCCGGCGACTACAATGTCATCCCCGAGCCCATCGACGCGCGTTTTCCGGAGAACTGGCTGGGCGACGCGCTGTTCCAGCCGCGGACGCGGCAGGCTTTCCGCCGGCTGCTGAACCTCGGCTTCACCGAAGCGGTGCGCGCGGTCACCGATGCGCCTGATACCTACACGTTCTGGGATTATCAGGCCGGCGCCTGGCAGAAGAACAACGGCATCCGCATCGACCATCTGCTGTTGTCGCCGGAAGCCGCAAACCGGTTCTCATCGGCTTCGATCGAAAAACATGTGCGCGCCTGGGAAAAACCGTCCGATCACGTCCCGGTAGCGATCAACCTCGCGCTGCAGCCGGCCGGATAACCAGAGAAACCCTCATATCGCCACATTCCGACGCATGATGGGAGATCATCATGGCGGCCGGGGTTCCCATGACCATTCGATTTGCTCTTTGTCCGATCGGCTTGGCACTCGCCACGGCCGCGATCGTGCCGGCCTTCGCCGCGCAGGAATGTCTTGCCAATGGAAAATCCTATCCGGTCGGCCAGGTCGCCTGCCTGACGGTCGCCGATCAGAGTCATTTGGCTCGCTGCGACATGGTGCTCAACAACACATCGTGGACAAAGGTCGGCGATAGCTGCCCCGCAAACACGATGGCGCCGCACCTGCACGTCACGCCGATCTCCACACCCGCGCCAAGCATGGTGCCGACCGAACCAACCGAAAACTGATTTTCTGGTTCCTCGAAAGAACCTTACTGATCGACGTTGCTGCCCTTGGTCAGGATATCGTCGGCCAGTGAGATCGCGGTGCGACGGTCGGCTTCGCCGGCAGCGGCGAAGGCCTCTTCCTGCATGCCGCGAATCCAGGGCTGATCGGCCGGGGAAGCACGCTCGAGGGCCGCTGTCATCATCGCCAGGCCGCGCACGACCTTGCCGCTCTGGAACAACAGATGGCCAAGCGTCGCCTGCGCGCCGGCATGGCCCTTCTCGGCGGCGAGCTGGAACCAGCGCCCGGCCTGCTTGACGCTGGCCTTCACGCCGCCTTCACCCTTCAGGAACATCTGCCCCATCTCGAACTGGGCGTTCGGATTGCGGTAATTGGCGGCGGCGCGCATGTAGTATTCCTGCGCCGCCACCTCGTTCTCGCTGACCGGGCTGCCGGGAATGCCCTTGCGCAGATAGTCGCCCAGCGCCACCAGCGCGTCGGAGACGTAGCTTTCTTCCGGAGAGCCGGGCTCGACGTCCTGGTCGACGATCTCCGAGAAGAACTTGAACGCCTCATAATCGTCGCGGGCCACGCCGTCGCCTTCGGCATACATGCGGGCAAGCTTCCAGGTGGCGCCGATCTGGCCGTTCTCGGCGGCGTATTTATAGGCCTCGGCCGCCTGTTCCTTGTGGCCGTTCTTGTAGGCGGAGAAGCCAAACTGGAACACCGCCCAGGGGCTCGACTGCGGCTTCACTCCGGTCTTGTCGTCGAACACCTTGTCGTCGAAAGCCATGGCCTGGCCCACGGCGCCAAAGATCGCAACCGCGACCAGTGCCGGAAGGACAGATGACCTCAGCAACTCTGGTGTTGACTTCAACAACTCAGATATCCGCATAGCAGTGTGTTTCTTTCGCACCGCCCGGATGGGTGACCGCGCCATCCCGGGCGGACCCTACCGTCTGTGCGTATTTCCATATCGCGCCCGACTGATAGTCGGTCGTACGCGCCTTCCATGTCTTCGCCCGAGCCGCCAGCTCGCTATCGGACAGCGCCACCTCTATCGTGCCGTTCACCGCGTCGATCGTGATCACGTCGCCATCCCTGACGAGACCGATCGGACCGCCAACGGCCGCTTCTGGCCCGACATGGCCGATGCAGAAGCCGCGTGTGGCGCCCGAGAAGCGACCGTCGGTGATCAGTGCCACCTTGCCGCCCATGCCCTGGCCGTAGAGCGCCGCCGTCGTCGACAGCATCTCGCGCATGCCAGGACCGCCGCGCGGTCCCTCATAGCGGATGACCAGAACCTCGCCTTCCCGGTAGTTGCGATGCGTCACCGCTTCGAAACATTCCTCTTCCGAATCGAAGCAGCGCGCCGGACCGGAGAATTTCAACTCCGCCATGCCCGCGACCTTCACGATCGCGCCTTCGGGGGCAAGGTTTCCCTTCAAGCCCACGACACCGCCGGTTTGGGTAATAGGTCTGTCGGCCGGGCGGACCACATCCTGGTGTTCATTCCAGGCAACGTGCTCCATATTTTCGGCCAAAGTGCGGCCAGTGACCGTCAGGCAATCGCCATGCAGATAGCCATGGTCGAGCAGCGTCTTCATCAGCAGCGGAATGCCGCCAGCCTCGAACATGTCCTTGGCGACATATTTGCCGCCCGGCTTGAGATCGGCGATGTAAGGCGTCTTCTCGAAGATGCGCGCCACGTCGAACAGGTCGAATTTCAGTCCGGCCTCATGCGCGATCGCCGGCAGGTGCAGTGCCGCATTGGTCGAGCCACCGGTGGCCGAGACCACGGTCGCCGCGTTTTCCAGCGCCTTCAGCGTGACGATGTCGCGCGGGCGGATGTTTTTGGCGATGAGCTCCATGATTTTTTCGCCGGAAGCGAAATTGAAGCGGTCGCGCATTTCGTAGGGCGCCGGCGCGCCGCAGGAATAAGGCAGCGCGAGGCCGATCGCCTCGGCGACCGTGGCCATGGTGTTGGCGGTGAACTGGGCGCCGCAGGAACCGGCCGATGGACAGGCCACCTGTTCTATTTCAAGCAACTCGGCATCGCCGATCGTGCCGACCGAATGCTGGCCGACCGCTTCAAACACATCCTGCACGGTGATCTGACGGCCGCGATAGCTGCCGGGCAGGATCGAACCGCCATAAATGAAGATCGACGGCACGTTGAGCCGCACCATGGCCATCATCATGCCGGGCAGCGACTTGTCGCAGCCGGCGAGCCCGACCAGCGCATCGTAGCAATGGCCGCGCATGGTGAGCTCGACCGAATCGGCGATGACCTCGCGCGACACCAGCGACGACTTCATGCCCTGGTGGCCCATGGCGATGCCGTCGGTGACTGTGATGGTGCAGAATTCGCGCGGCGTGCCGTTGGCGGCCGCGACGCCCTTCTTGACCACCTGCGCCTGGCGCATCAGCGAAATATTGCAGGGTGCCGCTTCGTTCCAGCAGGATGCGACGCCGACCAGCGGCTGCGCGATCTCTGCCGCCGAGAGGCCCATGGCATAGAGATAGGACCGGTGCGGCGCACGCGCCGGACCGACAGTCACATGGCGGCTAGGGAGCTTAGCCTTTGAGATGACCTTGGCGTCCATTCTCATCCTTGCCGCGGGCGGTGCGGCCTGTCCCATCGCCGAGCCTTTTGGCGCGTGTCCCGAGACAAGATCGAGGTGCGCCGGGTTTATGGCGGGAAATGGGCAATTTCCTCGACCTGACTTCTAGCGCAGGGGTTGTTCAGGAAGTGTTGCTGAAACGTCACAATTGCGGGAAGCGGCCGAGAGTGCGGCTTATATACAACGCAGCTTGGATGATGGGCGTATCGGCGATGCCGGTGCCAACAAAAAGGCCGGGCAATGCCCGGCCTTTTAGGTTCAAATTCAGCTAGTTACCACTTGACCTTCAATGTAGTCGAGAGTGCCGTGACAAGGTCATTACCGAAGTCGGCCGTATAGCCATTGTCGTATGTTAGACCATCATCCTTGCTTACGGACGTATGTATCGTTCCGCTGGTCAGCACGCCGATCGCTCCACCGAGGCGAACTTCGATGTTCTGAGTTGGCGTGTAGGCCACGCCACCGCTGAGGGTCCACGTATCCGTCTGGGCGCTCAGGCCGGTGGACGTTCCGCGATCCCAGGTGATAACCGCCGCGCCACTCCACTGATCGTTGAATTTGTGACCGACACCGCCGGAAACCGTCCAACCGTCGCGATAGAGCAGATCAAGCGAGGTGGCGCGTACAGGGCTGGTCGTCGAGCAAGCGACAAGCCCCTGGGTCGAGGTCGGGCAGAATGGAATGCTCTGCAGCTCGCTCCAATTCACCCATTTGATGGAGCCAAACGCCAGCCAGCCGGGCGCTATGCCCGACTGCAGCTTGAGTTCAACCGAATCCGGAACCTCCGCAGACCCGTAAACATCAGTCACGCGTCCAAGAAGCGGGTTCGTCGGGTTAATGAATCCGGGAACTTGAGTCAGGTCGAGCGTTCCGCTCAGATTGTCGAGCTTGACCGCCGAATTGTAGACCAAGCTTCCACGCAACGCGATATCGGGGATTTCGTAAGCAACACCAGCGCGCCAGCCCCAACCGTCTCCCTGGAGATCAAGGCGACCGATGCCGCTGCCCAAAAGCGGTGAAGGAAGCGGAGCGACCAGTTGTTCCTTGAAGCCGGAAACATCCTCATGGAACACGCCGCCGATGAAACGAAACTGACCTTTGCCGAGGTCCGTCTTATACGAGCAGGTGGCACCAAAGGCTTCACTTTTTACCTGCGTGTCAACGTTGCTTTGTGCACCCGCCCAGTTAGCACCGGGATTGCTGGAGGCACCGATGGGCTGAGAGTAGTCGCCCAGGCAATCGATCGGGCCCATGCCGACCTTGATGCCGGCGTTGGGCACCCAGTAGCTTTCTGTGTCACGTGCCGAGGTGGAAAACTTGGGCCCACTCAGGGTGCCGTCTGACGGATCGGTATCCTTTGCGTTCTTCAGATCCCGTTGCGGCATCACATAAGTGCCTGAAAGTTCGCCTGTGACCTGAGCCGGATCGAACAGCAGGTCGATATCGTACCAGCCACGCTCCAGTCCGCCGGCATGCGCCGAACTCATTGCCGTCCCGATCAAAGCCAGCGAAAAGCATCCTGCTCCCAGCAGTGCTTTCAGACGCAAATTGTTCATGGATGTCCTCCCCGAATAACTAGTGCATCAAGCTAGAACCAATTCAGGTTAACGGTGCAACAACGAATTGATTGGCGTACATGTACATGTTCCCGCAACGTATTTTGGACAAAATGCGAGCGGATGCCGCGGCGCCAAAAAAGGGCCTTTGGCGAGGTTTGCCTTTCCCAAAAAAGGAAAAAAACGGCCAGAAAGGCCCAAAAAAAGCCGATTTAAGGGGTCTTCGGCCCCATTGTTACATTATGGCAACAATGGGGCAAAAACTTCCGTTTACGTCAACATTAACGCAACGGAATGCCGATTTTCGAGGCAAAAGACTACCAATTTTAGAGGGTGCTAAAGTCTCGCGAATCTGCCTTTCAGCCGGCGTCACGAACCCTGGTCAACGCCACCGAAAGCTTGTCCTGCGCGGCGCGATATTCGGCGAGCTTTTCCCGCTCGCCTTCCACGATCTCGGCCGGCGCGCTGGCGACGAATTTCTCATTCGACAGCTTCTTGTGCAGGCGCGCGATTTCCTCGGTCACCTTGACCAGTTCCTTCTGCAGCCGCCCGGCCTCCGCGGTGAGGTCGATCAGGCTGCCAAGCGGCAGGCAGATCGTCGCCTCGTTGAGCACGATCTGTGCCGACCCCTTGGGTGCCGCATCGGCGAGCGAGATGTCGCCGACACGCGCCAGCCGCTTGATCGCCGACTCCTCGCGAACCAGCCGCTCGCGCGTCACATCGTTGGCGCCGACCACGACCAGCGGCGCTATGGCTGCCGGCGGCACGTTCATCTCCGAGCGCACCGAGCGGATGCCGGAGACGAGATCGACCAGCCAGTTGATGTCGCCAGCCGCTTCATGGTCCTCGAAATCCGGCGACGGCCATGCGGCATGGCACAGCAGCGAGTCCCGATCCCTGCCCTCGCCCGCCGTCTGCGCCCAGAGCTCCTCGGTCATGAACGGCATCATCGGATGCAGGAGCTTGTAGATCTCGTCGAGCACGAAGGCGACGCAGGCGCGGCTTTCGGCCTTGGCGGCCCCGTCCGAGCCCATGAACACCGGCTTCAAGAGTTCCAGATACCAGTCGCAGAACAGGTTCCAGACGAAGCGGTAGGCGGCTCCAGCCGCCTCGTTGAAGCGATACGAGGTGATGCCGTCGGTGACCTCGCGCGCGGCGCGCGTCAGTTCGGTCAGGATCCAGCGGTTGACCGCCAGCTTGGCGTCGTTCAGCCAGAAATCGTCGTTGCGGGCGACCTCATTCATCTCGGCGAAGCGCGTCGCGTTCCACAGCTTGGTACCGAAATTGCGGTAGCCGGCGATACGCGCCGGATCGAGCTTCACGTCGCGCCCCTGTGCCGCCATCACCGTCAGCGTGAAGCGCAGCGCATCGGCGCCATATTCGTCGATAAGGTCGAGCGGATCGATGACGTTGCCTTTCGACTTCGACATCTTGGCGCCGTTCTTGTCGCGCACCAGCGCATGCATATAAACGGTATGGAACGGCTCCTCGCCCATGAAGTGGAGGCCCATCATCATCATGCGGGCGACCCAGAAGAAGATAAGATCGAAGCCGGTCACCAGCACATCGGTCTGGTAATAAGTCTTCAGCTCCGGCGTCTGCTCCGGCCAGCCCAGCGTCGAGAAAGGCCACAGCGCCGACGAGAACCAGGTGTCGAGCACATCCTCGTCGCGGGTCAGGATCTCGCCCGGCTTGAAGTTCTCGAGCTTGTCCTCGACCCAGGCCTTCCATGGCCCTTCCAGCGCCAGATAATATTCGATGGCGGCGCTCAGCGCCTCTTCCTCGGACTTCTCGACGAAGACACGTCCATCTGGCCCGTACCAGGCCGGAATCTGGTGACCCCACCAGAGCTGGCGCGAAATACACCAGGGTTCGATATTCTCCATCCACTGGAAGTAGGTCTTGTCCCAGCTGTTGGGGATTATTTTGGTGCGCCCCTCGCGCACCGAGGCGATCGCCGGCTTGGCGAGTTCCGCCGCGTTGGCGTACCACTGCTCGGTCAGGAACGGTTCGATCGGCACGCCGCCGCGGTCGCCATGCGGCACCGCATGGCGGTGCGGCTCGACCTTGTCGAGGAAGCCGCCGGCCTCCATCAGCTCGACGATCTTCTTGCGCGCAACGAAACGGTCGAGGCCGTCGAGCTCGTCCCAGACGGCCTGGCGCTCCGGCGTCACCTCGACGCCGGCGAGGAAGTCCTCATTATCCCTGAGCTTGATGGCCGCTTCGACGGTCAGGATGTTGATCGCCGGCAGCTTGTGGCGCTTGCCGACCTCGAAGTCGTTGAAATCATGCGCCGGCGTGATCTTGACCGCTCCGGACCCCTTTTCCGGATCGGAATACTCGTCGGCCACGACAGGGATCTTGCGCCCGACGATCGGCAGGACGACATTCTTGCCGACGAGATGCCGGAACCGGTCGTCCTCTGGATTCACCGCGACAGCCGTGTCGCCCAGCATTGTCTCGGGACGAGTCGTCGCCACGATAACGAAGGTTTTTGGATTCTCGGGATCGAACGTCACGCCTTCGACCGGATAGCGGAAATGCCAGAGGTTGCCGTTGACCTCCTGCTGCTCGACCTCGAGATCGGAGATCGCGGTCAACAGTTTCGGGTCCCAGTTCACAAGGCGCTTGTCCTTGTAGATCAGCCCTTCCTTGTAGAGCGTGACGAAGACTTCGAGCACGGCCTTGGAGAGGCCCTCGTCCATGGTGAAGCGTTCGCGCGACCAGTCGGCGGAAGCGCCGAGACGTTTCAGCTGGTTGAAGATCGCGCCGCCCGATTCGGCCTTCCACTCCCACACTTTCTCGATGAATTCCTCGCGGGTGAGATCGCGGCGGTGGATCTGCTTTTCCATCAGCTGCCGCTCGACCACCATCTGCGTGGCGATGCCGGCATGGTCCATGCCGGGCTGCCACAGGACGTTCTTGCCACGCATGCGCTCGAAGCGCACCAGAATGTCCTGCAGCGTGTTGTTGAGCGCATGGCCCATATGCAGCGAGCCGGTGACGTTGGGCGGCGGAATGACGATGGTGAAGGCCTCGGCCCCCTCCTCCGCCCCAGCGCCGGCGCGAAACGCGTCGGCTTCCTCCCACACCTTGGCGATCTTCGGCTCGACGGTTTTTGCGTCGTAGGTCTTTTCAAGCATGGGAAAACGGTCCGCGCTGTCGGGAATTTTGCTGGTTCGGTGTAAATCGGAAGGTCTTGGCCAAGTCAACCGCGAGGGACGGCTGGGCTCATCACAAGCAGATAGGCGTCGGCCTATTCATTTCAACGGACGGGCCCTGGGCGTCTTGGCGCCAATCGATCGCTGGACGAGCCCCGGGCTCGCGCACCTTCATTGTCAGCGACTCCGACTGCAAGTTGATCGCCTTCGCCAGTTCGGTGACCGGCGGTTGACCTCGCCACCACGAGAAACGCCGCCTCGGCGGCGGCCTTTCTTCGGGATGCAAGCCTGGACGTTATTGCGCTCCGCGTGCCACGCGCTCGATCTCTTCACGCACCAGCCTTTCGACCAGCGTCGGCAGATTGTTGTCCAGCCAATCCTGCAGCATCGGCCGCAGCATTTCTTCGGCCATCTCGTCGAATGTCTTCTTGCTGCGGCTGGCAAAGGCGTCGGACAGTTCGCCGAAGGCGGCCGCGACCTGGCGGCCGGTATGTTCGGATAGAATCGCGGGACGCACCGCGGGCGTTTCGTGCGCCGCCGCGCGCGCCTCACCCGTACCCGTTGGAGCATCGCTTGAAGGAGCCGGGTCGATCGTAGGTTCCGCCGCCACTGGTTTGCTTGCCGAAACCTCCGGCTGTGCCGCTGGCTTGCGGACGCTCCGGTCCGGCATCGCCTTGGCTTGCTCGCCAACCGCCGCGATCTCGCGCCGCCAATCGGCGACGATGGCTTCACTTGTCGCAACCTCCGCGGGAGCCGCTGGCGCGTCGGCGGCAGGCTCGGCGGCAACCCGGGCGCTGACCTCGGCCAGTGTCATCGGCGTCCTGCCCGGAGCCGGATCGGCACGCGGCGGCGCATCCATGCGCGCAATCGCCGGCTGCGCCTGGATTGTTTCGGTCACAGCGACCGGCTTCCTGACCTCGGGAGCGGCATGCAATTCGGCGCGAAACGCATCGATATCGGCGGCTGCCACAGCGCTCGGTGGCGGCTCCAGGTCCTGCTGCAATTCGTCGGCCTCGCCGGGCTGCTTGCGGCCATTGTCGCTGTCTTCGATGATCCTCCTGATGGAAGCCAGTATCTCTTCCATGGAAGGTTCGCGCTGTGCGCTGCTTGCCGTTGCCATCGTCACATCCGCCGCCCTTGTGACCCGTTGCAGATTTCCGCTCCGGCAAAAGCCGGATTCGAATCATGGCGACAGCGTAACCGACGGATCGCCGCACGAGAATCCCCAATCTGGGGACATGTGGGATTTCAACAGATTAGAGCAAATCCGCCAAAGCCGTGTGACGGTCCCGTCAGCCACCGGCCAAAGGACAACGATGGTCCAACGGTGTCGATCGAATCCTAGCCAGAAAACGCCGATCGAGCGAACGGCCTAGCGGCCGTCCGGCGTGCGCAGGCCGATCCACTTGTCCTTGACGGCATTGTAGTGCTCTTCGGGCCTGTACTTCGTCACCTGCAGCGCAAGCCGGTCGACAGACAAGCGGCCAATCGCCTGAAGGATGGCATAGCTCGCCACGACAACGTCGTGTTCGGAATTGGCCTGGTTGATCTTGGCGGTAATCACGGTGGCCTGCGCATTAAGCACGTCAAGCGTCGTGCGCTGGCCGACATTGCGTTCCTCGATGACGCCGTTCAGCGCCAATTGTGCGGCGTCGATAACCTGCCTGTTGGCGGATACGCTTTGCTGCGCGGCGGTGTATTGCGACCATGCCGTGGCGATGGCCTGGCGCACCTGGTCGCGGGTAACGTCGACCTGGATGCGTGCTTGCCCCAGCGATTCCTTGTTCTGCCGCACGACCGCCGACGTCCGGCCGCCGGAGTAGATTGGAATGGTCAGCGTCGCGCCGATATTGGCCGAGGTCGAATTGCCGTTGGAACCGGTGATGTCGGGAATGGACTTGCGGTAATCTTCCGAAACGCCGGCCGAAGCCGACAGCTGCGGCAACAGCGCGCCTTCAGCCGATTTGACTGAAAACGCTGCGGCGTCGACCAGATGCTGAGTGGCAAGGATGGCCGGGTGTTCGGCCGAGCCGACGGCGATCGCCGCGTCGAGGCTCGACGGCAGCAACCGGCCCAATGGCGAAGCGGGCCTGAGCTTGCCAGGCTCGTCACCGACGACCTGGTGATAGGTCGCAGCGCTGGCCAGCGCCTGTGCGCGGGCCGCGCTCAGCGATGCCACCGCGGACGCTCGTGAGGCATCGGCCTGCGCGACATCGGTGCGCGTGCCTTCGCCGACTTCGAAGCGCGAGCGCGCGGCGCGCGCCTGCTCGCTCAGGAACTGCAGGTTCTGCTCGGTCAGCACCGCGATCTGCCGGTCGCGAATCACGTCCATATAGGCCATGGCCGCGTTGAACAGCGTGTTTTCCTCGGTATTGCGCAGGCTTTCCACCGACGCCTTGACCTGGGATTCGGCGGCCGCGACATTGTTCCTCGTCTGAAACCCGTCGAACAGCGATTGATTGATCTGAATGCCGTAGCTGCCGCTTGTCAGTTTCGAACTGCCGCCGCCATTTGCCCGGCGCGTGTTCGTATAATCGATGTTGGCTGAACCTGTAACCGTCGGCCGCCAGCCCGACTTGGCGATGGCCACACTCTCGTCGGTGACACGCACGCCGGCGCGCGATGCATTCAGCGTGGAATTGTACTGATAGGCTTTTGAAAGCGCGCCGGTGATGGTTTCAGCCGAAGCAGCCAGTGGGGATAGCGCGGTCGCCGAAACAAGGACGGCGGTGAAAAGTGACTTGCGTACTGACGGCACGGTGTATCCCTCATTCGTTTTCCATGGGAACCGCGCCGCGCCGGCTTCTCCTTCCAGAGCAGGCGGCGTGGCGTGTTTATGTTCCCTGTCGCTCAGCCCAAAGTGCCCCCAGTCTGGGATCAGCAACGATCGTTCAAATGCAAGCGACCATGACAAGGTCTTTGCTGCAAGGCAAATCATTCAGAATTCGAAAGCATGCTCACGTTCGAACCCGGGTAGTGGCTTAATTGCCGCATTAAACGCCCTTCTCCCGGTTACAACCCCCCCGGCTTTGACAAAAAGTCGCGCCACGCCTGAATTGCCCTGGCCCTCGACCGCCACCAGGCGGCCGCCTTCGGCGAGTTGGTCGAGCAACGCCGACGGCACTTTACTGACACTGCCGCCGATGAAGATGACCTCGTAAGGCGCCTTCGCGGCATGGCCTTGCGCCAGGGCGCCCTGAACCACGGTCACATTGCCGCAGCCAAGCCCGGACAGGGTCGACGCGGCGGTTTGCGCCAGTGCCGAATCGCTTTCGAGCGCCACGACGGATCTCGCCAGGCGCGACAGGATGGCCGAGGCATAACCGGTGCCGCAACCGACATCGAGCGCCGAGTCGGTCGGGTTGATCTCGGCCAGTTGCATCAGCTTGGCCAATGGCGAAGCTTCCATCAGGTAACGCGGGCCATCGGCGCTGTCGGCGATGCGGATGTCCTCGTCGATATAGGCCAGATCGCGCTGGCGATCGCCGACGAAGACCTCGCGCGGCACCGAAAGCATCGCGTCGAGCAGCGGCGCGCTGGTCACGTCGGTGGTGCGAACCTGACCATCGACCATCTTGACGCGAAGTTCGGAAAAATCAGCGCTCATGCTCCAACCAATCTGCTTGCCGCGCCAGAATCGCGGTTCATTTCGACCGGAACTTCAGGCTCCGGCGCTGACGCGCTGGAGCCCGGGTATTGGAGGCCTCGCCCGGAATCGAACCGGGGTGCAAGGATTTGCAGTCCTCTGCGTAACCACTCCGCCACGAGGCCTCATTGCTCCCGGCGTTCCACCCGGTTCCAATAGGTTGCGGCGAAAATGCCGTCAAGCGGCCACGCGCATTCCAAAACGGTTTCCTTGCGCCGGCTCCGCGCCCTGTTAGATCGCCGTCGGAGCCGCCCACTCACATTGGCAATCCGTTAAGCATGGCAAATGATCGAGCGAAACTCCGCCCACCGGCTTGCGTTGAGAAACAGGGAGGACTGCATCATGGCCCTGGCCAAACCGAAGGACGAAACGCACGAAACCGAAAGCGTGCCGCTGCTGGGATGCGAGGAATTGGTGCGCTATGCCATCGACTGCCTGAGAATAGAAGGCACCGGCAGGCTTTCACCCCGCGACCGGGCGCGCCTGGCCTCGGCTTCAGCCGTCCTGAGGGAGATCAGCGAAGATCTGAAAGCAGGCCAGCAACCGGATTCGGAGGAATCCGGCACCGACACGGAAAAACAGCGCGACGATTGATTCTCGTCGAAGGCGATCGCCATGCGACATGCATCGGTATCGGCCGCTCAATTTGGCCGGCGTCGCCGCTCCCACCAGACGACCAGGCGGCGCCGGTGGCGGCGCACCATGGCAATTTCGTAGGAGAGCACCAGCAATCCGAGCGGCACCATCCAGAAGCCGAGGATCGGCAAGAACCCGAGAATGCCGCCAAGGGTCAATAGCACGCCGATCGTGATTCTGAGGCCGCGCGACTGCGGCATGGTGAATTCGCGCCCGAACACCGAGATCTTTCGTGCGGGTATCGGGTTTTCGTCCGCTGCCGTCATCGCGAAGAACCGCCTGTGTTAGGGCTCGACAATCTCATTTTACGAAAGCCGCGACCGCCCTTTCGGTTCCGCGCCCCGTCGCCAAGACGGCTAATATGAGGGTGGGCAAGGCCGATTGCGAGAAACGCCTGAGCGAAAAAGTCTCGGAAAAATGCGAAATGCTTCTTTGCAAAGCCGAAACGGGTTTGCTATAGGCTGCGCCACTTGCTCAAAGAGCCTCCGTTCCCCGGTAGCTCAGTGGTAGAGCAACCGGCTGTTAACCGGTTGGTCGCTGGTTCGAATCCGGCCCGGGGAGCCACTTAATCCAGAAAAGTCTTGAAACCCAAGTACTGCAAGGGTTTCCGCTTCCCCAGAGATACACCGCGCGATACACTGCGGGGTACCCTGAGCATGAAGATTGACGTGAAGCACATACAGAAACGCGGCAAGGCCGGTTGGCGCTACAGGCGCAAAATTCCGGAGGAACTTCGGAACATTTTGGGCAAGAGGGAAATCCTAATCCCGCTTGGCCCTACCGAAGCCATTGCCATCAAGAAATACCCAAGGGTTCACGCTGAGGCCGAGAAACTCCTTCTGTCGGCTCTTTCCAGCAAGCAGGCACCCTCGCCCAATTCGCACCAATCGTTGACAGCGTTGGAGCAGTTCAAATGGGGGCAGCAAGATGTCCGTCGATTGCAGTTGGACCCGGAATGGTCTGGCGCCGATGACGAGCATGACAGCGAAGCCCTCAAACGCGAGGTAATCGCTGAGCAGATCGCAGCGAAGTATCCTCTCAACGATGAGGGGAACCCGACAGGAATTAGCACGAAGGACGCGGCTACCCTTCGGGCACTCATGTATGGCGCGCGGCTAGACCAGCCTGTCCCGACCCTTGAAGACGCCAAAAGGCTCTATCTCAAGGAGCGCGTTGGCGACGACGAAACGAAGCAAATGGAGCTTGAGCGGGTCTTCAACCTCGTCAAGGAAGCACTCGGCAAGGACCGCAAACTGTCTAGCCTCAAGCGCGAGGACGCCAAGGAAGTCCGCGACCACATGCTCGATGGGCGCAAAGCGTCTTCGGTTGACCGCTATCTGAACGTGGTCCGCGCGATGATCAACCATGCCATCAGAGAGTTTGACCTAGCCGGCGTCATCAACCCCTTCATGAATTTGGAAGCGGCGCCGAAGGACAAGGCCGAGCCGGACAAGGACAAACGCCGCCCATTCACCCAGGCCGAGGTCACCGCCATAACCGCCCGCATCGCATACCATGCCAAGGCAGACCTTCAGTACATCTGGACAATTCTCAATGGTACAGGGTGCCGCCTCGCTGAGGTGTCCGGCCTTCGTGTCGCGGACGTGCACCTCGACCACGCCATTCCACACATCACAGTCGAGTGGCATGACGACCGGCGCATTAAGAATAAGGTGTCGCGGCGCAATGTGCCGTTGAGAGGTGGCGCTTTGGAGGCCGCAACGGAAGCCGTGAAGGCCGCCGGCAACGCAACGATGCTCTTTCCGACCTACGGACGCCCCAAGGGCGCGTCCTCAGCTTCTGCCGCCTTGGGCAAGCACGTTCGAGCTTGTGTGACCGATCCGAAGGCCACAACGCATTCGCTTCGGCATCTCATGAAGGACCGATTGCGGTTGGCCGGTGTCAGCAAGTCCGACCAAGACATCGTTCTGGGCCACTCCTCAGGAAGCGTAGGCGAGGACTATGGTGGTGATGAGGCGCGGCTTGAGGTAGCCAGGCGGGCGCTTGAGAAAGCGCTGGGCTCTGGTGGCTAAGGGACCCCCGGATGCGGCGGATTGAGGCAGGACGCGGCTTCTTCTTAAAACGCTGGGATTAGTGGAAAGTCGCCTCCGAAGCGAACGACATCGATTCCTGCAGCTCAGGCCAATTTATTGGTAGCCCGACACCTATTCGGAACCCCCTGCCGACGAGCCCCAAGCCGCGCAGAACAGCGAGCTCTGCCTGGAATGGCTTTCGCGCAACACCGCCTCTGGCCGTTACCTTTCTCAAGACGTGGAGCCGTGCTTCCATTTCGTCCTCAAGCCAGTTCAGATATTCCGCTTGCTGAAAAACAGGTGGCGCTCCAGCCGGACCAGCTATCGTAAACGCGAGCGGATTGGCGTTAAACCGCTCTTCTGACAGACGGTAGATGTAGTGGAGGAATGCGCCGAGGGCGCCCTCGCCCACCAGCGCCCGCAAGAAGATGGCCTTCGGCACGCCGGAGTTGGGATCTCCGTAGCGTTCGCATGCATCAACAAAGCGGTAGCCGACGTCGGTTAGCCTGCCGTTGGCATCCACAAAGCCGAGATGCTCACAGCCTGAGTCAATGTCTTCACGATAGGAGTGGGCCCTATCAAAATAATTCTTGGCAAGCCTGTCATGCGCCTCGTCCAGGGTGATTGCCCCAGCGTTGAGGTCGCTGACGATTCGGTTCTTGATTGAATTTGACTTGCCTACGAAGAAATTTTTGGGGCCCTTGCCGTTGGACTTTGTCAGCAAAGACTGTGCGCCATTGACCTGGTACGGAGGCCCTCCAATCTGCCATCCGGCAAGCGCTGCCGGGTGCAACACGTACGTAAACCAGAAATGTCGCCAAGCTTGATCCGGCAACTCATTGTGCATACAGTTTGAGAGGTAGCGCGCTGGGTCTATCCCGGGACGAAGGCGCTGCACCGCTGCCAAAAGATCAGCGTGGAATACTGGCGCAGTCGGCTGCACAACTCCACCGCCCAAGAGCTTCACCGCTTGGAGGTACCGGAAGAACGCATCTGGGTCTGTGCTGCCTTCGCGTACATGCGCCCATTGGGTCTGCGTTCGCGTTAGCGGCAGAGGCGCGGCAATCGGGGCTGCCGCGTCAACCGCTAATGTGCGATGCATTTGAAGTTTTCCTGCAAATGGCGACACTGCCGCCATGTTCGGCTTCGAGTACGAAAAAACGCCGATTGCTCGCGATTGGCTTGTGAGGTCTATGACATCCTTTGCGTATGCGCCTGGACCAGCGAAACCAGGGTATGAATCGGGCACTACAAGCACAGCACCCGCATATCCTTTGCGGAGATAGGCATGACTTTGGCCTATCGCCGTCAACACGCCGTGCAGTCCTTCGTTCGGCCGTTTGTACTCTACCGCAATGGTGTAGTCGGCTGCGGCCGGCCCCGGAATCGAGACCGCGATCACACCATCGGCATGGGGCCAAGCATGGCGGCCCTCACGAGCAGCATATGCGCTAAGTGTGGCGGCGGCTGGAGGAGTATCAAACCAATTCTGCGGCGAAGCGAGCAACAGCCTTACGATTTCGGCAGCCGCGTATGAAGCCTCGATGTCGTGGCTCATGCCACAGCCTCAAGCAAATCATCATCGTCGCCACTGTCATCTGGATTAGAGAGCGGTTGCGGGCCGTCAATCAGGGAGTAGTACGCGGACGCAGGCACCTGGCCCGGAAACCAACCGTTGACCTCAGCTTTCCTAATGCAGTTGCCCAGTATTTCAGCGAGAAGCGGCGGGAAGGCGTTGCCGACTTGTATGCATTGTTCCTGCCGAGGGCCAACAAATTCCACATCGTCCGGAAATGTCTGAATGCGGGCTGCCTCTCGCACCGTAAGGGCACGGTTCAGGAAGGGGTGTATTGGAAACGCGTTGTGACCAGGCACCATGGTAATAGAGGGCCGGTCGCGGTGGAGGCGCTTGAATACATGGCTGTAGTTCTTCACTTCGTCAGTTCGGTAACCCGATTTGAGGTGGAAAGGCAGGGACTCGACATCCAGCCGCCCCCCTTCCGGGATGTAACCATATCGTTCCACCAAGAGCGGCTTATGCTTCATTGGCACGTGACAGGTCACACGGTCATGAGAGGACGGCACTGCTAAGTCGCCGATCACTTCGCCGACTGTGCGGTAGGGGTCCTGCCAATCCTTTGGCTCGGCAAAGAATTTCCTTTTTGGCCAAGGAATCACGTGGCCGGTCCGATTGCCAATTATGAGGAGCCTGCGGCGAAGCTGCGGCACGCCATAGTCTGCCGTGTTAAGTACCCGTGCCTCACACTGGGTGTACCCGGCTTCTTGGAACTCTCTCAACAACACGCGCAGAAACTGCCCATCATCCAGGTTCGCCAAACCGGGGACGTTCTCCATCACGAACCAACGCGGCTGCACTCTGCGCACAATCTCAACGAAGGCGAAGACCAGCGTATTTCGAGGGTCCTTGTGCGGATCATACCCCCGTGTATTCACAAACCGCCGGCGTCCAAACATTGAGAACCCTTGGCAAGGGGGACCACCCACGATCAGGTTAGTCTGGGAGGCCGACAGCCTCTCCACTACCTCATCCACCACGCTTTGCTTGGAAAGGTCCGTCTCGAGGAACGGGGCCTGAGGAAAGTTGAGGCGATGGGTGGCACTCGCGTGTGGGTTTGCGTCGACTGCAAGCGTTGGCGTCCATCCCGCTCGCTCCATCCCGATTGAGATGCCCCCTGCCCCGCAGAATAGATCAGCGAACGCCATTGGAGGGCCGCTCCGACTTGTTGTCGATGTTCGAGGCTTTGCGCGGGAGAGCGAGAGCGTCTGGGGTGGAGGCACGTCTGCTTTGGGACTGCTGGCCGTGTTCGCCCTTTTGCCGAGTTTAGCTTCAGCGTGTTTGATGATTGCCTTGCCAATCGCGCACCCAAGGAGGGGTGGAACGGCATTGCCAACCAAGATGCACTGATTGCGTCGATCCCCGGCAAACTGAATCTCGTCCGGGAAGGTTTGCAAACGGGCTGCCTCGCGGGGGGTCAGGCTTCTGTTGAGTGTCGGGTGGACCGGGAACGCGTTGTTTCCAGGCACCATCGTCAAAGAGGGCTTACTCCGATGGAGCCGCTTGTAGGTGTTTCCGAAATTGCCACGACGTATTTCCGGAGGGAGTTGCTCGGGCGGGGGCAGGCGGCCGCCTTCTGGAATGAGTCGATATCGTGCGACGACGGTCTCTGAATGCGCTAGTGCCACATGGTTGGGAACTTCACTGCCCCTCGCCGAAAGGTCGCTGATTGCCTGCCATGCGGTCACGTAAGGCCGGCCTGCTTCAGCGCCGTGGGTAGGCTCTGGGAACCGGAAGGGTGCATTCCGCCTAGTGCCGAAAAAGAATACGCGCTGGCGAAACTGGGGAACGCCATAGTTCGCCGCGTCGAGCACTTCCCACTGCATGCGATAGCCCATTTCCCCGAATACCCGGAGGATGTGGTCCTTAAACCGGCCCCCGTACATCGTCGTGAGTGCCTTAACGTTCTCCATAAGGACGTACGTGGGCTGTATTTCAGAAACAATTCGAGCGAACGCGGCAAACAGTTCGTTTCGCGGGTCTGCAGACATCTTGTCGCCCAGCGTCGAGAAGCCTTGGCATGGCGGCCCCCCAACGATTAGGTCAGGCGCAACGCCGCCTGCCGCAGCAACCAGCGCGTCGCCAGAAAGCTTTCGTGCGTCCGCCAGAATGAACGGGGTCTGCGGCTTGTTCAGCGCGTAGGTTGCCTGCGCATGGGGCGAAATATCGGTCGCCACAGCCACGCGAAAGCCCGCCTGCTCAAGGCCGAGATCGAGCCCTCCCGCACCGGCAAACATTGCAAATGCCGTAAGTTGTTTGCCGCGCTTCCCCAGCATCTATTCATTCCTCTTCCCTGGGGTTGCCCAGGAACCCTGTCAGTTGCCGTTGCAATTCGCCGTCAGCAGCGAGTTGGCATTCCCAGACGACAAATGTCTGCCAGCCTATTTCTTGGAGCTTCGCGAGATTTCTGCGATCTCGCTCGATGGTGTTGTCTAATTTCTGTTTCCAGTAATCGCTGCGGGTTCTTGGTCGCAACGCGTTCTTGCATCTTGCATGTGAATGCCAGAAACAGCCATGAACGAATATCGCCTTGCGTTTGCGGCTAAATGCGACATCCGGTTTGCCAGGCAGCCCCGCAACGTTCTTCCGAAACCGATATCCGAGCGCATGCAGCTTCGCGCGAAGGGTCCGCTCCGGACGGGTGTCCGTGCTGCGGATTGCCCGCATGATGCGCCGACGCGTCTCCGGGACTTCGGCGAACATTGCTGCTGAGGGTGAAACAGGCGTGACTCGGTCCATCGCAACACTCTAGGCTGATTCGCTCCGGTAGCGGGAACCGAAGGCGCTCTTTGTCGGTGGCAGCCAGTTGGAAGCGGCAATCTTCGACGGATGGGGCCGTGCTTGATGACCTAGCGAAACTGGAACAGTTCGGGCACATTCGCCACATGTGCAATCTCTATAACATCACCACCAGCCAAGACGCCATCCGCGAATGGACCCGCACCATGCGGGACATCATAGGCAACCTTGAGCCCTCGCTCGATGTCTACCCCAACATGCCGGGCCCGGTTGTCCGCAATGCGCCTGACGGCCAGCGCGAGCTTGCCAAGCTGCTGTGGGGCATGCCGACGCCGGCAGAGCGGGTGAAGGGCAAAGCCGATTACGGCACAACCAACATCCGCAATCCACAGTACAGCCATTGGCAGCAGTATGTCGGCGTGGAGAACCGCTGCGTGGTGCCCGTGACGAGCTTCGCGGAGCCTAGCCCCACGCCCGGCGACAAGGACCCCGAGACGGGCATTCAGCGGAACTACTGGTTTGCCCGGAACGACGACCGCCGGCTGTTCTTCTTTGCAGGCCTATGGACGCGCTGGCAGGGTGTTCGCAGGGTCAAGGACGGTCCCGGCGATTTCGAGCTTTACGGCTTCCTGACGACCGCCCCCAACGCGCTCATCAAGCCGATCCACGAGAAGGCAATGCCGGTTATCCTGACGACGCGGGAGGAGGTCCATACTTGGCTGACAGCGCCATGGTCTGAGGCAAAGCGGATGCAGAGGACTGCCCAGGATGATGCCTTGGTGATTGTTGAGAAGCCGGCCGCACAGATCAAGTTTCCGCAGCAGGCGCCGGCCCAGGGGTCGCTGTTCTAGACAAAAAATGAAGCTTTTGGAGAAGGGTAATGTCGTGCCGCACAATTGGGCTAATGCTTGCAATCGCATCGCTTGACGCCGCGCATCCTGCATTTGCAGACGGATTTACAGTTGAAGGAGTTCTCGACTGCGGGGCGTGGGTCAAAGCAAGAACGGAAGGACGATCCGATATTTTCGAGGGCTATTTGGTCGGCTTCATGAACGGACTTGTCCTTGGCTCCGGAACTGAATTTTGGCGGGCAACAGGTGCCAAGCTCAGTCAAGATCAAGTCTTTCTGTGGATGGACAACTACTGTCAGGCACACCCCCTGGCTGATGTGTTTGAGGGGGCGGTAGGCCTCATGAACGAACGCACCGGATATAGATACCAGCAGAGGATTTCGCGATAAGGACCGGCCTCAGTCATCCGTCCAGATCACTCGCCGAACCATACGGACTTCGACAAGCCGCCTCACCCGTATCTTCAGACCCTCCGCAGCGCTCGGCAGCAAGATATCCACGTCAAGGTCTCTACGCTTGCACCGTTCGCAACGCATGTGGCGGTCAACGTCCCAAAACGGAATGTCCCCAACCAACTTGGCAAGGTCCCCAGGCAGATAGTGACGGGTGATATTGCAGTTGACGCACCGGACTCGGATTAGCTGACCAACCTCATGCGCTTTGCATAGGGTCTGCACAAGGCGGCGCGGTCTTCTGCTCTGTTCCGGCATGGCCCAAAATAGGAACTGATTCCTGCCTCAGTCAATTCGAGCTTGACAAGTTTGTTCTCATTTTGTTCACTCTGTGCATGACACTTAATGGAACGATCGCCATGGACCACCTCGTGACATTGGACAGCCGGCAGGAAGCTGCCCTTCAAGCCGTCGCCGACAGGTTCGTTGCCACCCATAAAGGCGACGTGATGAAGGCACTCAAGGAGATGATTGTCCTCAATGGACACCTTCAGGACCGCCTTGACGAACGTTCAGCACCGCGCCGCGCGAGCCGCTAGGGAGGACGCTATGGGCACTTACCATCTGGACGCCGAAGCCAAGGCGGAACTGCATGCCGAGGCGGTAAAGCTGATCGCCAGGTACGACAGTCCCGTAGAAACCGTGAAGGCACTCATGGCCTACAACTGCGAGCTTGAGACGCAGATATTAGCCCTCGCCCATCGGCATCCCGAGTTGGTGGAGATCAGCTACGACGCCACACCGCCTCGGCTGGAGTGAACATGGCTGAAAGCATTCTTCCACAGCAGAAAGCCCCCAAGCTCATCGTCGTCACCGCCTTCGACCGCGACGAGAGCGGCGACCTCCAGCCCGTCTTTGGGCCAGCCGAACAGCAGACCGAGGAAAGGGCCATAAGGACCGCAAAGGGGTTGGCTGCGAAACATGCCGGGGTCATTGCGTGGTCGCGTGATGCCAATCCCTCACTTGGTGAGTATGGAGAACCGACAACGCTCTTTGTCGGTGGTGATGTGCCGGACATGGAGTGACTTCGGGGAGCAGGCCTTCATGCGCTCAATGACGACAAGCGTCAGCATGTCGAGGTCGTCCTCGGTCTTCGCGTGTTCCTCCCCGACGACGTACATGCCATCCTTGCGGATGGCCGGCAGGACGATGCGGGTGACCCAGTCTTGGACCTCCTTAGCATGGGGATTGGAACGCTGAGCGCGGAGGACCAGCTTGTAGAAGCCGCTCTCGGAGATCAGAACCAAGGACTGAGGCCCGCCAGAGGTGGTAACAACTTGTTCCCTCCTCTCATCCGCCGCCAAGTTCCTTCCGGTCTGCAACCTGACGTTGGATATGGTCCAGTGAAGTGGGCCAGCGAGGTCGCGCGCCACGAACCATGGGTTACCGTCGATGGTCACCACGCGGATGGCCGAGGTGTTGAAGTTGAAGGTCGAGAGGGCGTTGTCCGCGTTCCGGGTCCGTGCCAACGGGTTCTCTGTCCATTCGCTGCCCATTAGGTGGCGCTCAATAAGGGGTCACTATATTTGATGGAAATTTCCTTACGGGTGATCGGATAACAGGCACGCGCCCCGGCCCCCCGTACCCCCTCGTCCTGCCACGCATGGCGCGTCAAGTTTTCCCATGTCACAATCTCTGCCACAACCTAAGGCTAACCCATTTCTGTCGTCGACAACCGAAGGGATCGTAAGATGCAGAGCGGCTTACTGATGGAAATTCGTGACAACATTTTCCTTATCATCTCGTTTTCCATTGGCTTCGCTATCTCTGTCGCAAGTACACTCAAGCCATGGAAAGGAGGATTGTGGAAGTATCCATCTGACCCAAAGGAACAAAGACGGCTCGCTTGGAGCGTTGTAGCATCGCTAGTTGCGATGTTTTTTATGGCTTTGCATATTTACTCTAGGCAATGAAGGCAACACGCAGGCGCGGCCCATCCTGGCCTGTCCACAAACCTATGGCTTGGTGAACAAGGCCCTTGACATGTGCACTATTCGTCCACTAAGTGGTGTGTATCAACACTCTTAGAGGAAAGTGCACACATGATCATCGGCTATGCCCGCGTCTCGACCACAGGCCAGGACCTCGACGTGCAGCTTGAGAAGCTCAAGGCCGCTGGCGTCGATAAGACCTACAGCGAGAAGAAGTCCGGTCTGGACGATGAGCGCAAGGAACTCGCAGCGGCCCTTGAGTTCGCCCGCGAGGGTGACGTGTTCGTGGTGACCAAAGTTGACCGTCTGGCCCGTTCAGCGGCTCACCTTCACCAAATCGTCAGGGACCTCGACAAGAAGGGTGTCGGCTTCAAGGTGTTGGATGACGCCTCGCTGGACACGACCACCCGGACAGGCAAGCTGGTGTTCGGCATCCTCGCCAGCATTGCCGAGTTTGAGACGGCGCTGCGGAAGGAACGCCAGATGGAAGGCATCGCCAAGGCCAAGGCCGAGGCTGAGAAGAAGGGTGAGCCGTGGAAGACCGGCAGGCCAGTGACCCTCGACCATGACCTGATCAAGGCTCTGAAGACTGAGGGAAGGTCGGTGAGGCAGATCGCCAAGGAAGCCGGGTGTTCCCCTTCAGCGGTCCAGAAGGTTCTCGCAGCGGCATAACCATAACCCCCCTACTAGCACTACGAAGGCCATTTCCGCGACAAACCTGACCACTAGCACTGCCGAGCCGATTTCCCTTAACCTACTAGCTATGTAGGCCGTCCATTAGCGACTGCTGAATAGATACCCCACTAGCACAGGGCAACGGCAAATAGGTTGCCCACTAGCTACTACGAAGGCGATTTCGCCGGTTAGTCAGCCCACTAGCACTGCGTAGGGCTGGTACGGACACCACTAGCACAACCCAACGCCCTTCACCCAAGCTGCCCCGTGCAGTTCTCCCCTGTTGCGACCGCCTGTTGCCCTGTTTACTCCTTCTGGGGTGACGGGACGTGGCGCTTGGCGGGGCAGCTTTGGTGAGGCGCGGATATCTGAGGCCATGTGCCTCTCTATCTGTTCCCCCTTTTGTATGAAACCGCCAACCACGGATTGGTTTTGTATGAGGCACCCCCTCCCTTACTCTGCACAACAGAAGGAACTTCATGAACGCCCTAAGCAGCCCTACAAACATACACCGATACAGCGCGTGGATACGGCAGCACCGTGAAGCTTCCATCGCGCAGGGAGGCCAACCATTCACGGCCCGTCAGGTCACCGAGGCGAGCCGCCTCTATCTGGAGGAACGTGCCGGCCTGAAGCCTCAGTTTCCTGGCTTATCTCGCGGAGAGATACTCAACCCCGAGACCGGAGAAATCCACACCGGCTGCCTATCCATCAACAGCGCTGTGTCTTGGCTGTGGACGCGTTGTGAGATCAAGACCACCTCCAGGGCAGTCATCGCCGTTCTGGAGAAGGAGGGCGTGCTTGATCGGCTCATTGACTGGGACAATGTCCCGATGGTCTCAAATCCAGCCGTCACAAAGCCTGACTATTATGCCCGTCACGTTGCCTCCAGAGCGGCAATGCAGGGAGGCTTTGCGGTCTCCTTCCCGATGACCAGAAAGGGCAGCAAGTTCACCATGACCGTCCTAACACCAGCGGGGCTTGGCTGTCTGGCTGAGTGGGTGGATGAACGCCGAGCTGCTGGTTCCCAGAAGGCCAAGGTTAGAAAGACCGTCGCCCATCTGGTTGAGAGCGGCCATCGCCAAGCCGAGATTGTCCGGCTCACTGGCTATTCCAAGCAGCTCGTATCGTACCACCTAAAGGCGCTCAGGGCGGCATAGTCAAAAAAACGGTCTGTCCGTTACTATAGGCAGAAAGTGGCACCTCGGGGTTTCCCTTTCATGGGGTTCCCTCTTTCAGGTGATACCTTTGGCTAGCCCTTCGGGTTCCCTTCACAATGAAGGCTTCCCCGAAGATGACGCCAAGGGTCCATTGAATATTACTGGGGCTGCACAGGAACATAAGACGCACCTCTAGAAACACTCTGTAACAGAGAGACCCTAGAGACCCCCTTATGTCAGGATGTCATTGGTCGCTTCGCCCCGAAGACCACGGGGTGTGTCTCCTTAGTACCTGATCCACCTCAGCACAGCTTCACTCAAAGCTTTGGTCTGCTCTCTGGATTTCTCTTGTCCCAAGGTCCTAGCCAGAGGGACCCCAAAGAACCAATGAAGATTGGCCACCTGATGATTGGCCACCTGATGATTGGAAGACTGATGGTCTCCACTCCACAGGTCTTCATGCTTCTACGTCAACCAGAGGCGTCCCTTAAAGGAACCCTCGAATGTCACCACGAACTCACCACCCGAAAGGATCACAACCATGAACACCACCACTACAGGAGGAGACCCCCATCATGTCTACTGAGGCCAACCGCATTGCATGGCGGATACACGGTCGAGAATGGCGAGCAGCGAACCCGGAGCGCGCCAAGGAAATCAGCCGGGAATGGTATCACCGCAACAAGGCCCAGGTTGCCGAGGTGCGGAAGATGAAGCGAGAGGCCGCGCGTCTGGTCAAGGCGGCAGCCAATGGCTGAGAACATCCGCCAAGGAACGTCCTCGGACTTTCGTCCTGTGGGGATCACGCCAACAATCCGCGTTGTCGAGACTGATCGCGAATGGATCATCCAGGCAGTCGAGATGAAGCGGACCCGTAGGCACGGCATCCAGCCAAAAGGGGAATGGGTCGACCGCGCCTACATCACCAGTCGGACCATGCTGAATGGCGAACTCAAGCGCCTTGTCGGTAACGGTGCAATGAAGGCTGGCCTTCGGGGGCATGTCGGACAGGATGTTCTTGACTGGCTCAACCGGTTGCCCGAGCGGCACCCTTGTCGCGCCACCAACCGCCCCACGCAAGGCCACCGGGCCGAGCCCTCGGTGCTGGACGTTCTGGAGGCCATGGGCAGTGATCACATCCACACCAGCCACGAATTGCGTGACGATCTCCCGTTGATCATCAAGCACGGCCCGTTGAAATATCGTGACCACTGGAATGCACGCTTTGACATATAGCCGAGGCGACCTTCCGACCGCATGGCAGCGCCGCGATTGGATCGACAACTATCCCAGCCGGGAAACCGCCCTTGCCATCGTTGAAGCCCTCAGGAGGGGTGAGGCGGGGACATCGGGCGAACTGGAGCGGCTGACCGGCGTCCCCAATGTCCTGACCGTCGCTGACAGGTGCTACCTCGTGTATGGCTACGAAGAACTTGAGCCTGCGACGTTGGCCCGAGGCATGACCGAGGTGTTTATGCGGCCCAGAGTGCCACAGGGAGGGCTCGCCGGAGGCAGCGACGGCTTATCTCGACCGACCACCCCAGCCGCACCCAGCGCGCGTCCTGAATGCCCTGTGACGATGACCTATGGGTTCACTCGCCGGGCATAGCACCCGCAGGCCATTCGCGGTCCGAGGACCACTCCACCACCACCAAAATCAAGCCTACCCGCACCCCGGAGCAATGACGCGCCGGGGGCGATCAACCATGACCAGAAGGAACGAACAGCATGACCCATTACGACGACAACACGAACAAGTACCAGACTGACAACACGCCCGTGGCTCAGGCCATGATGCGAGCCCAGGCGGCACAGGCGGACGCTGACAGGGCCAAGCAAAACGTCCTGGCTTCCGAGGCGGCAGAGCGGGCCAAGCAGGAAGAGATTGACCGCGCTGTTGAGCTTTCCATGTCCAAGTTCAACCAGCAGCTTGCCGCCCAACGCCTTGGCGTGAAGACGCAAGGGGCGATCCGCTCTCAGGATGTCGGGGTGATCCCGCCGATGGCCGAGGTCGAGAAGACCACGGTGCGGGTGCCATCTCTAGGCAACATGGAACTGAGCTACAGCCAAGCCAAGGACATGGCTGAGGTCGGGCAGATCACGCAGGCCGAGTTCAACAAGGCAGTGGTCGACGGGCTGGCCGCTCGTGGCTACGCCCCGCCAAAGTCTTTCAGATAGCCGCAGCGACCGAGACCGAGGGGGCGACCGATAAGGCCGCTCCCTTGTCGACTGCGGATGAGACGACCGACGACGCTGAGACCGATGAGGATTTGACTGACGACGAGAAGGAGGAGAAACAACATGCCGAGTTTGTCCGCATGGCCGACCAGAGCCTTGACCGGTTTAGGGACACTCACAGCGAGGCCCAGCAACAATTCATCGTGGACGCGTTCGTGGAGACCGGAGCGATACCGACCGGCGAAGCTTTCGGGATCGAGGAGGTTGAGGCGACTGTGGTCATGGTGGCTTTCGAGCAGCATCTGGACCGCAATGTGCTTCGGCAACATGGGCTGACGATGGCGACGTACATGGAGCATGTTGATGATGCTGACCTCCCGGCGCTGCGCAGGGCTGCGGCACAAGGCCGGTGGGAGGTATTTCACGAACATGCCCAAGCGATAGCAGCGGCCCGGAAGGACGGGACGGCCTACAGCAGCTAACCCAATGGCCACCTCCCCGCCCCCGATGCATCGCCCCAAGAGGTTTGTCGGGGGCTGAAGCTCAAACATGGCGGTGTACTACTCAGGACCCTCCCTATCGCCGGCCCCAGATTGCGGTATGTTACTCATAGGGGGAACTAGAGATGTGCAAATGGCTTGGGGAAAAGAATGGTGAAATCCAGGCAGTGGCGGCAATTCTCGGCGTTCTTGTTGGTATCATAGGGTTCGGTGCGACTGCCTGGCAGCTTCGTTCAGCAAATTATTCGCTCCAAGCGTCCAACACTTACACCATTCAGCACGATGCACGAGATTTAGCTGCACAGGTGCTTTTGCGCGGATTTGTCAAAAAATTGAGACAAGGAACGTTGCCAACAGAGGAGCGTGAGGATGCAAAAAACGACTTCTGGGCGATGCTAAATTTCTATCTTTCCGTCTACAGGCAACTTGAGGCCGGCGGGATCAACGAAAAGATAGGCGACGCCTTCGGGCAGGATTTCTGCCAATTGCTTTCTGAAAAAAACATGGCCAATGCATTCGACGAGATGCTGGCCGAGAAGAGAATCTCAAAAAACTATGTGGCTATGAGGGAGGCGTGGTGTGCGAAAAATTAGGTTCATTGCTCCAGCCTTGCTTTGTATTGCACTTTGCACCGGCACTCACGCCGGAGAGTTCGGAAATGTGCTCGGCAGTTCAGCGGGTGCAGGACAGTCACGGGACGCCAGTGCAACAGCACTCGAAGCCGTGGGCAAAGTGATCGAGGGGCTCCGTGAGAGGGAGCGTCTGCCAGGCTCCGGTGGCGAACAATTCCAGCAAGCCGCCCAGTTGTTTGCAGACGCAGCAAACAAGATGGAAGCCGTACTTCCCTTTCTTCCTGATCAAGAACTCTCCGAGCAGCAGTTTGCATTCCTGACCGAACTCAAGGGAGCAGATGCGCAGACGTATGCAGTGATCGGCGAAACGAAGAGCCTGAAGGAAGTCTATCGGAATTTCGCCAACGTGACACGGCAGATGTCGGGTGTGGTAGGAAGCCTTGCGGGACAAGCGAACGCTTTCCGGACAATCTCTCCCCTGCTGATAACGTACTTCCGGGTGGCCGATAGCGTGGTGGCCCTACAAGAGCGACGTTGATTTGCGATTGTCATTTTGCAACGTCATTTTGCTTGACCAAGAGATACACCGCTGCTACCCCTTAAGATACACCAAGGCGGTCGACGCTTTGGGGAAGTGATTGCACCAAGCAATTGAAATAAAGGCGTTTCTGGACCTTTGCGCACCCGGTTCGATTTACCAAACTTGTCCGGCCCGGGGAGCCAATTTCTCAAAAGACTGCCTGCCATCGTCGGCACCACGCGACATAGTGGGTTCGCCGTGGCTGTGACCCGTCCTGCTAACCCGTAGGGACTGCGGGCAGCGACACCTCTGGGCAGTGCCGCTGCCGGTGTCGCAGCAGCTAGGCGGCCACCCCACCGCGGCCAGATTTGGTGCCGCTCATCCAGGGCAGCGGAGCAAGCGGCTCCTGCAGCATCTTGACGGATCTCGCGAACCCAGCGACGGCATCGCGCGCGACCGAGAGTGGTATCTGGCCATCGTAAGCACGCTGGCAAGCCCGGAAGGCCGTTTCGAAAATCGGGCCTCGACGCTCCCGCGGCCACTCATCCAGGAAATCGAATGCATCCTCAAGGCTTCCTATTTCTTGGATGAACTGGCCATCCTTGACTAACACCGGTCGATCGAACGTCCTGTCGCCCATATAGTCCTCCATTCGGTTGAGGGTGTTCGTTTGCTTCAGCTTTTCACGCGACGGCATGCTCAGGCTCCGCGAACATGCCGCCATCCCCACACCTGGGTGGGACACCGGCATATGCCGGAACCGGCGGCGGATCATCGTCGTCGTCATCTCGCCAGGGGTACCGCAGCCAGTTGCGCCTGGTTTTGTTGCGACGCTGGTCTGAGGACGGACTGCGATCAAACGGTGCCCTGGCCGTCGGCTTGCGCGCAATCTCGTCCAGGGTGTGGAGCGCACGAAGAATCTCGCTGACCTGCGCCATCGCACCGTTGTCCAATTGACGCAGGGTTGGGTTGTCAGGAACCGCATGGGCGTCCGAGGCCCAGAAGGCGAGCAGAGCCCTCTTCTCGCCGATCGTCATGTTCTCGTTCAGGACGTCCTCGGGCGTACGCAGCGCAGCGAATTCCGCTGCGTAATCCGTCGGTTTGGATTCATGAAAACTGTAAGCTTGGGATCTCATCTCCGTTCTCCGCGATCTGTGCCTCCCGGCCGAGCCGGGAGGCGGACCACAGACTGAGGTTTCTTGTATCAGGCCACCTTGCGTTGCGGCTCGGCATCCACATCTATGGACTGCTTGTTGCCGCCATCCTGAAGCGGAACCGCTGCGGCGTTGGAACCGATCTCGATGCGCCGGGGCTTGAGTTCCTCGGGCACTTCGCGGACCAGGTCCACCGACAGCAGGCCATTATGAATATTGGCCGCCTTGACCTTGACGTGGTCTGCAAGTTTGAACACCTGCTTGAAGTTGCCTATCGCCAGGCCCCGGTGGAGGATTTCCCGATGTTGCTGATCGGGCTTTCTCTGTCCGATGACCGACAATTCGGGGCCGTTCTGCACAAGTTCCACTTCGTCGAGACCGAAGCCGGCGACGGCCATCGTGATACGATAGTCGTTGTCGCCATTCTTCTCGATGTTGTAGGGCGGCCAGTCGGAGCGCACGCTGTTTTCGAGCATGTCGAAGAGCCGGTCGAAGCCGACCGTGGTGCGGTAAAGAGGCGAATAATCAAAGCTTCTCATAGCCATATCCTCCGTGAAGCAACATGGTTTACGGGTCGCCGCAGCGTCGCCGCGACGCAGTATGTCGAGCCGAAGCCTCGACGGAAAACGATCTGGGAATCATGATTTTTTTGTTCAAGAGGTCGCCCGAAATTTTTTTGAAGCAGCACCATGGCCGTTCATGACCGGGCATGCATCAGACCTTGCAGGACAGCCTTCCGGTTGGAAGCGGGTGAGGAACATGGCCCGGGTGGTGGATCAACTGCCCGTGCAAATGCACGCCAGGTTCGGCCTCTGGTCACGAGCGGCCTTGCACGCTGCCGCCGCCGCGCGATAGATGCGTCGGTCAAGGGAGGACATCATGCGGAAAATCCTGGCATCGGCATTGCTGCTCACGGCAGCATCGTTCGCGACCGGCGCTCATGCACTGGACAGCAGCGGAACCCCGGTCGTCGTGACGCCACTCGCATCACGTACCACCACTGCATCCGGGCAGCCGATCACGCTGCCGCGGAAGAACGTGCAGGTGCTGGTCTCGACCTATGACATCGCGCCCGGCGCGACCTTGCCGGTCCATCGCCATCCCTTCCCGCGCTACGCCTATGTCCAGGCCGGAACGCTGAAGGTCACGAATGTCGAAACCGGCAACAGCAACACCTACAAGACTGGCGATTTCATCATCGAAATGATCGGGCAGTGGCACCAGGCCACCAACATTGGCGACGGGCCGGTCAAGCTCCTGGTGATCGATCAGGTCGAGGAAGGCGCCAAGAATACCGAATTGCGACAGTAGCCACCAGGTTGCATAGGTGCTCCCGGCGGGGCGGGAAGGCAATGCGCCGCCCGCCCCTCGCCTCGTGGACCCAGCCCCCCATGTGCACCCGGCGCTCAGCCCCAGGCGCCAACCGGCTGCCGGGTCGTCGCGTTCAGCCTATTGAAGGCGTTGATCAGGGCGATCTGGATGACCAGTCCGGCAAGGGCCTTCTCGTCATAATGCCGGGCCGCCTCCTCCCAGATATCGTCCGGCACCGCGTCCGGTCGGTCGGCGAGCCTTGTGCCGGCTTCTGCCAGCGCCAATGCCGCGCGTTCGGCGTCGGTGAAATAAGGCGTTTCCCTCCAGGCAGCGAGGGCAAAGATGCGCTCTTCCTTCTCGCCGGCTTTCTTGAGCTCGCGCGCGTGCATGTCGACGCAGACGCTGCAGCTGTTGATCTGACTGGCGCGCAGATGCACGAGCTTGCGTGTCACATAGGGCAGGTCCGCTGCCTCGGTCGACTTGTCCAGCGCCAGAAACGCCTGCAGGGCGCCTGGGATGAGCATCACCGGGTTCTTGATTCTCGCTTGCATGTGTCTTTTCCTTTTGAACTGTTCTCCGGGCGTGTTTTCCCGGCCCGGACGCCTCGCATCCAGGGTTTCGAACTTGATGAAACTGTTAGCTGCCTGCCGCGTATCAGGCCTGGTTTGAGGTAACCTGTTCGAGCCGTTCGAGAATGCGCGGCCAGCCACTTCCCAGGCCGATATAGCCACGCTCGTCGGCGGGCCGGAATCCCGACTGCTCCATTCGCACCCGGGTCGCCGTCCCCTCAGGTTTCAGTGACCACGTCACCACGGTTTTCAACCCACTGTCCGATTCCGTCCCATCGCCCCAGCTATAAGCCAGCAGCCGCGGCGCCTCGACTTTTAGCACCACACAGTTCGTCACCCCGGACCATCCGGGAACTGGTGTCGCACGGAATGTGAAGCGATGCCCCTCTTGGGCAGCGAAGTCATTCTGCATGAGCCATTCGCCGACGAGTACCGGCAGGGTCAGTGCGCGCCATATCTTTTCCGCCGAATATGGAATCAGCCTTTCGACGACGATCGATTTGGTTTCCGTCATGCCTTGCTCCTCTCGTTGCTGTCGTGGTGCCACGCGCAAAATCATAACCCATCAGCTATGTATAACCCATAACCCTGCAGTTATGTGACTGTCAAGAATGGAATCTGCCGTCTGGTCCAAGTGGCGGCGTAGCGTTCACGCTTCCGCGCCAGGCGCCCGGGTGCTAGGGCTTGCGCAACACCATGGATTGGATCGCCCCTTGACCCCAAAAATTCGCCCGCCGCTTATAGAAATCTGTGTCGAAGGCATTGATGGCCTGCTCGCCGCGCAGGCCGCCGGCGCCGACCGGATCGAACTCTGCGCCAGCCTTGTCGAAGGCGGCACCACGCCGAGCCTCGGCACCGTGCGCGCCGCTCTCGACCAGGCGACCGTGCCCTTTCATGTCATGGTGCGGCCGCGCGGCGGGGATTTTCTCTACAGCGAGACCGAATACCGCTCGATGCTTGCCGACGTCGCCGCGCTTCGCGAACTCGGCGTGCCCGGCGTGGTGTTCGGCTGCCTGAACCCCGACGGGACCATCGACGAGCAGCGCATGCGCGAATTGACAGAGGCCGCCGGCCCCTTGAACGTAACCTGCCACCGCGCCTTCGATATGACTCGCGATCCGGCCGAAGCCCTGGAAGCGCTGATCCGCTGCAGGGTTGGCCGCGTGCTGACCAGCGGCCAGCGCGACACGGCGATCGAAGGCCTGGCATTGCTGCAAGAGCTGGTCCGGCTGGCCGGCGAGCGCATCATCATCCTCGGTTGCGGCGGGCTCGATCTCGGCAATATCGCCGAGGTGCGCGCAAGGACTGGCCTGGCCGAAATGCACTTCGCCGCCCTCAAGGACGTGTCGAGCGCCATGCGCTACCGCAATCCGAAGGTCGGCATGGGCGGCTCCGATCTCGACCGCGAATATCGCAACACGCTGACCGATACAGCGCTGGTGGCGGCGACAATCGCGGCGGCCAAGGCATGACCTCGCCCATAGACCGCATTGCGCAGGCCGACGAAGCGGCAATACTGGCGCTCAACAACGAGCACGCCGCCGAATTGTCGTGGCTTGAAGCCGAACGGCTGTCGTTCCTGCTCGCCGAGGCCTTTTACGCGCGCCGCATCGGCGATCTCGAAGCCTTCATCATGACCTTCGACCAGGATGCCAACTACGACAGCCCGAACTTCGTCTGGTTTCGCGAGCGTTACATCAGCTTCATCTATGTCGACCGCGTCGTCGTGGCGGCGCACGCAAGAGGCCGCGGCCATGCTCGCCGGCTCTATCGGGACCTGTTCGACCATGCGCGGAGCGCCGGTCACGCGCTGGTCACCTGCGAGGTCAACACCGACCCGCCCAACCCCGCCTCGGATGCCTTCCACGCCGCACTCGGCTTCGCCGAAGTCGGCGACGCGGTGATCCATGGCGGCAAGAAAGCGGTGCGCTATTACGTCAGGCAGATCGCCACCTGATCGGTGGCACCCGCCGACTCACCTGGACGTTGCGCCACCCCCAAAAACGGCTAAGCGCTATCTGACGAAAAGGGACCTCGCGGTCGTACGGCTATCGTCTGGCGACTATCAAACCATCGGGCGGCTCACCAATTGCGGTTGAGCCATTCGCGTGCTGGGCGCTCGATGAGGTAGTAGCTGCAGAGCGCGCAGGCAAAAACCCCGGCCAGCATCGGCCATGGATTGCTGCCCTGCTCGTAGACGAATTTGTAGAAGGGCTGCTGCCACAGATAGAGGGAATATGACCATAGACCCAGCGTCGTCATCGGCAGGGACGACAGCCATCCGGACAAGAACCGCGTGCTGAAATCCAGCGCGTTGACGGCAATCGCCAGCAATGGCACCGCGGCCAGGTAGTGGATCGGTGTCGGTACCGAGTCCATGAACAGGCAAACCGCGCCGACGGCCGCCGCAACGGCGACATAAGGCCCCTTCAGCAAGGTCGGCAGCTTGCCGTCCGCTTTGAGCAGGCAGATCGCGGCCGACAGCAGGATCGAGGCGATGTGCACGTCGGTGCGCCAGTACGTGGTCTCATAATCCATGTGCAGGAACCAGTAGGAAACCGCGCCATTGACCATGGCCAGCAGAGCCAGGACGAGCAGCAGCGGGATGACACGGCTGCGGCTGGCAACGACCGCGCTGATCGCCGCCAGGATGATATAGGCATGTTCTTCGATGCAGAGCGACCAGATGTGGTCGAGCGCGCCGGCCCGATTCAGGAGAATTCCGGCATAGTTGTAGGTGAAGGTCAGCGCCGTCAGGGCCGCCTTCCATTTGAAGGCGATGAACGTGCCTGAGAGCGCGATCATGGCGACGACGACAAAGACCAGAAGCGCCGGATAAATGCGCGAGAACCGGCGTTTGAAAAATTTCTTCAGCGGATAGCGTTCGATGAACAGGATTTCGGCCATCAGCCGGCCGCTCAGCACGAAGAAGAATTCGACGCCCAGCACGCCCAGATTGATCCCGGGAACGGGAAAAAAATGCCCGATCAGCACGAGCGCGATCGACAGACCGCGCCAGCCATCGAGATAGGCCAGTCTTGTCCTGGCCGGTAGCTCGACGATCGCTCGGGGCGGAACCAGATGGGTCGCGGAAATTTCGGACATGCCGATCCCTTCGCATTGTAATGCGAAAGGCACGGCTAATTCCCGAACCCGGCTCGCATTCCCGCCCTGATCTATACTGCAGCGCAATATAAGTTTGTGCAAGTGCGAGATTGCCGCCGATGCATGTCCCCCGCAGCATGGGCCGGAATTGCTTCAAGCAAGGATGGGGACGTGGCCGACGGGAACTAGGCCTACGGTCGCCGGGAATGAAAACGGGCCGTGACAGCCCGTTCCCCCGTCCGTAATCGATCTTGCGTCAGGCGTTGGCTGCCGCCACCGCGCGCTTGGCCATGACTGTGATCAGATTGGCACGGTAGTCTGATGAAGCGTGAATGTCGCTCATCAGGTTCTTCGCCGGCACTTTCACACCATTGAGCGAAGCGGCATCGAAGCTCTTGGCAAGTGCTGCCTCGATCTCCTTCGAGCGGAAGACGCCGTCGTCGCCGGCGCCGGTGACGGCAACACTGACGCCGTCCTTGCCCTTGGCCACGAACACGCCGACGATCGCGTAGCGCGAGGCCGGATTGCGGAATTTTTCGTACGCAGCCTTCGCCGGTGCCGTAAAGGAGACCGCCGTGACGATCTCGCCGTCCTTCAAGGAGGTTTCGAACAACCCCTTGAAGAACTTGTCGGCTGACATCTCGCGCCTGTTGGTGATGATGGTGGCGCCGAGCGCCAGAAGTGCGGCCGGATAGTCCGCCGCCGGATCGTTATTGGCGATCGAACCGCCGATCGTGCCCTTGTGGCGTACCGCCGGATCGCCGATCAGCGACGCCAGATGGGCAAGTGCCGGGCAGGCCTTGCGCAGCTTCTCGTCATTGGCGACGTCGAAATGCGTGGTGGCAGCGCCGATCGTGACCGTCTTGCCCGACACCTTGACCCCCTGCAGTTCCTTGATGCGGGACAGGTCGACCAGATCGGACGGCGCCGCCAGCCGCGTCTTCATGGCGGGGATCAAGGTCATGCCGCCGGAAAGCAGCTTGGCGTCGCCGCTCTTCACGAGCTTGGCGGCTTCAGTGACCGAGGCGGCACGGTGATAGTTGACTGCGTACATGGGATCCTCCCCCTAAGTGGTTAGTCAGCAGTGAGTAGTCAGTAGGGAGCAGGGAATGGCCGCCGCCGGAGATGGCACGCTGCCCTACTCGCTACTCACTACTTTCCCAGTCACTCATTTCGCGGCGCGGATCGCGGCCCACACGGTGGACGGTGTGGCCGGCATGGCGATATCGACGATGCCGATGGCGTCGGTGATGGCATTGATCACTGCCGGCGGTGAGCCGATGGCACCGGCCTCGCCGCAGCCCTTGATCCCGAGCGGGTTGCTCGGACATGGCGTGTTCGACGTCGAGACCTTGAACGACGGCAGGTCGCCGGCACGTGGCATGGTGTAGTCCATGTAGCTTGCCGTCAGCAGTTGCCCGCTGGCGTCGTAGTGAGCACCTTCCAGCAGCGCCTGGCCGATGCCCTGGGCAATGCCGCCATGCACCTGTCCTTCGACGATCATCGGATTGATGATGTTGCCGAAATCGTCCGCAGCCACGAACTGGACGATCTCGGTCGTTCCGGTTTCCGGATCGATCTCGACCTCGCAGATATAGCAGCCCGCCGGGAAGGTGAAGTTCGCGGGATCGTAGAACGCCGTTTCCTTCAGGCCTGGCTCCATGCCGGCCGGCAAATTGTGCGCGGTATAGGCGGCCAAAGCCACCTGGAACCACGGCAGGCTCTTGTCGGTGCCGGCGACCTTGACCTCGCCGTTCTCGATGACGATGTCGCCCTCGTCGGCTTCGAGCAGGTGGGCGGCGATCTTCTTGGCCTTGGCCTCGACCTTGTCGAGCGCCTTGGCAATCGCCGACATTCCGACCGCGCCCGAGCGCGAGCCGTAGGTGCCCATGCCCATCTGCACCTTGTCGGTGTCACCGTGGACGATCGACACCGAATCGATTGGCACCCCGAAACGCTGGTTGACCAGTTGCGCGAAGGTCGTCTCGTGCCCCTGCCCATGGCTGTGCGAGCCTGTCAGCACCTCGATCGTGCCGACGGCGTTGACCCTTACCTCAGCCGATTCCCACAGGCCGACGCCGGCGCCGAGCGAGCCGACCGCTGCCGACGGCGCGATGCCGCAGGCCTCGATGTAGCAGCTCATGCCAATGCCGCGCAGCTTGCCATTCCTGACCGAATCCGCCTTGCGCCTGGCAAAGCCGGTATAGTCGGCGGTCTTCATCGCCGCATCGAGCGAAGCGCCATAGTCCCCGGCGTCATAGTTCATGATCACTGGTGTCTGGTGCGGAAACGTGGTGATGAAATTCTTGCGCCTAAGGTCTGCCGGCGAGACGCCGAGCTCGCGTGCCGCCGCTTCCATGGTGCGTTCCAGAAGATAGGTGGCTTCCGGCCGTCCTGCCCCGCGATAGGCATCGACGGGTGCCGTGTTGGTGTAGACAGTGCGCACATTGGCGTGGATGGCCGGGATGTCATATTGGCCTGACAGCAGCGTTGCGTAGAGATAGGTTGGCACGCAGGACGAGAACAGCGACATGTAGGCGCCGAGATTGGCGATCGTATCGACCTTGAAGCCGGTAATCCTGTTGTTCTTGTCGAACGCCATTTCCACCGTCGAGACGTGGTCGCGGCCATGCGCGTCGGTGAGGAAGCTCTCGGTGCGATCGGCGACCCATTTGACCGGCACGCCGGTCTTCTTGGAGGCCCACAGGCAGACGATCTCTTCCGGGTAGATATAGATCTTGGAACCAAAGCCGCCGCCGACATCCGGCGCGATCACGCGCAGCTTGTTTTCGGGCGCGACATTGTAGAAGGCGCTCATCACCAGCCGCGCGACATGCGGGTTTTGCGATGTCGTCCAGCAGGTATAATGATCCTCGGCCTTGTCGTAATGGCCAAGTGCGGCGCGCGGCTCCATGGCGTTCGGCACCAGCCGGTTGTTGACGATCTTCATGCGCGTGACATGCGCCGCCGCCTTGATGGCGGCGTCGGTGGCCATGGCATCGCCGATTTCCCAATCGAAGATCAGGTTGTTCTCGGCCTCGGCATGGACCTGCGGAGCGCCCTTTTCGAGTGCCTTTGTCGCATCGACGACCGCCTCCAATTCCTTGTAGGTGATCTCGACCGCCTCGGCCGCATCGCGTGCCTGGCCCTTGGTTTCCGCCACCACCACCACGACCGCATCGCCGACATAACGGACCTTGTCGACTGCCAGCGGCGACCATGCGCCCATCTTCATGGGCGTGCCGTCCTTGGAATGGATCATCCAGCCGCAGATGAGGTTTCCGATGCCGTCGGCCTTCAGTTCCTTGCCGGTCAAGACGCCGATGACGCCCGGCATGCCTTGAGCCGCTTTCACGTCGATCTTCTTGATCTGCGCATGGGCGTGCGGGCTGCGCACGAAGGCCGCATGCTTCATGCCGGGCACCACCATGTCGTCGACATAGCGGCCGGCGCCGGTGATGAATCTTTTGTCTTCCTTGCGCGCGACCCGAGCGCCGACACCTTCGATACCCATGCAGAGATTCCTCCCGAAAAGTGAATAGGAAGTGTGAATAGGAAGTGTGAATAGGAAGTAGTAGTGAGGACAGCCGCCGGTTCAGACCGATTACTGACTACCGACTACTCCACTCCTCTTTTCCCTCACGCCGCTTGCTTCGCCTTGCCCTTGGCCCCCTTCGACATCGTCGTCGATGCGGCGAGGATGGCTTTCACGATGTTGTGGTAACCTGTGCAGCGGCAGATGTTGCCTTCGAGTTCTGCCCGCACCGTGGCCTCGTCGAGGCCTTCGGGGTGGCGGTTGATCATGTCGGTCGCGGCCATGATCATGCCCGGCGTGCAAAAGCCGCATTGCAGACCATGATGTTCCTTGAAGGCTGCCTGGACGGGATGCAAGTCGGCGCCACTGGCCAGGCCTTCGATCGTAATCACGCTCGACCCCGAGGCCTGGACCGCGAGCATGGTGCAGGACTTCACCGCCTTGCCATCGACATGCACGACGCAGGCGCCGCATTGCGAGGTGTCGCAACCGACATGAGTGCCGGTCAGGCCGAGGTTCTCCCGCAGGAAATGGACGAGCAGCGTTCGATCCTCGACGGCACCGCCGACCCGCTTCCCGTTCACCATCAACGAAACGTCCGACATAGCCCCTCCCTGGGTGTCAACCTTGGTCATCACGCTGCCGACGCGCCGCTGGCACTTCGGCCACGTGCTAGTCGTACACCGCACAACGCACAAAAAACAGCACGACGGAAAAGGCGGATCATTGTACTTTCGGTCATGGCCAGGGCACCAAAGTGCATTCCTCCGGCCCCATTGCCAAAACGCCTTCTGGCGGCAACAATGCCCTCGTCGCCCGCGCGCCAGGAGCACTTGAAAAGCCGCGCACAAGAAGGCGTCGGAGGAAATGCGGGAGGACCGCCGCTGACAAGTTCACGGACGCGCTACGCATGCGGCTTGTCGGCGCTGACCACGGACCAGCCCGACCCGGATGTCTTCGCACGAGCGGTAGCCGCCGAGGCCGCCGCCATCAATGCCGGCTTTGCCCTCGTGTTCTTTTCCCAGAGCCTGATCGAGGCCGGCGCCCTGTCACGGGCACTCTCGGCCCACGCGCCGTGTCTCCACCATGCTGGCTGTTCCACCGCCGGCGAGATCACGCCGCAGGGGCTCGAGGAAGGCCATATGCTGGCGATGCTGCTGCCCTCGGCGTCCTTCACGGCGGTCAGCACGATGATCGACAATCTGTCGACATCGGGCATGGACAGGATCACCGAAGAGGTCGAGGCCCTGCGGCGCACGTTGCGCGCCCGGCTCGGCGGCGAGCAGACCAGCAACACCTTCGCGCTCTGCTTCATCGACGGGCTGTCCTATGCCGAGGAAGCGGTGAGTTCGGCCATCCACTGGGGTCTCGACGACATACCGCTCCTCGGCGGCTCGGCTGGCGACGATTTGAAATTCGAGACGACGCGTCTGATCTCGAACGGCAGGGTCACCTCCGACAGCGCCATCATCGTGCTGGTCGCCACGGAAATTCCGTTCCACGTCTTCAAGACCGACAATTTCGTTCCCACCGACGAAAAGCTGGTGGTGACCGCGTCCGACCCGGATCACCGCGTCGTGCGGGAATTCAACGCCACCAATGCGGCGGAGGAATATGCCGCTTCGGTCGGGATCCTCCCACAGACCTTGACACCGTTGAGCTTCGCCTCGCATCCAGTGGTGGTGAAGGTGGGCGGAGAATATTACTGCCGCTCAATCCAGAAGATGCACGCGGATGGCTCGCTGTCGTTCTTCTGCGCCATCGACGACGGTGTCGTGCTGTCGATCGCCCAGCCCAAGGACATGGTGGACGCGACACGAGCGGCATTGCGCGAGGTCGAGGAAAGGCTGGGCGGCATCGATATGATCCTTGGCTTCGACTGCGTGCTGCGCCGGCTGGATGCGCGCAACCGCCAGGTCTTTCGTGACATTTCGGAACTCTACCGGGTCAACAATGTCATCGGCTTCGGCACCTATGGCGAACAATACCGGTCGATGCACCTCAACCAGACTTTCACCGGCATCGCTTTCGGCGACCGCCAGGCGGCTGAATAGGGCGGCGCAACAGCATGCCGCTCAGGAACATAAACGATCTCGACAGGCTGAAGAAGATCAACGCCGCCCTGGTCAGCCGCGTCGAGCGCTCGATGGACCAGCAAGGCAATGCCTTTTCGCTGTTCCAGACGGCGATCTCGTTGGAAAGCCGGGTGCGTACGCGCACCGAGGAACTGCATTCGACGTTGCGGCGGCTGGAGCAGTCGAACATCGATCTCAGCGCCGCCAAGGAAAACGCCGAACAGGCGAACCTGTCCAAGACACGGTTTCTGGCTGCGGCCAGCCACGACGTGCTGCAGCCGCTGAACGCCGCCCATCTCTCCGTCTCAGCCCTTGCCGAGGTGCAGACCAGCGAAGAGGGAGAGAAGCTCGTGCGGCAGGTCGAGCGCTCGCTGGAAACGATGGAAGACCTGCTGCGCACCTTGCTCGACATCTCCAAGCTCGACGCCGGCGTGGTTCAGCCCGACATTGGCGACGTCAGCCTGGAGGCGCTGTTCTCGTCGCTGCGCTCGGATTTCCAGCCTGTGGCGGAATTGAAGGCGCTGTCGCTGAAATTCCGGCCGGTCAATGCCGTGGTCCGCTCGGACAGGACGCTGCTGCGCCGCATCCTGCAGAACATCCTTTCCAACGCGCTGGGCTATACGCGCTCGGGCGGCGTCCTTGTCGGCACACGCCATCGCGGCGACACCATCCGCATCGATGTCGCCGACACGGGCTGCGGCATCCCCGAGGATCAGCGCGAAGCGGTGTTCGAGGAGTTCCATCGCGGCACCTTGCCGGCTACCGCCGAACTCGACGGCGGCGGTCTTGGGCTGGGGCTCGCCATCGTGCGCCGCATGGCCGGCGCGCTCGGCCATCCCGTCACGTTTTCATCCAGGGTCGGCCGCGGTACCATCTTCCACATCGATGTCCCCGTCGGCCTCGGCGCGCCGGCCGACGCCATCGCCAGCGCCGCCAGCATGGAGCGGCCGCGCGGCTACGGCCTGTTCGGCACCAAGGTGCTGCTGGTCGAAAACGACGCCGAAGTGCTGGAAGCCATGACCTTCCTGCTCGAACGCTGGCAGTGCCTGGTACGCGCGGCGACCTCCACCGCCGATGCGCTGGACATGCTTGGCGACACCGACTGGCTGCCCGACATCGTCATTGCCGACCAGCATCTCGACGGCGGCGATCTCGGCACCGCCACCATATCGGAGGTCCGCGACTATCTCGGCCGCGCCGTGCCGGCGCTGATCGTCACCGCCGACAGCTCCGAAGCCGTGGCCAAGGCAGCACGGGCCGGCGGCATCGAACTGATGCGCAAGCCGGTGAAGCCGGCGCAGCTAAGGGCACTGCTGGCGCATCTGCTGGCATAGCGGGAGGGTTGGTTCAAAACCCTACCTGATCCCGGAACAGCTCGGCGCTGTCCAGCTTCGACACCTCGATCACCGCTTGCGTGCGGCTATACACATTGAGCTTGCGCAGGATCTCCGACACATGCGCCTTCACCGTGGTCTCGCCGACCTGCAGCTCGTAGGCGATCTGCTTGTTGAGCAGGCCCTGGCGCAGCATCTGCAGCACGCGCAATTGCTGCGGCGTCAGCTTGGAAAGCCGCTGCACCATATCGGCGCGATCGGTGCTGTCCGCGCCCGGCGGCAGGCCCTCATAGGTTTCAGGCACATAGATCGCGCCGTCCATCACCGAGCGAATGGCGGCGGCGAGATCGCTCTTGCGCGCCGATTTCGGAATGAAGCCGGCAGCGCCGTAGGACAAGGCCTCGGAAATGATGCGAGGCTCCTCATAACCCGACACGATCACCACTGGCAGGCGCGGATAGCGGGTCCTGAGCTGCAACAACCCCTCGAAGCCGTGCACGTCGGGCATGCTGAGGTCCAGAAGCGCAAGGTCGAAAGGCTTTGCGTCGGCCAGCAAGTCCAGCGCCTCGGCGATCGAGCGCGCTTCGACTGTGTCGACCTCGGGATAAGCCATTTGAACGGCGCTGTGCAGCGCCTCGCGAAACAGCGGATGATCGTCGATGATAAGGAACCGGACGCGATCGGTAGGGGCTGTCATAGGGCTCGTTCCGGTTTACCGGGCACACCATAGTCTCCTGACCATGGCCGGATTATTGGCAAATAGTCTATCGCCGTCGAACAGGTTTCATCGCTGCAAAAAAATGATCGGAAGCCTGAATCCCTTATACAGCCTAGGCGAAGCCCATGCTTTATCAAAAGCGACGCCTTGCCCGCCCCTGGAAATCGGCCGAATGTGCCGCCGACTCCCCGCCAAACGCAGAGACCGCCATGACCGCCTTTGTCCTTCCCGCCCCGCCAACGCCTTCCGTCGCCATTGCGGGTTCCGGCGAACGCTTTGCCGTGCGGCGCATTTTCTGCGTCGGCCGCAACTATGCGGCCCATGCGCGCGAGTTCGGCAATGACGATCGCGATCCGCCCTTCTTCTTCACCAAGCCGGCCGACGCGGTGGTCGATTCCGGCACTGATATCCCCTACCCGCCGCTGACGGAAAACCTCCACTTCGAGATCGAACTGGTGGTGGCGATCGGCACCTCAGGCTTTCGCATTTCCCGCGACAAAGCGCTGGACCATGTCTGGGGCTATGGCGTCGGCATCGATCTCACCCGCCGCGATCTCCAGGATGCCGCCAAGAAGGCGGCGCGGCCCTGGGACTGGTCGAAGGCCTTCGACCGTTCCGCGCCCTGCGGCCCGCTGGTTGCCGCACGGAAATCCGGGCACCCGGCCAAGGGACGCATCTGGCTCGCCGTCGACGGCGCGGTGAAACAGGATGCCGACCTCGCCGAACTGATTTGGCCGGTATCGGACATCGTCTCGATCTGCAGCGAAGGCGTGGAATTGCAGGCTGGCGACCTGATCTTCACCGGCACGCCCGCCGGTGTCGGCGCGATCAAGCCGGGTGAAACGATATCAGGCGGTGTCGACGGCATCGGCACGATCGAACTGACCATCGGCCAGCGGAAGTGACGCATGAGCGACATTGTCCTGCACAACTACTTCCGCTCCTCCACCTCGCACCGGGTGCGGATTGCCCTGGAGATGAAAGGGGTGGGCTATGACTACATCCCGCATCACCTGCGCCATGGCGAGCATCTGGAGGCGGCCTATCTCGCGGTCAATCCGCAGGGGCTGGTGCCGGCACTGATCTGGAGCGACGGCATGCTCCTGACGCAATCGCTGGCGATCATCGAGTTTCTCGACGAGACCATACCTGAACCCCCGCTATTGCCGAAGGATCCGCCGAGCCGGGCACGAGTGAGAATGCTGGCGCAGATGATCGCCTGCGACATCCACCCGGTGAACAATCTGCGCGTGCTGACTTCGCTGCGCACCCTGTTCGGCGCCGGCGACCAGGATGTCGCCAACTGGTTCCGGCATTGGGTCAATGAAGGATTTGGACCGCTCGAAAAATTGCTCACCGCGTCGCCCGAAACCGGCACATTCTGCCATGGCGAGGCGGCGGGGCTGGCCGACATCTGCCTTGCCGCGCAAGTCACCAGCAACGCCCGCTTCGGCGTCGACATGACGCCCTATCCGACAATCGCGCGCATCAACGCCGCCTGCGTGGCGCTACCCGCTTTCCAGAAAGCCGCGCCACAGAACCAGATCGACGCCGAGTAAGGGCTCACCGGCCAACGCGCAGCGTCAGCGCCCAGAACAATAGCGCCGTCAAGCCGATGCCGGCGCCGAGCAACGAGACCCCGCTCCAGCCGGCCGCGGCATAGGCCATGGTCGAGGCGATCGAGCCGAGCGCACTGCCGACCGAGTAGAAGATCATGTAGCCGCCGACCAGCCGGCTGCGCGCATCCGGCCGACGGGAGAAAATCAGGCTCTGATTGGTGACGTGGACGGCCTGGATTGCCAGATCCAGCATGACGATGCCGGCGACAAGCAACCATAGTGACATGCCCATGAAGGCGATAGGCAGCCAGGCCGTCGTCATCATAAGCAGGCTGAGGCCAGTGACCAGTTGACCATGCCCGCGATCCACCAGACCACCGGTCCATCGCGCCCCCAGCGCGCCGGCGACACCGGCAAGGCCGAACAGCCCGATCGCGGTGTGCGACAGTAAAAATGGCGCCGTGCTGAGCGGCAGCACCAGCGGTGCCCACAGCACGTTGAAGCTGGCGAAGATCAGCAAGGCGAGCACCGCGCGCACGCGCAGCAGCGGTTCCCGCACGAACAGCAGCACCATCGAGCCCAACAGCCTGATGTAGGACGTGCGCGGCCGCTCTGCCTCATGGCGCGGCAGGACGGTGTGGAGAACAACCGCCATGACAAGTGTAAGGCCGGCCGAGACAAGATAGACCCAGCGCCAGCCGGCGAGATCGGCGACGACGCCGGCGACGAAGCGGGCAAGCAGGATGCCTGTTATGACGCCGCTGGTGACGGTGCCGACCGCCCGCCCCCGTTGCGACGGCGCGGCGAGGTCGGCCGCGTAGGCAACCAGTACCTGCACCATCACGGCAAGCAGCCCGACCGCCGCGAGGCTCGCCAGCAGCATCGCCGCGTTCGGTGCAAGTCCAACGGCTATCAGCGCCACGGCCGAAAGGATCGCCTGGCCGGCAATCAGCTTGCGGCGATCGAACAGGTCGCCCAGCGGCACGATGAAGAACAGGCCAAGTGCATAGCCGACCTGCGTGACCGTCACCACGATGCCGATCGAGGCCGGCGCAATGGCAAAATCATGCGCCATGGCGTCGAGCAGCGGATGGGCGAAATAGACATTGGCGACGCTCAGGCCACAGGCGATGGCGAAGACCAGCGCTGTCATTCCGGACAATCCCGGTGTGACTTGCCTCGGCTCTTCGGGCTGCGCCGCCTTCGCTGCCGCGCCGTTCACCACCTGTATATTCATGAGGCTCTCCACGAAAGGTTTCAATTTGAAACCACTTGTGGGATAAACAAAACAGTTTTATCTTGCAACCAAAATGAACAATCTGGACCAACGAAAGCCATGGTGAAACGAACGAGCCACCAGAGTGCGGATTGCCTGATCGCGCGACCGCTGGATGCGATCGGCGACTGGTGGTCGCTGCTCATCGTGCGCGACGCGTTCGACGGGTTGCGACGCTTCGGCGAGTTCCAAAAGAGCCTGGGCGTTGCCAAGAACATCCTGTCGGCGCGGCTCCGAAATCTGGTTACGCACGGCATCCTCGAAACCGTCCCGGCCCCCGACGGCAGCGCGCATCATGAATATGTGCTGACGCAAAAAGGACGCGGCCTGTTCTACGTGCTGATCGCCTTGCGGCAATGGGGCGAGACCTATTTCTCCGGTCCGGGCGAGCCCTACACCTTCATGGTCGACACGGAGAGTGGCCGGCCGATAAGGCGTCTTGAAGTGCACGCAGAAGACGGCCGCCTGCTTGCCCCCGGTGACACCCGGCTTGCCGATTTCCGCAACCAGGAAAACAGCTGACCGCAGGGTCCGCGGACTGGCCAGCCTGGCGGAGTCGATTTCCGCTTGACCGAACAGGGAATCGGCTATCGTTTCCACAGTGAGTGTCGTCTCAAGGGTGGAATGAACGATGAAAGCCGTCGTCTTCGAGAAATTCGGCGAAGCGCCGACGATCCAGACCGTGCCAGACCCCAAGCCGGCGGCCGATGGCGTCGTCATCAAGGTCGAGGCGACCGGGCTCTGCCGCAGCGACTGGCACGGCTGGATGGGCCATGACGCCGATATCCGCCTGCCGCATGTGCCGGGCCACGAACTGGCCGGCGTCGTGGTTGCCGCCGGCAAGCACGTCACCCGCTGGAAGGCGGGCGAACGCGTCACCGTGCCGTTTGCCGTCGGCTGCGGCCACTGCTTCGAATGCACATCAGGCAATCACCAGGTCTGCGAACACCAGTCCCAGCCTGGCTTCAACACCTGGGGCTCATTCGCCGAATATGTCGCTATCGAACACGCCGATACCAATCTCGTGCGCCTGCCCGACGAAATGGAATTCGCCACCGCCGCCAGCCTCGGCTGCCGCTTCGTCACATCGTTCCGCGCCATTGTCGATCAGGGCCGGGTAAAGCCCGGCGAATGGGTGGCGGTGCATGGCTGCGGCGGCGTCGGCCTGTCGGCAATCATGATCGCCAGTTCGATGGGCGCCAACGTCATCGCCATCGACCTCACCGAGGAAAAGCTGGACTTCGCCAAACAGATCGGCGCCGTGGCGACCATCAACGCTTCGACGACGCCGAACGTCGTCAAGGCCGTCAAGCAGATCACCAATGGTGGCGCCCACATGTCGATGGACGCGCTCGGCCATCCGACGACGTCTTTCAACTCGATCGCCAACCTGCGCCGGCGCGGCCGTCACGTGCAGGTCGGCTTGATGCTGGGCGAACACGCCCGCCCGCAGGTGCCGATGGACAAGGTGATCGCCTTCGAACTCGAAATCCTCGGCAGTCACGGCATGCAGGCCTATCGCTACCCCGCGATGATGGAGATGATCCGCCACGGCAAGCTCAAACCCGAACTGCTGGTCGGCAAGAAAATCAGCCTCGACGAAGCGCCAGCAGCCTTGATGGCGATGGGCGGCTTCGAGGGTATCGGCATTGGGGTGGTGACGAAGTTCTCGTGAGGGTAGGCATCGCTATGCAGCCGCACGACGCGGCAAATCCTGCTTGGCAAACTTCTTCGCGCCGAAAACGCAAAGCACCACGCCAAGCGTGACGACGATCATCATCGGGCTGACCTGTTCATGCAGCAGCGTCGCCGCCAGTGCGAGCCCGAAGAACGGTTGCAGAAGCTGCAACTGCCCCACCGCCGCAATGCCGCCTTGCGCCAGGCCTCGATACCAGAACACGAAGCCGATCAGCATGCTGAACAGCGAGACATAGCCAAGGCCAATCCAGGCATTGGAGCCTACGCTGGCGAAGGATAGCGGCAGGGTCGCAAAGGTCAGCACCAGCATGACCGGCAGGGACAGCACCAGCGCCCAGCAGATCACTTGCCAGCCCCCGAGCTTGCGCGACAGCGCGGCACCCTCGGCGTAGCCAAGGCCGCAGGCGACGATGGCCGCAAGCATCAGTCCATCGCCGACCGGCGAAGCCGTCACGCCTTGCGCAAGCGCGAAGCCCGCCACCAGCGCACTGCCCAGGCATGAGAACAGCCAGAAGGCCGGCCGAGGCCGTTCACCGCCGCGCAGCACGCCGAAGATCGCGGTCGCCAGCGGCAGCAGGCCGACGAAGATGATGGAGTGGGCCGAGGTGACATGCTTCAGCGCCAATGCCGTCAGCAAGGGAAAGCCGACGACCACGCCAAGCGCAACGATGACGAGCGACAGCAAGTCATGACGCCCGGGGCGCTTCTCGCGGAACACAAGCAGCAGCGCGAGACCGAGCAGGCCGGCAATGACCGCGCGGGCCGACGTCAGGAATATCGGGTCGAGATCCATCACCGCCACGCGCGTCGCCGGCAACGAACCGCTGAAAATCAGCACGCCGATAAATCCGCTCACCCAGCCGCTCGCCGTCTTGTCCATCGCAGGCTCCGTTTGTTTCGCCCCTCTATGGGGCCCGCGGCTATGGCGCCACCAGAGACAATGCAGTACAATTCGATAAAACTGTCATGGTTTTCTGGAAGGTACAGATGGACGAAGCAGTGAGGCTCGACAGCGGCGGAACTCTCGTCGAAGGGGTCATGGCCGCCATCCGGCAGCGGATTGCCGCGCGCAGCCTGACGCCTGGAGCAAGGTTGCCCTCGATCCGCGCTTTCGCCAAATCCATGCAGGTGTCGAAATCCACCGTGGTCGAGGCCTACGAACGGCTTGCCGCCGAAGGCGCGATCCGTTCGCGGCCCGGTTCCGGTTTCTATGCCGCCGGGTCGCTGGCACCGCTGTCGCTCGCCGAGATCGGTCCCCGGCTCGACCGTGCCGTCGATCCGCTCTGGGTCTCGCGCCAGTCCCTGGAGGCTGGCGACGAGGTCCTGAAACCCGGCTGCGGCTGGCTGCCGGCTTCATGGATGCCACAGGCCGGGCTGCGCCGGGCATTGCGCACTGTCGCGCGTGCCGACGATGTCGCTCTCGCAGATTACGGCACGCCGCTCGGGCTGCCGCCGCTGCGGCAATTGCTGGCGCGGCGCATGGCCGGGCACGGCATCGAAGCCTCCCCCGACCAGATCATGCTGACGGAATCGGGCACCCAGGCCATCGACCTCTTGTGCCGGTTCCTGATCGAGCCCGGCGACACCGTGCTGGTCGACGATCCCTGCTACTTCAACTTCCATGCTCTGCTGCGCGCCCACCGCGCCAAGGTCGTCAGCGTGCCCTACACGCCGTCGGGGCCGGACATCGAGCTGTTCGCCCAGGCGCTGGCCGAACACCGGCCGCGCCTCTACATCACCAACTCGGCCATCCACAACCCGACCGGCGCGATCCTGTCTCCGGTGACGGCCCATCGTTTGCTCAAACTGGCCGACCAGTCGGATCTGACCATCGTCGAGGATGATATCTTCGCCGATTTCGAGCACATTCCCGCCCCAAGGCTGGCGGCGTTCGACGGCCTTAGTCGCGTCGTCCAGATCGGCAGTTTCTCAAAGACGCTGTCGGCGTCGGTCCGCTGCGGTTTCATCGCCGCGCCCCGTGACTGGATCGAGGGCCTGACCGACCTCAAGATCGCCACGACGTTCGGCGGCGGACGGCTGGCGGCCGAACTTGTGCTGACGCTGCTGAAGGACGGCAGCTACCGAAAGCACATGGATTTGCTGCGCGCCCGCCTTTCGCGGGCCATGGGCGAGACCAGCGCCCGGCTGAAGGCGATCGGCATCACGCCCTGGATCGAGCAGCCGGCTGGGCTGTTCCTGTGGTGCACCCTGCCGGAAGGCGTGGACGCGGCCGAAATCGCCCGCAGTGCGCTCGCCGACAACATCGTGCTGGCGCCCGGCAATGCGTTCAGCCTGTCGCAGTCCGCCAGCCGCTTCCTGCGCTTCAACGTCGCCCAGTGCGCGGACGAGCGGATTTTCAAGGCGCTCGAAACGGCGATGACTCGCTGATATGGGGGACCACCAAGTCAGCAGACAAATAAGCCGCGACAACACCTCGTTGTTGCGGCCTTCTGCCCCATCAAATCAGACCATCCATGAAACGGCAGAACGCCGCCAAATCTCACCATTTGTGTGCGGATGCTCAATCATGCCTTTTCCGAAACGCCATACCCAGATCTGGGCCTATTCCTTGCCGCACAAGAACAGCTGAAGGAATGACGCAAGGGGCCTGGCGGGTCGCCGTTCAAGCCCCTGCCCGTTTGCGGCGCTCGTAGAGCATGACGAGTGTTTCAGCCATCAGCGCCGGCTTTTCCTCGCCTTCGATCTCGACCGTGTTGGCTGCCTTCATCAGATACTGGCCCGGGCCTTTGTCTTCCATGGAAAGCAGCGTCGTGCGCAGGCGAATGCGTGCGCCGACCTTGACCGGCGCCAGGAAACGCACCTTGTCGAAACCATAGTTGAAGGCGGCCTGCGTATTCTCGGGCACGATACCCATTTCAAGGGCCAGCGCGCCGATGATCGACAGTGTCAGATAGCCATGCGCGATCGTGGTGCGGAACGGGCTTTGCCGCCGCGCCCGTTCAGGATCGACGTGGATCCATTGATGGTCGCCCGTGCATTCGGCGAACTGGTTGATACGGTTCTGGTCGACCGTGGTCCATTCCGAGACGCCGAGCTCCTGTCCGGACATCGTTCTCAGCTGCTCGTAGGTTGGCGGCGTTTTAGGCCGTACTTCCGTCATGCCTGCTTTCCCGATCGCTTCCAAAGCTTCCGGACCACGAACCGGCGGCCTCTGTCAATTCGTCCCTCGCAAATCCGTTCCGGCGGATTCGCGCTCACTCGTGCCATGTCTTGCCATGCGATGGCAGGCGAATTGGGACTTTTCCGACCTTTCAGACTGCCGGGAGCTTATGGCGTGGCGCTAATGCAACTGTGCGAAGGGTTACGGTATCGGGAACGGGGTGTGCCCGGCCGAGAGCGGAACGACAGCCCATGAGAACCTACTTCTGCCCGTAACCGGCGCGGACCTCCTCCATCGCCTCCTTGATGCGTGCGCGCAGGATGTCGATCGATTCGGTGCCTGATTTCCTGGCTAGCTCAGCCACTTCACCGGCGTTCTTGAGCGCCGCCTCAAAGGATTTTCTGGCAAACTCGGTCTGCTTGGCCATCAACTCCTGCGGATTGCCCGGTGCGCGGTAGCTCTGCGCCATGTCGGCGATCTCGCGCAGCGTGTCCTGCAGCATTTCGCGTTGCCTAGACAACAGCGAGGACGTCCCGGCCGCCCCGGCACGCGCGGATTTCTCCAAAGCTTCGAGATTCTTGCGGTGATGCGCAAGAATCGCTTCGACATCCACATTCGGCACCTTCAGGTCACGGCCGAACCTGCCGAACATTTCCATGAAAGAATCGGATTCCGATTGTCTGGCCATGATTGTCATCTCCCCTTTGCCGCGATCGCGGACGCCCTCATCGAGGAGAATAGCACTCGAACGCCTCGTGTCCATTTCGAACACGGGCCTAGGCGATCGCTAGGGATCAATTGACCGGGAGCAGCAGCTCGATCGTGTAAAGCACGATGCCCGCCAGCCCACCGATGATCATGCCGTTGAAGCGGATATATTGCAGGTCCCTGCCAATGTTCATCTCGATCAGGCGTGTCAGTTGGGCAAGGTCCCAGCGCTTGACCTGGTCGGCGATGAATTTCGACACACCGCTCTTCTGGCTTTCGACGAAGGAGGCCAGCGCCACCACGAATCCTTGGTTCATGTCGGCCCGGATCTGCGCGTCTCCGGCAAGATGGCGGCCGACTTCGACAAACATGTTGGCCAGATGCTCCCTGATCAACGAATTCGGCGCCTTGGCGTCCTGCTCGATGAACAGGCTGAGGCTCTCCCACATGTCGCCGGCTAGCGCCCTGATTTCGGGTCTGGCGAGGAAGTCGCGCTTCATTTTCTCCGCTCGCCTGGCATATTGCTTGGACGTGCGCAGCCGCTCGACGAAACTTTGCGCGAAACGGTCGAATTCGGCGCGCATCGGGTGATCTGGATCGGCACGCACCTCGTCCAGCAAGGAGCCAGCCGAAGCGACGATCTTCTTCAGGAGATAGGCGTCGGCCCGGAACAGGTTGAATAGCGACGGGAGTTCCTCGCGGATCTTGTCGCGCATCGTCGCCAGCGCCTGTTCGTCGTTGAGAAACCGGCCGATGACCTTGATGAACTCGTCGAACAGCTTCTGGTGGCGGCGGTCGTCGGTGAGCGCCGACAGAAGTTCGGCCGCAAGTGGCGCCAGCGGCACCTTTTCGATCTGTTCGAGCATGCGGCTGGTGACGAAGCCGCGCAGACCGGATTGTTCGACGGCGGCAAGCGTCTGCGGCACCAGCCGCACGACGAAGCGCGACAGGCCGGCGGCGCGTTCGGCATCTGCCAGCCAGTCGGCCACGAGCGCCGAAAAATCGACCTCGGCGAGTTTTTCACGCACCGGTTCCGGCGCCAGGAAATTGGCCTCGATGAAACGGCCGAGATTGTCGGCGATACGGTCCTGGTTTTCCGGGATGATGGCGGTGTGCGGGATGGGCAACCCGAGCGGCCGTTTGAACAGCGCCACCACCGCATACCAGTCGGCGAGGCCACCGATCGTTGCCGCCTCGGCGAAGGCGGCGACGAAGCCGAGCCACGAATAGCTGCTCTGGAAGGACTTGGCCAAGGCAAAGACCACCACGCAGAGTGCCAATGCCGCCGTGGCGACGAACTTTGTCCGCCGCAGTGCGGAAAGCTTGTCGCCCGCGTCGGCATCGAACCGCACTGGCGCCAGGGATTGGTCCGATTGAGCCATGCCGCTCCTCGTCTATCTCAGGCCTATCTAGTGCCGCGGCCGCCGGAATGCCCGTGACAGCCGGTTTGTCTGTCCCGGCTTTTTCCCGGCGACGCACATAAAGTTGACGAGTTTATTCATCTATGATGCCCGGCTAGTCTGGAATTATTCCAAGGTATAGGCCATATTCCGCCGAGACCAGTGCAGCGATCCGGATTCCGGACGAGAGCCGCGCCAGCAAAGTTTAGAATCTGGCGTGGTTGCATCATATCAGCGCCGAGTGAGGACAAGATGCGGCTTACGCGCCAAACCAACTATGCCATGCGCATTCTGATGTATTGCGCCGCCAACAATGACCGGTTGAGCCGCATACCGGAGATCGCGGCCGCCTATTCGGTGTCGGAACTGTTCCTGTTCAAAATCCTGCAGCCTCTGGTCGAGAATGGCATGGTCGACACTGTGCGCGGCCGGAACGGAGGGGTACGGCTCGGCCGTGCCGCCGAATCGATAAGCCTGTTCGACGTTGTGCGCGTGACCGAGGAAAGTTTTGCCATGGCGGAGTGCTTCGAGAACGATGCCGCCGAATGCCCGCTGGTCGACAGCTGCGCGCTGAACTCCGCATTGCGCGAAGCGCTCAACGCCTTCTTCGCCGTGCTTGCCCGCTACACGATCGCCGACCTCGTGGCGGCAAGGCCAAATGTACGCGCCCTGCTCGGCATCGACATGCTGATGGAGCGCCGCGCCCCAGCGGCCTGATCCCTGCCGCATCGTGCAGTGTCGGCTGAATATCAGCTGACCGACGATTGCGGGAGCACGAACGGCATGTTGCCGGCCGGCAGCACGCCGACCTTGAGCCGGCAATCGAACACCTTCTCGATCAGGTCGTCACTCAGCACGTCGCGGGGCGAGCCGCTGGCGGCCAGCCGGCCGCTATGCATCACGAAGATGCGGTCAGCGTACATGGCCGTCAGATTGAGGTCGTGCAGGATCGCTACCACGCCCCCGCCCCTTCTGGCGAAGTCGCGGGCGATGTTCATGATGATCAGCTGGTGCTTGATGTCGAGGCTGGACACCGGCTCGTCAAGGAACAGATAGCGCGGCTTGCCGTCGAGCACCGGTGCCCAGACCTGGCACAGCACGCGCGCAAGCTGGACACGCTGCTGCTCGCCACCGGAAAGCTCCTGGTAGAAGCGGCCGGCAAAGCCGTCGAGATCGACCCGCGCCAGCGCCCGTTCCGGCAGGCGTCCGTCCTCGCCCGGCAGCACGCCCGAACGGCCACCGACCAGGCCAAGCCTGACGACCTCCCGCACAGTGAAAGGAAACGACAGTGTCGTCGCCTGCGGCAACACAGCCCGCTGGACGGCGACCTCCACCGGCTTCATCGCTGCGAGGTCGCGGCCGTTGAGGACGACGCTCCCGGTATAGCCGAGGTCCCCCGACAATGCCCTCAGGAAGGTCGTCTTACCCGAACCATTGGGGCCGACGATTGCCGCCACCTCGCCCGGCCGCGCATCGAAATCGACACCGGCAACAATTCTCTTGCCGGCGATATCGACCGAAACATTCCTCGCCTCGATCATTCCAGCCTCACAAATCGATCACGCCGCGCCTGCGCAGCAATATCCACAGGAAGAACGGCGCGCCTGATATCGCGGTGACGATGCCGATCGGCAGCTCGGCCGGTGCCACGATGGTGCGGGCGACCGCATCGGCGAGCAGCAACAACGAGGCGCCGAGCAGCGCCGAGGCCGGCAGCAGGTAACGATTGTCGGGTCCGATCAGCAGTCGCAGCAGATGCGGCACGACGATGCCGACGAAGCCGATGCCGCCGCTGACGGCGACGGAGGCGCCGACCGCCGCCGAAACGCCGATGATGGCGGTGTATTTCAGCCGCTGCACCGGAATGCCGAGATGGCCGGCGGTCGCTTCGCCCAGCGCCAGCGCGTTAAGGCCACGGGCCAGGAACGGCATCGCCGCCAGTGCCAGGACGATTATGGGTCCTACGGAAGCTATCTTGGCCCATGTCGCACCGCCGAGCGATCCCAGTGACCAGAAGGTCAGGTCGCGCAGCTGGCGATCGTCGGCCATGAATATGAGGATTCCGGTCAGCGCCATGGCAAGTGCCGCCAGGGCTATGCCCGCGAGCAGCATGGTGGCGACCGAGGTTTGTCCACGTCGCGTGGCGACGTGATAGAGCGCCAATGTGGTGACGAGACCGCCGACGAACGCCGCAAGCGGCAGCGCCAGCGTTCCGAGCAAGGCGGTCACCGGCGCCAGCACGGTCCCGCCAAGAACGATGATGACCACCGCGCCAAGGCTGGATCCTGCGGAAACACCGATCAGACCGGGGTCGGCGAGCGGATTGCGGAACAGTCCTTGCATGACGGCGCCACAAACCGCGAGCGCCGCACCCACCAACATGCCGAGGATGACGCGTGGCATGCGGATGTCATGGATGATCAAGCTGTCGCGGGCGTTGAGCGCCGCATCGCCGGGGACGGAGCCAAAGAGCCAATCCCTGAAAACGGTCACGGCGGATGCATCCGACGCCCCGGATGTGAGCGAAAGCAAGACGGCGATCGCCAGGCCCAGGCACAGCAGAAGGATGACGGCACGGGCGCGGCCGGAACGATCCCCTTCGGATGCCCTAATCGCCTTCGCCGGACCTGCGATCGACTGGTCGGCCATGATGATGCTCAGTCCGTGACCTGTGCGCCATAAAGCGAAACGGCGAGATCATGGATCGCGTCGGCCGTGCGCGGCCCGAAGCCGAGTAGATAGGCGCCATCGATGCGGATCAGCTTGCGCGCCGTTCCGGCCGGCGTTGAGGCGATGGATGGATTGCCGAACACTTCGTCGTCCGAGACCGGCGGCCCGGCATTGCTCATCATCAGGATCACGTCCGGCCTTGCGGTGATGATCGCTTCGTCCGACATTTGCTTGTAGCCGGAAAAGCCTTCCACCGCATTGACCCCGCCCGCCAGCTTGACCATTCCGTCGGCCGCGGTTTCGCTGCCGGCCGCCAGGATCTTGCCACCCTGCGTCGAGAGAATGAACAGCACGCGCCTGCGCTCCTTGATCGTGGCTGTCCGCTTTTCGGCGGCTGTGAGTTTCGCATCGAGTGCCCTGGCCAGCACCTCTGCCTTGGCCTCGACCCCGATCGCCTTGCCGACAATGCGGACCTTCTGGAGGATGCCTTCGCGGTTGTACTGCTCGGGCACTTCGATGAACGGAATGCTCGTCTTCTTCAGCACGTCGACGGCTTCCCTGGGGCCGCTGCCGTGCAATGCCAGTATGCCTGTCGGATTGACCGACAAGACGCCTTCCGGCGACAGCTGGCGCATGTAACCGACATCAGGCAGGCCGAGCGCGGCCTTTGGATAGAGGCTGGTGGAATCGCGCGCCACCAAATGTCTCTCCTCGCCAAGCGCATAGACGATCTCGGTGATGGAGCCGCCAATAGCGGCGATCTTCGAAGGATCGGCGAACACCGAAACGCCTTCGGTGGCGCCGACTGGTTGCAGCGCGGCGACAGCCATGGAAAGGCCGATTGCATAACTGACCATCGATCCGCGCAGGGCGGACGGTCTCGAAACAAAACGCATCACACTTTCCTCAGGCTGCCGTCGGGTTCGGGATGCGCGGCAGGTGCTCGGCCAGAAAACGCCAGTCGTCGCGCTCGCCTTCGCCTTCATGGCGCTTGCCGAAGAACTGGATGATCATGTCGCCATTGGCGGCATAGACCTCGAGCGATGTGACATGGCCGTCCTTGGTCGGCTTGCGCACCGCCCAGACTTCATGGATGTGGTCGGTGCGCAGATGCAGGTGGAAGGTCTCGTCGAGCACGTTGATCCACGGCCCCATGGGCTTGATCGATTTGATCGGCCCGGAGTGGATCTGGATGCAGCCGCGGTTGCCCACGAAGCACATGATCGGCATCTCGCTTTCGGCGGCGTGATGGAACATGGCGCGCACCGCGTCGTTGTCGAGCAGCCAGGCGTAGTCCTGGCCAACCATGCGCACCGCCTGGCGGCGGCTGAGCTTCAGCGTCTTCAGCATGCCGAAGAACTGGTGCACGTCCGTCAGCCGGCTCCAGCGGTCACGCAGGTCGTCCAGGCTCGCCGTCGATGCCCCGGCCTCGCTTTCCTCATCGAGAACCGGCCCCGAAATGTCGATCGTCGGCTCCTGGTTCGGCGATTCCAGCGAGGCGACCAGTTTCTGGTAGGCATGGAGGCTGGAGGCCGGGCGCAGATGCACCTTGTGCACCGCGTCGCCGGCCGCATCGAAGAACTTCAGGCTGCGGCGGATGTCGTCGCCGTCGCGCTTCTCCACGGCAAAGCCATGCGCCCAGATTTTCGGAAAAATGCGTAGGTCGATGTTCTCGCCGAGCACCATGGCATTGTGATTGCCGGTGACGACCTTGTCATAGACGCCGATCTTCTCGTGTACGGCGCTTTCGTTGCGGGTCAGCGCCATAACCTCGCCAACGGCCTCGATACCGGTCAGAAGGTCGTTGACGCGCGGTTCGACGCGGACGGCGCCGTCGCCGCAATGCGCGGCCACCAGCTCGGCCTCCGAAATGCCGAGCTGGGCGGCCAGGTCACGCTCGCGCGCTTTCGGATTCTCGGTCCGGGCCCGCCGGATTTCATGCGGAGCGGGTTTTACGCGCTGGTCCATGTCTTTACCTCTGATGCCTTGCCTTACTTGTTGAGAATGAGCTTGCCCTGGCGGGTGATCTTCAGCCGGTAGAGCGCGCCATGATGCTCGATGCCGATTTCGTGCTCGCCCTGGAACAGCGTGTTGCTGGACAGCGTCCGCACCGCCAGCGAGACCCGATCGAAACGGGTGGAGGTATCGTCGGAACGGCGGACGCGATAGCGAAACTCGTTGGGATTGTGCGTGTTCATCTGGGTCGATCCCTTTCCTGTGCCGGGCATCTGGCTAGGCGTTGCGAATTGCCGATTCATTTCTTGACTTGAATAATCATGTTTACTAGTCAGTGCAATACCGGACAAATGAGTCAACATTTAAGATGCCGGATACGATCAAAATGCCAGCAAGCCCCGGGCCAGCCAGCATGGAACCTGGGATTTGGAGTTGGGGCATGGGGTTGATAAGTTGGGAACGGCGCGGCCGGTCGGCGGCGAACGGTGCGGCGGCTTTGCTCGCAAGCGTGGCGGCGATCGCTCTATCCGCGCCATCGGCGCACGCGCAACCTGCGACGCAGGCGGCGAGCGAGCAGACGGATCAATCGAAGAAGACTGACCAGCAAAAGGCAGCCCCCGCGGGCGCTACGTTGCTCGACAGGATCCTGGTGCTCAGCCGCACCGGCGAAACGGCGATACAGTCGCTGGCCTCGGCCAGCCATGTCGACCAGGAACAGCTCGATCGCCGCATGGCGACAACGCCGAACGAGATGCTTTTCGGTGTGCCTGGCGTCGCTGCGCAGGCCGACGCCAGGCGCGTCAGCACCAGCATCAACATCCGCGGCCTGCAGGATTTCGGCCGCGTCGCGGTGATCGTCGATGGCGCGCGCCAGAATTTCCAGCGTTCCGACCACGGCACCCAGTCGACCTTCTATATCGATCCCGAGCTCGTCAAATCCGTCGACGTGATCCGTGGTCCTGTCGCCAACACCTTTGGCTCGGGCGCCATTGGCGGCGTCGTCTTCTTCGACACCAAGGATGCGGTCGATTTCCTCAAGCCCGACGAGACGTGGGCCGGTTCCGTCACCGGACACTACGAGAGCAACGGCAAGGGCTGGACCACGAGCGCCACCGGTGCCTATCGCATCAATGAGAACTGGGACGTGTTGGGCAACATCGTTTACCGCGACTACGACAACTACAAGGACGGCGACGGCGACACGGTCAAGGGCACCGGCTTCGACGTGCTGAGCGGCCTGCTCAAGACGACGATCCGGCCAACCGAGAACAGTGAGCTCAAGCTCGGCTGGGTCGGTTCGAGCGACGGCTGGAACGAGACCAGCGGCGGCCTGCCGGTCAACGATGTCGACCTGAAGTCGAACACCTTCACGGCCCGCTACAACATCACGGACGAAGACAAGAGCTGGCTCGATCTCCACATCAACACGTCCTACAACAAGACCAATCTCGACCTGACCAGTCTCGCGCCGCAGAACCGCTTCGATCCGGTGACCGGTCTTCCCGTGGTGCTGCCGGCAGGATCACTGTCGACATTCGATGTCGGCACGACCGGCATCGATATCTGGAACACGTCGCGGTTCGAAACGAACGGCATCGCGCATGAACTGACCTATGGCGGCGATTGGGTCGGCGACAACGTCAAGACGGGTGGCGCGGCCGGGGGCGACAGTTTCTACACGCCGTCGGGCAAGCGCAACGTGTCCGGCGCCTATGTCCAGGACAAGCTCACCTGGGACTGGCTCGAAGTCATCGCTGGCCTGCGCTACGACAGCTACAGCCTGAAGGATGACACGCACGATATTTCCGGACACAGGCTATCCCCGCGCGTCACGGTCGGTGTCTCGCCGTTCGAGAGCGCCGGGCTTGCCGGCCTGCAATTCTACGGCACTTATGCGGAAGGCTACCGCTCGCCCTCGATCACGGAAACGCTGATCAGCGGCAATCATCCAGCCGGCGTCAGCTTCCCGTTCCTGCCCAATCCAAATCTGCGGCCTGAAACCGGCAAGACGACCGAGTTCGGCGTCAACTACAAGCAGAACGACATCTTCGAACCGGGCGACGCCTTGCGCCTGAAAGCAGCCTATTTCAACAACGATGTCGACGACTATATCGACGGCGTAACGCTGTCGCCGTTCGCTCCAGGCAGCGGCTGCCCCTTCGGCCCCGGAATCCCGATCTGCTTCCAGTACCAAAATTTCGCCAAGGCCAAGATCAACGGTTTCGAGCTGGAAGGCGTCTATGACGCGGCATGGGGCCATGCCGGCTTCTCGGCCTCGATCACGGATGGCCACACCGTTTCCTACAAGGGTGTGGAAGCCGACCTCGCCACTATTCCCTCCTCTCAGGTCACCGCTCAGCTTGGCCTGCGTTTCCTTGAGGACAAGCTGACCGTCGGCGGTGAGGTGCAGTATAACGGCAAGCCGAAGGGCAATGCCGTTGCGACGGACTACACACTGGTCAATGCCTTCGCCAGCTATCAGGCGACCGACAATCTGAAAGTCGATTTCCGCGCCGACAATCTGTTCGACGTCAAATACGCCAATCCGCTGAACGGCAGCACCACGGTTGCGGTCTACGAACCCGGTATCACGCTGAAGCTAGCGGCAACCATGCGCTTTGGAGGCTGACCATGACGCCCTTGACGGCATCCCTTCGTTTGCTGACCTCGACGCTGGCGATGTCGCTGACGACAATTCCGGCGTGGGCTGAGCAGTCCGCGCCGGTCCTGACCCTCGAACTCAATGCCGCGCAGCCTTCCGGCAAGGGCTGCCGGCTGACCTTCCTGGTCAGCAACAATCTCGGCGCCGACCTGACCAAGGCGGCGTTCGAGATCGCTCTGTTCAACAAGGCCGGCATCGTCGACCGGCTGACCGTGCTCGACTTCAAGGACCTGCCGCACGGCAAGACCAAGGTGACACGCTTTGACCTGGCCGGCACCGACTGCACCAAGGTCAGCCGCGTGCTGGTCAACAGCGGAACGGATTGCGCTGGCACGGGCGTCGAACCAACTGCCTGCATGCGCAAGCTGAAGACGGACACCAGGACCGGCATCGCTTTCGGCGTCTGAAGTGGGACCGCATAAGAAAAGACCGTGGCAGGGCCGCTGGCCGGCTTCGATTGCTTACCGGTTGAGGCAGCCGATCTTGATTTGACAAGTCTGCGCGTATCGCTGCAATTTCGCGCCCGCGACATGCAGGAAATCAATCCACTCCCCGACGCTGGCAGCGAGTTGGCAATAGCGCCGGCAGAGCGACTTGCCCAGGCACGACCGCAAGCCAGCAACGGCAAGTGGCAGGCTGCGATCGCCATCTCCTGCCTGCTCCATGCCGGCGTGGCGGCGGCTTTTCTGATCTCGTCCGCCGGCAAGTTCGATTCCAGGGAGGCAGAGCAGTCGGAAGGCGGCGATCACAAAGGTGACAAGGTCGCCGGCAGTGCATTGGACAAGGACCCGGCGGCAATGAATGTCACGCTGGTGCCGCCCCCGCCGACGGCCAAGCCTCATCCGGCAAAGGCGGCCAGACCGGCGCCGACCGCACCTTCACAGCCCGCGCAGGAACCGGTGACACACACTCCCGAGCCTGCCCGTGACGCCGCGAAGCAGGCTTCGGAGCCCTCGGCGGAACCGGTCAAACAGCCCGTGGCCACGCCGGACATACTGGTGGCGGCAACCCCGCGCCCGGATGACCAGAGCGTGGCTGCCAGGACAGAAACGCCGGCACAGCCGAACGCCCAGGCCGAAACCACCGAAATTCCTGTCACCGTTCCCGACCAACCGCCGATCCCCGTTGCAAGGCCAACTGGGGCGGCTGCCCCTGCCACTGCTGGAGCAGCTAATGAACGGAGCGGCACGGCCGATGGCCAGGACCGGCTGGCGGAAGCGGCCAGCAAGGGCAAAAGGCAAAAAGACCCAGGCAGCACTGCTGAAGACAGCTACCGCGGCAACGTCTTTCGAAAACTCGGCAGCGTCAATCGTACTCTCCCGCCGTCGCTGCAACTGGCCGCGCGTAACAATGCGGTTGTGGCATTCGCCATAGGCAGGAAGGGCGACATAGACCAGTTGCGCATTCTGGAAAGCTCAGGATCGCCGACTTTCGACGAGGCCGCGCTTGGCATCGTGCGCAAGGCCGCTCCCTTCCCTCCAATTCCGTCACAGGCATCGAACCCGAGCTTGGAGTTCGAGGTCGGGATCGGCCCGTTTTGACTAGGCCCGGGACAAGCGGTGCGGCGCAACCATCAACATCCGCATGAAAGGGACCCCATGTACATCGCCATGAACCGCTTCAAGGTCCAGACCGGCTCGGAGGGCAACTTCGAAGCCGTGTGGAAGAACCGCGACTCCAGCCTGGCCGAGATGAAAGGTTTTCGCGAATTTCACCTGTTGCGCGGCCCGGTCAACGAGACCGAGGGCTACACGCTGTTTGCGTCGCACACGGCGTGGGCAAGTCACGATGATTTCGTCGCCTGGACCAGGTCGGGGAACTTCCGCGCCGCCCACCGGAATGTCGGCACGACGAAAGTCCACTATCTCGGCCACCCGCAATTCGAGGGCTTTTCCGTCGTCGAGGGCGCGTAGGTGCCGACCTATGCGGCGGCCAAGAGGCTGGCATTGCCACCCGCGGCGGTCGTGTCGACGCAGACCGCCCGCTCATGCGCATAAGCCGCCGGATAAAGCACCTCGCTGACCAGCGGGACGATCGGCCCGCTGCGCTCGGCGATGACCTTGCGCACGATGCGCGCCGCCTCGGGCGTGCCTGAAAAAGCAACCACATCGACGCGCAGCGAGCGCGCCTCGACAGGATCGGGGCGGCCGTCGATGGCCGCCAGCGGCAGGCCTTTGCCGGTCAATGCCGAGAGCGCCGCCGGTGCACCCGGCGCAACGGCCAGCACCGCATTGCCGGCGGCGAGCGCCTGGATGGTCTGCGCCAGCAGCGTGTCGCCGTCCGGCCCCAGGCACAGCACCCGGCCGCGCGGCGACAGCGACAGCGTGTTGGCCTCGCCGGTCGGCCCGGGCAGATCGACCTGGCCGAAATCAATGCTGGCGGCAGCACCGATCGCGGCCGCGCCCTTGCCGCGAAGATGCTTCCTGAGGATGGCGACCCGGTCCGGCCGCGTCGACCAGCCGCCGAGAGCGGGATCGGGCAGATTGTCGGCCAGTTCGGTCGCCGTCACCTTATGGCCTTCGCCGACTTCCGTGCCCGCTTCAGGCCCTTTGCGGAAACGCCTGAGATAGTGCGGCCCGCCGGCCTTTGGCCCGGTGCCGGACAGGCCCTCGCCGCCAAATGGCTGCGAACCGACGACAGCGCCGATCTGGTTGCGGTTGACATAGATGTTGCCGGCATGGATGCCGTCGACGAAATGCTGCACCCGGCCCTCGATACGGGTGTGCAGGCCGAAGGTCAGGCCGTAGCCCTTGCGGTTGATGGCGGCGATGACGCTGTCGATCTGGTCGGCGTCGAAGGTCGCGACGTGCAGCACCGGACCGAACACTTCGCGCTCCATCTCCTCGATGCCCTTGACCCGGAAGACATGCGGCGCGACGAAGCGGCCATCCTTGGGCGCCTCAAGTTTAGCGATCAGCCGGCCCTGCAGGCCCATCGTCGTGCAATAATCGCGGATCGAACTTTGCGCGTCATCGTCGATCACCGGACCGACATCGGTCGAAATCCGCCAGGGATCGCCGACGTTGAGCGCCTCCATGGCGCCTTTCAGCATCTCCAGCATCTTCTTCTCGACGTCTTTCTGGACATAGAGCACGCGCAACGCCGAGCAGCGCTGGCCGGCACTCTGGAAGGCCGACGCGAGGATGTCACGCACCGCCTGCTCAGGAAGTGCCGTGGAATCGACGATCATGGCATTGAGGCCGCCGGTCTCGGCGATCAGCATGGCGTCCGGCGCCGCGGTCTCGGCCAATTGCTTTTCGATCAGCTTGGCGACCTCGGTCGAGCCGGTGAAGCAGACGCCGGCAATACGCGGGTCCGCTGTCAGCGGACCACCGACCGACGGGCCGTCCCCGGGCAGGAGTTGGATGACGTCTTCCGGCACGCCGGCCTCGCGCAGCATCTCGACGGCGCGGAAGGCGATCAGCGGGGTCTGCTCGGCTGGCTTGGCGATCACTGAATTGCCAGTGACAAGTGCTGCCGCGATCTGGCCGGTGAAGATGGCGAGCGGGAAATTCCACGGCGAGATGCAGACGATGGCGCCGCGCGCTTGCGTGCCCGTTTCGGCGTTCGCCGCCTCGGTGGCGTAATAGCGCAGGAAGTCGACCGCCTCGCGCACTTCGGCGACGCCGTCGGCCAGCGATTTGCCGGCCTCGCGCGTGGCGAGCGCGAAGAACTCGACGGCATTGGCCTCGTAAAGATCGGCGGCACGGTTGAGCATAGCGGCACGCTCGGCGACCGGGCGTTTTGCCCACGCCGGCTGCGCCTCGACAGCGATGCGCACGGCGGTTGCGACCTGCTTGGCGGCGGCCTCGTGAACCGTGCCGACCACCTCGGAAGGCTTTGCCGGATTGAGGATCGGGCGCTGCTTGCCGTAGCCGGCGGCGCGCGTGATCGGCTTGGCCTGCCAGCGATCGGGACCCGCAAATGCCGCTCTGGCCTGCTCGATTGCCGCCAGCGTCACCGTGTCGGTGATGTCGAATCCCTTCGAGTTGCGGCGCCCGATCCCAAAGATCTGGGAAGGCCGGGCAATCGCCGGATTGGCGGCGGGACCCTGGCTTTCAACCGTTTCCAGCGGATCGCGTGCGATATCCTCCGGCTCGACCTCCTCGTCGGTCAATTGGTGCACGAAGGAGGAGTTGGCGCCGTTTTCCAGGAGCCGGCGGACCAGATAGGCCAGCAGGTCCGAATGCGCGCCGACCGGCGCATAGATACGGCAACGCGTGCCTTCGGCCTTGCGCACCGTTTCGTGCAAAGCCTCGCCCATGCCATGCAGGCGCTGGAATTCGAAGGTGTCGCGACTGTCAGCCATCGACAGGATGGCGGCGACGGTGTGCGCGTTATGGGTGGCGAACTGCGGATAGATGCGGTCGGTCATGCCAAGCAGCTTTTTCGCGCAAGCCATGTAGGAGACGTCGGTGTTTGCCTTGCGCGTGAACACGGGATAACCGGCAAGCCCGAGTGTCTGCGCCCGCTTGATCTCCGTGTCCCAATAGGCACCCTTGACCAGCCGGACCATGATGTTGCGATTATGCTTGCTGGCCAGGGCATAGAGCCAATCGATGGTGAAAGCCGCGCGCGGACCATAGGCCTGCACGACGACGCCAAAGCCGTTCCAGCCGGCGAGTTCCGGCTCGGCCAGCACCCGCTCGATCACGTCGAGCGACAGGTCGAGACGATCCGCCTCCTCGGCGTCGATGTTGAGGCCCATCCGCGAATGCCGTGCGGCCAGAGCCAGTGACAACAGCCGCTCGGCCATCACAGGCAGCATCTCTTCCTTTTGCGCTTCTTCGTAGCGTGGATGCAGCGCCGAAAGCTTGACGGAGATGCCATGGTTCTGGCGGATATCTGGCCCGTTCGAGCCGGCATCGAGCGAGGAAATGGCGTCGGCATAGGCCTTGTGATAGCGCAGCGCGTCCGCCTCGGTGCGGGCCGCCTCGCCCAGCATGTCGAAGGAGTAGAGATAACCCTTCTGCGTCATTGGCCGGCCGCGTTTGACGGCTTCCGCGATCGTGCGGCCAAGCACGAACTGCTCGCCCATCTCGCGCATGGCTGCGGCCACTGCCTTGCGGATGACCGGTTCGCCCAGCCGGCGCACCATCGAACGCAGCGTGCCTTCGATACCGCCCTCACCTTCATCGAGCACGCGGCCGGTTAGCATCAGCGCCCAGGTCGAGGCGTTGACGAAGATCGAACTCGAACCGCCCGAATGCGCCGACCAGTCGTGCGGCGCGATCTTATCGGCGATGAGATCGTCCATCGTCTCTGTGTCGGGTACGCGCAGCAGCGCCTCGGCCAGGCACATCAGCGCCACGCCTTCTTTGGTGGAGAGGCCGTAGGCCGAGAGGAAGACTTCCATCAGCCGGAGATCGGACGAACCGCGCACCGCCCGCACCAGGTCGGCCGCCCGCGCCGAGATCGCCTTACGGTCTCCGGTCGAAAGCCCGGTCGCCTCGGCCAATCGCTTAACCACTGCGTCTTCGTCGGGCAAATAATTGGCGCGGATCTGCTGGCGGATGGCGTCGAGCGGCATGGCGGTCCTATGAGCAAGCAAAAAGGGAACGGACCAGCGGTCACCGGACCGAATGGCGCAAGGTAGCACAGGTACCAGATTTCAGGCGGTCTGAACAAATCGACAGGGTAGCTCGATTGACCTATCATGGTGCCGAAAATTGCTCATTCAGGCTGCAGTTTCGATGACAGAAGATCAATTGGACCGCATCGACAGGAACATCCTGTCGGCACTGGCCGGCAATGGCCGGCTTTCGATGTCGGAACTGGCGGTCAAGGTCGGCCTGTCGAAGACACCGGTGCAGGCGCGGGTGAAGCGGCTGGAGAAGGACGGCTATATCAGGGGATACCAGGCGATCATCGACCGCGAACGCATGGGCGAAGGCCATGTCGCCTTCGTGCAGGTGAAATTATCGGACACCCGATCCGCCGCGCTCGACGCTTTCAACCGCTCCGTACAAGCCGTGCCGGAAATCGAGCAGTGCCACATGATGGCGTCGAGCTTCGACTATCTCCTGAAGGTCCGCACGAAGGACATCGCCGCCTATCGCCGCGTGCTCGGTGAGCGCATCTCCGCCCTGCCCCACGTCGCCCAGACCTCGACCTTCGTGGCGATGGAGACGGTCAAGGACAGGTAACCTATTCCGATAGCGTCTTCAGGAACGCCACCAGTGCGGCGCGCTCGCGGTCCGAGAGCTCCAGCGGGTGAATTTCAGAACTGCCCTCGACGCTTGGCGCAGCCTTGGCATAGTGAGCGACGACCTCGTCGAGCGATGAAAACTGCCCGGCGTGCATGTAAGGCGGCCGCGTCGCCGCACCGCGCAGCGACGGCGTCTTGTAGGCGCGCACAAGTTCCGGCGCATCCTTGACCATGAAGCGCAGCTCGCCGCAGGCACTGGCCTCGCCATCGCGATAGGCTCCGAAGCAGTTGAACGGGTCGGCCTCGACCTGGGCCACCGCATCGACGCGCCCACGATCCGCCGGCAGGCCGGCAGCAGGCGGTACACCCGTGTTGTGAAAACCGTTGTCGCTGAAGCGCGGGCCGTTGTGGCAGCTCACGCAATTGGCCTTGCCGACGAACAGTTTCAACCCAAGGATTTCCTCCGCGGAAAAGACGGCATCGCCTTTCGGCTCGGCGCCTGTCGCAAGGTCCAGCGCAAAGCGGTCGAAGCGTGTGGGTGCCGGTTCAATCGAGCGTTCGAAAGCGGCGATCGCCTTGCCGATATTGGCATAGACGCCGTTGATTGCGTCGCGCTGCGCGTCGCTCATCGTGTTCCAGGCGGTTTTTTCGGCATCGCTTCCAAGCGGGCTGGCATTTGGCGGAATGCTGGACAAATCAGGCAATGGCCCGAAGATGCGCTCATAGCGTTCGCCGAAACGCGCCTTCATGTAATGCGCGTAGGCAGCACGGTTTCCCGCCTGTTCCAACGGGTTTTCGAGCGGTGTCAGCGCCTGCGCCCACAGGCTGTCGCGTCGTCCGTCCCAGAAAAACCAGGGGTCGCGCGCCACGCCGGCCAGCGGCATGGTGCGCCGGTTGGTGTGGCCGACTCCGACCGCCTGCGGCAGGTCGTCCTGGAACTGCCGGTCGATCTTGTGGCAGGTCGAGCAGGACACCGTACCGTCGCGGCTCATCCCGACGTCGAAGAACAGCGTCGAGCCGAGCGCCGCCGCGGCCGGCTCATCGGCGAAGCGGTTGGTGGTATCAGGCTTCAGTGCCGGCAGCGTATTCAGCGCGAGCGATGCAATCGTCTTCTTCTCCGCATCGGAAAAATCCGGCTTGCCGCAACCGGCAAGGATGGCTGCCACCGTCAGTGCCAAAAAGCAGAAAAAGCGCCTCATCGACCGCTCACAGCACCACGTTGAACAGCACAGTGTCGGAGCCCGCGCCGGACGATATGGCGAAACGCAGTTGCCACCAGCCGCTCATGGTGAATTTCACCCCTTCGATGCGGTAGCGTCCCTCGCCTAGATAGTCGGTCGCCTGCGGGCTGGTCGGCAGACCGTGATTGTGTTGCGGCATGCCACCGGAGATGGCAATCGCGGCTCGCTCCACCGAGGCCCCCGTCTTTGTCTTCAGCGTCAGCAGCCAGGATTCCAGTTCGCCCCGCCGCACGACGCCCCGTTCCGGCACGAAACTCGCTACGTACAGCCCGTTGTCGGTTTTTTTCGTCCGCGAGACATCCGGGCCGGCGGGCTGTGCCGAATGCGGCGCGGTCAGATAGACGGCCGCGAGAACGCCGACCAGCAAAGCAGCCAGACCAAGACCTGCCAGGAGATAACGCCATAACGATGCCAAACCGGTTCCTCTTTCGCAGATAACGTCCTGCCGGGCGGATCGCATCCCGCCGCCTGTGGGAAAACGCTGTGGCGGAAAAAAGCCTGCTTGCCAAGCATGGCGCTGCGTCCGGCAAAAAGCTACAGCACCGAAAGCACTGGAGGATTGCAGATGGTGGGAAACGGCGTCGCCTCGATCGGCGAATGCATGCTGGAACTGTCGGGCCAGACCGGGCCGAACTGGCGCATGGGCTTTGCCGGCGACACGTTCAACACGCTGTGGGCGCTGCATGCGCTAAGCGCTGACCGGCCGGCAACCTATGTCTCGGCTTTCGGCGACGACCCTTTCTCGCAGGGCCAGATCGACTTCTTAGCCGAAAACGGCATCGGCATCGGCTCCAGTCCGGTCATACCGGGCGCGCGCCCCGGCCTCTATGCCATCACGCTGACTGGCGCCGAGCGCTCCTTCACCTACTGGCGCGGCGACGCCGCCGCCAGGCAGCTCGCCTCGGACCCGGCGGCACTGGCGAAAAACCTGGAAAATCAGGCGCTTGTGTACTTCTCCGGAATCACTTTGGCAATTCTCGATGAGGCCGCGCGCCAGACGCTGCTGGCCGCAGTGGCAAAGGCGCGCGCGGCGGGCTCGCTGATTGCCTTCGATCCCAACTATCGGCCGCGGCTCTGGCGTAACCGCGAGGACGCGCAAGCAGCGATTGCCCGGGCGCTTGCGGTTACCGACATCGCGCTGCCGACGTTCCCGGACGAGCAGATGCTGTTCGGCGATGACACACCGCAGGCGACCGCCGAGCGCCTCGGGCAATTGGTCAAGGAGGTCGTGGTCAAGAACGGCGAGGCACCGGCGTTGATTGGCAAGGGTGGAGCGCTGCGGGAGGTCGCCGCAATCCACGTGCCTGCGCCCGTGGACACGACCGGTGCCGGCGATTCCTTCAACGGCGGCTATCTCGCCGCACGGCTTGGCGGGATTGCCCCGGCGGACGCTGTCCAGCGTGCGCACCGCGTCGCCGCCGCCGTCGTGCAGGTCCGCGGCGCATTGGCGCCGTTCGAGACGCTACGGGCGGCGTTCGGCCAGTCCTGAAAAAGTCAGCCCTGCCGGAACCGATATTCCGTCACGTGGTGGTAGATCGCGCCAGGCCATAGCGTCGCCTGCGGGAAATACGGCCGGTTCGGCGCGTCGGGCCATATCTGCGGCTCCAGACAGAAGCCGCTGAAGGCCTTGTAACCCCGCCCTTCCAGGCCGGTGCGTGGCGTCACATATTGCCCGGTATAAAGCTGGACGCCGGGCTCGGTGGTCCAGACTTCCATCTCGATGCCGGAACTCGCCCCTTGCACCCAAGCTGCCTGCTTGAGCGGACCGCGCGCCGCGGCCAGGCAGAAATTCTGGTCGTAGGGTAACTGTTCGCCCTCGGTCTCCATGCGCAGCGGCCGCGCCTGGCGAAAATCGAAGGGCGTGCCGTCGACCGGCTTGACCACGCCGGTCGGGATCATGTCGCCGTCGACAGGCAGATAGGCGCCGGCGTTCAGCATCATCCTATGGTCGAGAATGTCGCCGGCACCGCCATCGTCGAGGTTGAAATAGGAATGCTGGGTGAGATTGCACGGCGTCGGCTCCTCGCAGGTCGCCGTCAATTCGACGCTGAGCGTGCCGGGAATTTTCAGCCGGTAGGTGCAGGTAACGTCGAGCGCTCCGGGAAAGCCCATCGCGCCATCGGGATCATGCAGCGTCAGCGTGACGAAGTCCCTGCCATGCAGCGAAACCGTCCATGGCCGGTGGGAATAGCCTTGCGAGCCGCCATGCAGCGTATGCTTGTCCAGGAAGTTGCGCTCGGTCTGATAGCGGTTGCCGCCAATTGTGAAACGAGCGTCGCCGATGCGGTTGGCGTAGCGCCCAACCACCGCCCCGAAGAAGGCAGTATCTGTCTCATACGCTTCCAGAGTGCTGTAGCCGAGAACCAGCGGCGCGTCATGCCCGGCCAGGCGCAGGTCCTGGACGATGGCGCCGAGCCCGATGATGTTGGCGGTGAGGCCGCCGCCCCTGATCGTGAAGCGGCGGACCGGTTCGCCTGCCTGCGTCGTGCCGAAAACCTCGCCGTCCTTCATCATCATGCCCGCAAACGTCAGTGGATCCAAAGGACTTCGGCTGGTTCTTCAGCCTCGAGGCAGGTGTACGAGCCTGCCTCCGGACTAGCCTATCAGAGGCCGAGGCCGCCGATGCACACATATTTGGTATCGAGGTAATCCTCGATGCCCTGATGTCCGCCTTCCTTGCCAAGTCCGGATTCCTTGACGCCGCCGAACGGTGCTTCAGGTGTGGTGATCAGCCCTTCATTGACGCCAACCATGCCGTATTTCAGGCCTTCCATGACCCGGAAGGCGCGGCCGAGATCGCCGGTGTAGAAGTAGCAGGCAAGGCCGAACTCCGTGTCGTTGGCGAGCGCCACGGCCTCTTCCTCGGTCTCGAACTTGAACACGGGTGCGACCGGCCCAAAAATCTCTTCCTTCATAAAGCGCATTTTCGGCGTCGCGTTGGCGATGACCGTCGGCTGGAAGAACGAACCGCCGAGCGCGTGGCGCTTGCCCCCGGCGACGACCTTGCCGCCCTTGGCCGTGGCGTCGGCGATCAGCTCCTCGACCTTCTCGACCGCCTTCTCGTCGATTAGCGGCCCCTGCTGGACGCCCTCTTCCAGGCCGGAACCAACCTTCAGCCCGTTGCTGGCCGCGGCGAGTTTCTCGACGAACTTGTCATAGACGCCAGCCTGGACCAGGAAGCGGTTGGTGCAGACGCAGGTCTGGCCGGAATTGCGATATTTGGCGGTGATCGCGCCGGCCACCGCACGCTCGATATCGGCGTCGTCGAAAACGATGAACGGCGCGTTGCCGCCGAGTTCCATCGATACCTTCTTGACGGTCACCGACGATTTCTGGATCAGGATCTTGCCGACTTCGGTCGAGCCGGTGAAGGTGATCTTCTTGACCAGCGGATTGGCGCAAATCTCGTCGCCGATCTCGCCGGCGGCGCCGGTCAGGATGTTGACGACGCCCTTGGGAAAGCCGACTTCCTCGGCAAGCGCCCCCCAGGCAAGGCCGGAATACGGCGTCTGCGAGGCCGGCTTGACGACAGCGGTGCAGCCCGCGGCAAGTGCGGGACCAAGCTTGCGGGCCAGCATCGAGGACGGGAAATTCCACGGCGTGATGGCGGCGATGACACCGACCGGTTCTTTCGTCACCAGGATGCGGCGGTCCGCCCATGGCGAGGGCACGACATCGCCATAAGTGCGGCGGCCTTCTTCGGCGAACCACAGGATGTAGGCGGCAGCCGAACCGATCTCGCCCTTGGATTCGAACAGCGACTTGCCCTGCTCGATGGTGAGCAGTTCGGCCAGCACGTCCTGATTGTCCATCATCGCGTCATGAAGCTTGCGCAGCAGCTTCGAGCGCTCGAGCGCGGTCGTCTTGCGCCAGGTTTTGAAAGCCTCATCGGCGGCCTCGATGGCGCGGCGAGTTTCTGCCTTGCCCGACTTCGGTACGGTGCCGATCTTGAGGCCTGTAGCCGGATTGTTCACATCGACCGTCTGGCCGCTGTCGGCCTGCACCCATTCGCCGTTGATGAGATTGGCCTGCCGCATGAAATGGCTGGTTTTCTGAAGCATGGTCTAGCCTCCGTTCGGCGCTCACGGGCCGCTATCTGGATGTCTTCGGTAAAGCGCAGGCAGGGCCGCGCGCTGGAGCCATTGCTCTTAACCTAGGGAAAGCCCCGCAAGCAATCGCAAGATGGCATATAGGGGTTGGACCAGCACAAGACGAGAGCGCGTTGGCGTACGGCGTCGCCAACCTTATCCGAAAACATGCAGGACAACCGTCAGCCAGAAAGCGGTGGTGATCGCCGCGCAGGCCGTGGCGATGGTCATCTGGTTCGATGCCAGCGCCTGGCCGGTGTTGAACTGCACCGCGATGAGATAGGAATTGATGCCGGAGGGCAGCGCCGCCACCACGACCGCCACCTTGGCGGTCAGGGGCGGCAGGCCGAGCAGCCAGACGAAGGCAAGAACCAGTGCCGGCATCAGGAACAGTTTGAGCGCCGAAAGCGCCAGCGCCGGCCGGACATTGCCTGATATCCCGAAGCGGCGCAGGCTGAGCCCCATGGCAAACAGCGCCACCGGCCCGGCCGTATCGGCCAATGCATCCACCAGGCGCATGGCGAGACCAGGCAGCGGCACGCCGCTGAGCCGCCATGCCAGGCCCAGGACAATGCCGATGATCAGCGGATTCATGAACAGCCGCCTGAGGAAACTTCTGATAACGCGCAAGGGATGCACGTGTTCGCCGCTGCCGCGCCCGAACATCTCGAACAGCACGATCGAAGCCATCATCATGATCGGCAGATGCACCGAGACCAGCAGCGACAGCACTTCGAAGCCGCTCGGACCGAATATGCCAAGGATGAAGGGAGCGCCGAGCAGCACGACGTTGGAGTAGGCAGACGACACCCCGCCGACGACCCCGGCGCGCGCATCGCGACCGAAGATCCGCGTGGTGACGACATGGCCGACGGCCCAGGTGATCGCCACGGCGGTGAAATAGGCACCCCATAGCGGCCATGGCGCCACGCCATGAAAATCGGCATTGACCATGGTCTGGAACAGGAGCAGCGGCATTGCCACCGAGACCGCGAAGTCGGATATCCCCTCGCCGCTCGCCGGTCTCAAATAGCCCGAGAGCCCGGCGAGATAGCCGAGCGCGACAAGACTGAAAACGAACAGGACGGTTTCGGTAAGCGGAGACATTTTTCAGGGATAGGCGAGCCACGGTCGCTGAGCAATCGCACCCGATCATGCTGCTCGATGCCTGCCGCACCAATCCGTTTCCTGCCGATGCCATGGTGCGGCGCGCGCCAAACCGCCTCGGCCGAGCCGATCGGAGCTGGCGGGCTGGAACCGGTGCGCGGCGGCCAGCCCGAATACCTCAAGGCTATTGCCCTCTTCGATAATGCCAAACAGGGCTTTACCGAAGCCGGCTACACGATCCCCATCCCGCTCACCGATCAGAAGATCGATCTGGTGAAGCAGCAGCTCGCCAAAAAGTGAGGCTTGAGACGCGGCTGACGCCCGGCTTGTCTTTGTGCCTGCTTTCCAATCCTTATATGGTTGGAGCCCGACACGGGAGCATGGAAGGGTGGCGATGATCCGGTTAGCCTTGGCGTTGTTCCTGCTTGTCGTCCCCGCCGCCGCGCACGCGACGGACGCCGGCTGGGCGCTGCTGCGCGATGGCGGCCATGTCGTGCTGCTGCGCCACGCTATGGTCACCGGCACCACCGACCCGGCCAATTTCGACATCGGCAATTGCGCCACCCAGGTCAATCTGTCGGCGCGCGGCAAGCAGCAGGCAAGCAAGATCGGCGCCCTGTTTGCCGCCCGCGCGGCTCCCATCGAGCGCATTTTGTCCAGCCGCTATTGCCGCTGCCTCGACACCGCGCGCACCGCCTTCGAAGCCGAGCCGGAGCTGTTCGCACCGCTCGATCTCCTGAAGGGTGACGATGCGCAGAAAGCAGCGCAGATCGCGGCCATCATGAAGGAAATCCGCGCCTATTCCGGCTCCGACAATCTGGTCCTGGTCACCCATCTCGAAAACATCGTGGCGCTGACCGGCGTGTCGCCGCGCGAAGGCGAAGCAGTGGTGGTCGAGCCGCAAGGCGACGGCTTGCGCGTACTCGGCCGCGTCACCTTCTGAGACAACTGCTCCCGAACGCGGGCGCGGCAATGAGTGTTGCCGAAATGCCACCGCCGAAAGAAGCCGCGAATTCGACACGACAATGTCGCTTGCGACAACCCGTCGCAGGGGCTATAGGCGCGCTCCCGGTCACGAAAACCGAAGCGAGCACAACGGTTGGAGCTTTCGTCTCCGCCCGTGCAGACGGCTTTGCCGCCCTGTATACGGCGCCGCTTTGGGGATTGGGATCGCGGATGTAGCTCAACTGGGAGAGCGCCGGACATAATCCGGAGGTTGTGGGTTCGAGTCCCGTCGTCTGCACCACGGATAGCTCAGTTGGTAGAGCATCAGACTCATAATCTGATTGTCGAAGGTTCGATTCCTTCTCCATTGGCTCGATGAGCCAGCACCCTGCCAGGTGTTATCTGAAACGGTCCGGGGACTGGAATGCTGAAGACGTGACGGACGGCCGAGGCCTTCGGGCCAGGACGTATCGAAAGGTCCGATGCCATCGGCTCGCGGCCAGGCTCGCGGTGATGGTCAAGGCGCAGTGTCGCCGGCAAGGGAGGCTCGCCTCCGGCGCCCGCTTCGCTGCCCCGCGATCCGCTCCCGCAGGCCCGCCGCGCATCGATGCCACCAGTCCCCGGATCATTCGTGTCCGGAATTGGAAGCGAAACGAGAAACGAAGGGAAGATCGACGCATGACGTGACGCCTCGCATGGGGCCATGCCCGACAGGAGTAAGACAATGACTATTCTCGATACAGTTCTTGGGCGCGAGCGCGTCCTCGTTAGGGAAAACGAACGTGCCCTCACTCTCTACAAGGGAGAGATCAAGGCTGTCCTGCTGCCGGGTGAGCACTGGCTCGCCAACCGGAACCAGAGCCTTGAGGTGTCCCGGCACGATCTGAAGAGCCCGGAATTCGTTTCGGCGTACGAGAAGGCGTTGTTCGACAAGCTCCCGGACGTGGCCGCGCGTCATTTCACCGTCGTGCGCACGGGGCGCACGGAAGTTGCCGTCATCGAGCGTGACGGCAACCTGCATTCCGTGCAGGCCCCCGACCGTAAGCTGGTACTGTGGACCGATGCCGGACCGTGGAAGGTGACGGTGATCGACACCTCGGCCGATCTTGCCATCGATCCGGCTGTCATGCGCCGGCTCGGCCAGGCCCGGAAGGCGGAATTGATGTCCGTTCACCCGGTTGTCGACGGCCAGGCCGGGTTGCTGTTTATCGACGGTGTCCTTGTGCGGACGCTTGCCGCTGGCGTGCACGGCTTCTGGACCGTCGGACGGATGGTGCAGATCAAGGTCGTCGACCTCAAGCGCCAGTCGCTCGATGTCGCCGGGCAGGAAGTGCTGACCAGGGACCGCGTCACGATCCGCGTCAATATCGCGGCCGAATACCGGGTCATCGATCCGGTCAAGGCGGTGAGCGCGGTGAAGGACTTCTCCGAGGCCCTCTACCGCGCCCTGCAGTACGCGTTCCGCAAGACGCTGGGCGCGCTCACGCTCGACCAGATCCTCGAAAAGAAGGTGACGGTCGACGAGGAAGCGGCGGCCAAGGTCCGTGCCGACATGGCCGAGATCGGGGTCGAGGTCAGCGATATCGCGCTCAAGGATGTCATCCTGCCGGGTGAGATGCGTGAGATCCTCAACCAAGTGGTTTCGGCCGAAAAGCAGGCCGAGGCCAATGTCATCCGCCGCCGCGAGGAGACGAACGCCACGCGTTCCCTTCTCAACACGGCCAAGGTGATGGCGGAGAACCCGGTGATGCTGCGGCTGAAGGAGCTCGAGGCTCTGGAAACCATCGCCGGCAAGGTCGAGCGGCTGACCGTCCACAACGGAACGGGCGGGCTGCTGAACGACCTGGTCAAGCTCCGCGACAGCTGAGCTTACGCAGCGTCAACGGAAGGGCCACCGGGTCGACCGGCGGCCCTTCTTGCGTTTCCTGGGCATCCTACCCATCTGCGCCCGGCTTAACAGGCCTTTTCCTGCCGGGAAAAACCGATTAGACAGCGCCCAAACGAATGCGGACAGATTCCGCCCGCAAAGAAGGAAAAGCCCCTTGTCTACAACGTTCGACAAAGTCGCCAAGATCATTGCCGACACCAGCGAGATCGATATCGACACCATGACGCCCGAGAGCCACACCATTGACGATCTCGGCATCGACAGCCTCGACTTCCTGGACATCGTGTTCGCCATCGACAAGGAATTCGGCATCAAGGTGCCGCTGGAAAAGTGGACCCAGGAAGTCAATGACGGCAAGGCTTCGACCGACGATTACTTCGTCATGAAGAACCTGTGCGCCAAGATCGACGCGCTGGTTGCCGCCAAGACCGCCTGAGGTCATCAGGGCGCGTGACTTGACGCGCTCCGTCACCTGACCCACAAAGCCGCTCATGAGCAGCCCCCACGACGTCGTCATCACAGGTATCGGCCTTGTTTCCTCGCTGGGGGAAGGTCCTGACGCCCATTGGCAAAAGCTGGCGCAACCGGGCCGGGAGCCGGTGCTCGAGGCCGGGCGCTTCGCGCCCTACACGGTTCATCCACTGCCCGAGATCGACTGGAACCTGCAGATCGCCAAGCGCGGCGATCAGCGGCAGATGGAGACATGGCAGAGGCTCGGCACCTATGCGGCGGGCCTCGCGCTCGACGACGCCGGCATCAAGGGCAATGACGAACTCTGCACCACCATGGACATGGTTGTGGCGGCCGGCGGCGGCGAGCGCGACGAAGCGGTCGACGCCGACATTCTAGCCGCTTCGGAAAACCGCAACGACCGCGACGTGCTGCTCAACGAGAAGCTGACCACCGAATTGCGACCGACGCTTTTCCTGGCGCAGCTTTCCAATCTGCTCGCCGGCAACATCTCCATCGTCCACAAGGTGACCGGCTCGTCCAGGACCTTCATGGGCGAGGAAGGCGCTGGCGTCGCCGCCGTCGAGACGGCAGCCGCGCGCATTCGCTCCGGCCAGTCGACGCACATCCTGGTCGGCGGCGCCTTCCAGACGGAACATTCCGACATGCTGCTCGGCTACGAGCTGGCCGGTTACCTGCATCGCGGCCCGTGGAAGCCCGTCTGGCAAAGGCAGGGCGCCGAGGGCGGCGGCGTGGTCTCAGGTTCCGGCGGTGCCTTCCTGGTGCTTGAGCAGCGCGAACACGCGGCAAGCCGCGGACGCAAGATCTACGCTGAACTCGGCCCCGTCGTCTCCGGCCGCGCCAGGCGCGCGCGCGGAGAACTCGACGCCGAGATCGCTCTCCTGCTCAAACAGGCGCTGCTGCCGAACGGCAAGCTGCTCGCCATGTCGGGAGCATCGGGCGCGCATGCGGCAACATCGGCCGAAAAGGCGGCGCTCGACGCCAATCCGGCGATATCGGCGCGCGGTTTTACAACGTTGACCGGGCACATGAAGGAAGCGCAGTTTCCCTTCGCCGTAGCGCTGGCGGCACTCGCGGTCGACCGCAAGGCCGCCTACCCTGTCTTTGACGCCACGGCCGAAAAGCCGTTTGAAGGCATTCCCGCGAGCGTCCTTGCAACGGCGATCGGCTATCACCAATTCGAGGGCGTGGCGCTGGTCAACGCCGCTTGAGGCGGCGTCTGGCGAACGCACTGCAGAGATAAGAGGGCTCCCGGATGGCCAATTTCAGAGATCACATGGGCAGGCCCGTCGTTGCCGTTACCGGTATCGGGGTGGTGACCTCGCTCGGCGTCGGCAAATCAGACAATTGGGGCGCGCTGACCTCGGGCAAGTCGGGCATCCACCCGATCACCCGCTTCCCGGTCGATCACCTCAACACACGGATCTCCGGCATGGTCGATTTTCTGCCGTCGAGTTCCAGGGGGGCAAGCCTTCTCACCTATGAACTGGCGGAAACCGCGGCTCAGGAGGCTGTTGGCGAAGCCGGCCTGAATTCCGGCGATTTCGGAGGCCCTCTCTTCCTCGCCTCGCCGCCGGTCGAACTCGACTGGCACGATCGCTTTTCGCTCTACAATTCCGACAAGCAGGATTCCGGCGCCGAAAGGCTGCTGCGCGTGGCGCGCGGCCTGAAGGAACTCGATCTCTTCGAAACCACCCAGTTCGGCTCGATCGCCGACCGGCTCGCCAACCGGTTCGGCACGCGTGGCCTGCCGATCACGCTCTCGACGGCTTGCGCCTCCGGCGCCACCGCCATCCAGCTCGGCGTCGAGGCGATCCGCCGTGGCGAATGCGACCGGGCGCTGTCGATCGGCGCCGACGGCTCGGCGACCGCCGAGGCGCTGATCCGCTTCTCGCTGCTGTCGGCTCTCTCCACCCACAACGACAATCCGGAAAAGGCTTCCAAGCCGTTTTCCAAGGACCGTGACGGCTTCGTGTTGGCCGAGGGATCCGGCGCTCTGGTGCTGGAATCGCTGGAGGCGGCGCTTGCCCGTGGGGCCGCCGTTCTCGGCATCCTCAGCGGCTGTGGCGAAAAGGCCGACGATTTCCATCGCACGCGCTCCAAGCCGGATGGATCGCCGGCGATTGCCGCTGTCCGGGCCGCACTTGCGGATGCGGGTCTCGGCGAAGACGAGATCGACTATGTCAACGCACACGGCACCTCGACGCCGGAAAACGACAAGATGGAGCACCTGTCGCTGTCGACGGTGTTTGGCGAGCGCATCGGCTCTCTGCCGATCTCGTCCAACAAGTCGATGATCGGCCACACGCTGTCGGCGGCGGGCGCGGTCGAAGCGGCGTTTTCGCTGATGACGATGCGCGAAAGCGTCATTCCTCCGACCATCAACTATGACAATCCTGACCCGGCGATCGTGCTCGACGTCGTGCCGAACAAGAAGCGCGATGCGCAGGTTCGCTCCGTTCTGTCGAACTCCTTCGGCTTTGGCGGCCAGAACACTTGCCTTGTCATGGCGCGGGAACCGGTCTAAGCGAGCCCTTTCCGCTTAACAGAACCGACAGGCTCCATGCGCGCACTGCAACTTATCGAGGACCGCCGCCTTGAAACGGTGGACCTGCCACCCCCGCCGCCTCCCGCGCTTGGCGAAGTGACGCTGCGCATCAAGGCGGTGGCGCTGAACCACATCGACGTCTGGGGCTGGCGCGGCATGGCCTTCGCCAAGCGCAAGCTGCCGCTGGTCGTGGGTGCCGAGGCCTCCGGCGAGGTAGAGGCGGTCGGTCCCGGCGTTTCCAGCCTGCTGCCCGGACAATTGGTATCGATCTACGGCGCGCGCACCTGCGGCCTCTGTCGTGCCTGCCGCGAAGGCCGCGACAATCTGTGCGAGCATGTTTCGGGCGTTCACGGCTTCCATCTCGACGGTTTCGCGCAGGAGAAGATCAACCTGCCGGCGCGCCTGCTGGTCCCCGCCCCGCCCGGTGTGACCGATATCGGGGCTGCCGTGGCGCCCGTTACCTTCGGCACCGTCGAGCACATGCTGTTCGACAATGCCAGGCTGCAGCCCGGTGAGACGATCCTCGTCCATGCCGGCGGATCCGGCATCGGCTCGGCGGCCATCCAGCTGGCCAAGCGGATGGGCTGCACGATCATCACCACGGTCGGCTCGAACGACAAGATCGACAAGGCCAAGGCGCTCGGCGCCGACCATGTCATCAACTACCGCGACGATCGTTTCGAGGGCGTCGTGCGCAAGCTGACGAAGAAGAAAGGCGTCGACGTGGTGTTCGAGCATGTGGGCACCGACACCTTTGCCGGTTCGATGCTGTGCCTGAAGCGCGGCGGTCGCCTTGTGACCTGCGGTTCGACCTCCGGCGTGTCGACTCAGATCAACCTGATGCAGCTCTTCCAGCAGCAGTTGAAACTGCTCGGATCCTTCGGTTGCCGGATGGAGAACATGGCCAACGCCATGCAGAAGATGGCCGCTGGACAGGTCGCTCCGGTGATCGACACCGAGGTCGGCTTCGACGATATCGATGCCGCGCTGAAGCGCATGGAAGGCCGCGACGTTTTCGGCAAGATCATCCTGCGCGTCGCCTAGAGTCGGATGATTTCAGGTCGAATTGACCTGAAATCTGAATCCGCCTCTAAATCAAGGAATAGAGCATGATGTCATCCGAAAACCGCTTCACACTTTTCGGCATCATGCTCTAGAGCCTCGATTTCCGTGCTCAAGAAGCTTCGCCGCGATCTGAAATTTCGCTATGGCAGACAATTGCGCCAGGTGAATTACTGGTTTGTTGCGCGTCTCGCGATGGTCATCATGTCGCTGCTGCGCCTGCTGCCGGTCGACAGCGCGCTGAATTTTGCCGACCGCACCGCACGCCTCATCGGTCCAAGGGTCGGACGCCACCAGGTCGCCCTCGACAATCTGCGCAAGGCCTATCCGGAAAAGAGCGAGGACGAAATCCGGGCCATCGCCTCCGACATGTGGGGCAACATGGCCCGCCTTGCCGCTGAATACATCTTCCTCGACGCCCTGTTCGACTATGATCCAGCGGCCGGAAAGTCCGGCCGTATCGAGGTCAAGGGAACAGAGCATTTCGTGGAGATCGCGGCCGAGAAGCAGCCGCACATCGTCTTCACCGGCCATCTCGGCAATTTCGAGCTGCTGCCGGTGGCGGCCGCGACCTTCGGCATGAACATCACGGCGCTGTTTCGGCCGCCCAACAACCCCTACCTCGCCGACTACATCCTTTCGACAAGGCGATCGACCATGGGAGGCTTGCTGCCTTCGATGGCCGGTGCCTCGTTCGCGCTGGCGGGGGTGTTGGAGAATGGCGGCAATATCGGCGTTCTCGTCGACCAGAAATTCTCCAACGGCCTGGACACGACCTTCTTCGGCCGTCCCTGCCAGAGCAACCGCGTGCTCGGCACCCTTGCCCGCCACTATGACTGCGACGTCTATCCGGCGCGTTGTATCAGGTTGCCGGGCAACCGCTTCCGGCTCGAGATCGAGGACAAGTTGGTCCTGCCGCGCACCGCCGACGGCAGCGTCGATGTCCACGCCACCACCCAGATGCTGAACGACGTCGTCGAGCGCTGGGTCCGAGAGGATCCAGGCCAATGGATGTGGTTCCACAAAAGGTGGGAGATCAGCAAGTGGCGGCGGAAAAACCGCACCAAGCCGGCTCCCGTCTCAAACACATGAGCAAGCCGCTGGCGGGAACGTGAGTTCCTCCGCCAGCAAACAAAGCCTGTATCAACAAATCGCCAATTGCCTAATTGGTGACGACGATGCGCGTATTGCCGAAGCCCACTTCGCGGACCATTGAATAGAAGGCCGCGGCATTGGCTGTATGCAGCCTTACGCAGCCATGCGAAGCCGGACGGCCGAGCTGCCTGACGGCGCCCGTTCCATGGATGGCATAGCCGCCACGGAAGAACACCGAGTACGGCATCGGCGACATGTCGTATTTGCGCGAATACCACATCCGCGCCGTGCGCTGCGGCCGGTAGGTGCCACGCGGCGTGAAATAGCCCGGACGGGCGGTCGAGACGGCCCACCTATAGACAGAATCGCCATAACGAACCGTCATCGTCTGCGACGACACGTCGATGTTCGCCACCAATGTGGCCGCCTGACTTGCCGCCGATGCGCCAAACAGCGCAACGACCAATACTGCTGCCTTGAGAAATGACATTTTCATGCGATCAAACCCCTTTGATTGCCCTTGCCTGCTCGCCATCACGTTGTTTTTCACCTTTTTAATGGCGGTGAACAGATAACACACAGTCTTTGACCAATTCGCCAATCCAAAGCAGTGAATTTGAACGATTTCCCGCGATAGTTGCCACAACGACACGTTGCACGGGTTTGATCACGGGCTTGCAAAACCACTGGGATCGCTGCTCAACTCGCGGCATGAACGGGCGACTCCTCAAGGCAATCGACATCAGGCGCGACGAGTTGGTGGCGCTGACCGCCGACCTGATCCGCTTTCCGACCATAAATCCACCCGGCGAAGCCTACGGGCCATGCGCCGACTATATCGGTGCGCGGCTAAGGAAGAGCGGCTTCGAGACCGAGTTCATCCGCGCCGACGGCACGCCCGGCGACACCGATCGCTATCCGCGCATCAATGTCGTTGCGCGGTTTGATGGACGGTCACCTGGTGCCTGCGTCCATTTCAATTCGCATATCGACGTTGTCGAACCCGGCGACGGCTGGACCGTCGATCCGTTCGCCGGCATCGTCAGGGATGGCAAGGTCTATGGACGCGGCGCCTGCGATATGAAGGGCGGCCTCGCCGCCTCCATCATCGCTGTCGAAGCCTTTTTGGAAGTCTTTCCCGACTTTCCGGGCGCCATCGAGATCTCGGGAACGGTCGATGAGGAATCCGGCGGCTTCGGCGGCGTCGCCCATCTGGCCGGGCTCGGCTATTTCTCGAAACCCAGGGTCGATCACGTCATCATTCCCGAGCCTCTCAACAAGGACCGCATCTGCCTCGGCCATCGCGGCGTCTGGTGGGCGGAGATCGAGACCAAGGGTGAAATCGCGCACGGCTCGATGCCGTTTCTCGGCGACAATGCGGTGCGCCATATGGGTGCGGTGCTGCAGGCATTCGAGGACGAACTGTTCCCGGCACTCGACCGCAAGATCACGCGCATGCCGGTGGTGCCGGAAGGCGCCAGGCGCTCGACCATGAACATCAATTCCGTTCATGGCGGCCAGACCGAGGATTTCCGCCCCGGCCTGCCCTCGCCCAACGTGCCCGATTCCTGCCGTCTGACCATCGACCGCCGCTTCCTTCTCGAGGAGGATCTGGCAACCGTCAAAGCCGAAGTGACCGGCATTCTCGACCGGCTGAAGCGCGAGCGCAAAAAATTCGACTACGAGATCCGCGATCTGATGGAAGTACTGCCGCTGATGACCGAGCGCGACGCGCCCGTCGTCAAGGCGGTGGCGCAAGGCATTCATGCGATCTTCGACCGCGAGCCCGACTACGTCATTTCGCCCGGCACCTACGACCAGAAGCACATCGCCCGCATCGGGCATATCCACGACTGCATCGCCTATGGCCCGGGCATTCTCGACCTCGCCCATCGGCCGGACGAGTGGGTTGGCATATCGGACATGGTGGAATCGGCCAAGGTGATGGCGATCGGGCTGAACGTGCTGCTGCGCGGCACGGCCACGGGATAACCCTGCATCGCGATAAGCTTCGGCCCGCCGACAGGGCTGGCACGGCAAAAACATTCCCCGCCATCCCGCCTGGCAGCACGAAACGCAATTTACTCCCACGCGAAATCACGCTTCTATCGCCCGGCTTGAGCACGTGTCCTGAACGCATGGGGAGTTGCACGATGAGATTGTGGAAAACCATTCTGGCCGCCGCGGTTCTCGCATTGGCCGCAGGAACCTCCGCCTTTGCGGCCCGAACCGACCTGGTCATCGGCATTCCGCTCGAACCGCCGCATCTCGACCCAACCGCTGGTGCCGCGGCGGCGATCAAGGAAGTGCTCTACGCCAATGTCTTCGAGGGCCTGACCCGGATCGGACCCAATGGCGAGGTGCTGCCGGATCTGGCGGAAAGCTGGACCATTTCCGATGACGGCAAGGTCTACACCTTCAAGCTGCACACCCGCGTCAAATTCCACGACGGCGCCGATTTCAGCGCCGATGACGTGAAATTCTCGCTCGACCGTGCCCGCGCCGACAATTCGGTCAACGCGCAGAAGGGCCTGTTCGCGGCCATCGACAAGGTCGATGTCATCGATCCGGCGACGGTGAAAGTCACGCTGAAAAACCCGCAAGGATCCTTCCTTTACAATATGGGCTGGGGCGACGCGGTGATGGTGTCGCCGAAATCCGCCGCCACCAACAAGGAAAACCCGGTTGGCACCGGCCCGTTCAAGTTCCAGAACTGGGCCAAGGGATCATCGATCACACTGGTCAAATCTGACCATTACTGGGGCGCTCCGGTGTTCCTCGACAAGGTCGAGTTCCGCATCGTGCCCGATGCCGCGGCCTATGTGCCGGCCCTTTCGTCCGGCGACATCCAGGCCTTCCCCTTCTTCGATCCCGACAGCCTCGCACAGGTCAAGGACGATCCGCGTTTCAAGGTGGTGATCGGTTCGACCGAAGGCGAGACCATCCTCTCGATCAACAACAAGAAGCCACCTTTCGACAAGCTGCAGGTCAGGCAGGCGATCTCCTACGCGCTCGACCGCAAGGCGATCATCGACGGCGCCTCAGCCGGCCTTGGCCTGCCGATCGGCTCGCATATGTCGCCGGCGAACAAGGACTATGTCGACCTCACCGGCCTCTATCCACACAATGTCGACAAGGCCAAGGAACTGCTGAAGGAGGCCGGGCTGGAGAACGGCTTCAAGGCAACGCTGAAACTGCCGCCGCCCAGCTATGCACGGCTCGGTGGCGAGATCATCGCCTCGCAACTTCGCGATGTCGGCATCAACCTGGAGATCATCCCGGTCGAATGGGCGCAGTGGCTGGACCAGGTGTTCACCAAGAAGGATTACGACCTGACCATCGTCTCCCACACCGAGCCCAACGACATCGATATCTATGCGCGCAAGGACTATTACTTCAACTACGACAATCCGACCTTCGACAAGGTGATCGCCGACCTCAACCTCACCTCCGACGAGGCCAAGCGCAAGGAACTGCTTGGCGAGGCGCAGAAGATCCTGGCCGACGACGCCGTGGTCGGCTTCCTCTACGAATTGCCCAAGGTCGGTGTCTGGGACGCCAAGCTGCAAGGCCTGTGGGAAAATGCGCCGATCCAGGCCAATGACCTGACCAAGGTGAAGTGGAGCGAGTGAGGTTCGTGGTGCGCGCGCCACTCCCTCGCCTTCCATGAGCGCCTACCTCCTCAAGCGCCTCGCCGTCGCTTTAGCCACGCTGGTGCTTGCCTCGATGGTGGTGTTCGCCGTGCTGGAGATCCTCCCCGGCGATCCGGCGCGGCTGATGCTGGGCATGAACGCCAGTGCCGACCAAGTGGAACTCTTGCGCAACCAGATGGGCCTCAACGCGCCGATCGTACTGCGCTATCTGCACTGGGCCGGCGGCTTGCTCACCCTCGATTTCGGCCGCTCCTATACCTACTCGGTCCCGGTCATCGATCTCGTGCGTGAACGGCTGGCCGTCTCGCTGCCGCTGGCGCTGATCGCGCTCGCGCTCTCCACCTTGACCGCCATTCCGGTCGGCCTGTTTTCGGCCAGCCGGCGCGGACGGGCCGGCGATACGATTTCAATGGGCATCGCGCAGCTTGGCGTTGCCGTGCCCAATTTCTGGTTCGCGCTGATGCTGATCTATGTCTTCGCCGTCTGGCTGCGTCTGGTCCCGGCCGGTGGTTTTCCTGGTTGGGGCGCCGGCGCCTGGCCGGCACTGAAATCGCTGCTGTTGCCGGCGGTGGCGCTTGCCTTGCCGCAAGCGGCGATCCTGGCGCGCGTCACCCGCTCGGCGCTGATCGAGGTGCTCAACGAGGATTACATCCGCACCGCCCGCGCCAAGGGCCTGCCCTATCGAGCCGTGCTGTGGCGGCACGCGCTACGCAACGCCATGATCCCGGTGCTGACCATCCTTGGCCTGCAGTTCGCCTTCCTGCTCGCCGGCACCATCATCATCGAAAATGTCTTCTATTTGCCCGGGCTCGGCCGGCTGGTGTTCCAGGCGATCACCCAGCGCGACCTGATCGTCGTCGAGAGCGTCGTCATGCTGCTGGTCGCCGCCGTCATTGCCGTCAACCTCGTCGTCGACCTTTCCTATGCGGTGGTCGATCCCCGCCTGAGGACCCGGCAATGACGCTGCGCATCGACATCCCCGACGAGACGTTCCGCGGCATCCTGGCCAAGGCGTTTGGGAACACCGCTTTCGTTACCGGTTTCGTCATCACCGTGCTGATCCTGGCGATGGCTGTCGTCTCCTATGTCTGGACACCCTTCGATGTGACGAGGCTCGTCATAGCGGACAAGACGCAAGGTCCCTCGCTGGCGCACTGGTTCGGCACCGACCATTTCGGCCGCGATATCCTGTCGATGATCATGGTTGGCGCCCGCAACTCGATCGCCGTGGCGCTGGTCGCCGTCGGGATCGGCATGGGTGTCGGCGTGCCGCTTGGCGCCTTCGCCGCCGCGCGCGGCGGCCTCGCCGACGAGGCGCTGATGCGCATCAACGACCTCGTCTTCGCGTTCCCCGCGCTGCTGTCGGCCATCATGATAACAGCCATCTTCGGGCCGGGCGCCGTCAACGCGATCATAGCCATCGGTATCTTCAACATTCCGGTGTTCGCCCGCGTCGCCCGCGCCGGCGCGCTGGCCGTCTGGCCGCGCGAATTCATCCTCGCCGCGCGCGCCGCCGGCAAGAGCAGCACGCAGATATCGATCGAACACGTGCTGCCCAACATCGCCACGCTGCTCCTCGTGCAGGGCACAATCCAGTTCGCGCTGGGCATCCTGGCCGAAGCTGGGCTTTCCTATCTCGGCCTCGGCGCTCAGCCCCCAATGCCGAGTTGGGGCCGCATGCTGTTCGACGCCCAGACGCGCATGGTGGTGGCGCCGTGGATGGCGATCTTCCCCGGCATGGCGATCGTCGTCACCGTGCTCGGCCTGAATCTTCTGGGCGACGGCATCGCCGACATTCTCGACCCGAAGTCGCGGCGGCAGCGATGAGCCTACTCGAAGTCGATAATCTGTCGCTGGTCATCGGCGACACACAGATCCTGAAAGATATGGAGCTCTCCGTCGCGCCCGGCGAAGTGATGGGGCTGGTCGGCGAATCCGGCTCCGGCAAATCGATGATCGCGCTGACGGTGATGCGGCTCCTGCCCCATGCCGCACGCGCCACCGGGCGCATCACATTCGACGGCATCGATATTCTCGGCGCGACCGAGGACCAGATGTGTGCCTTGCGCGGCGACGACATCGGCATGGTTTTCCAGGAGCCGATGACGGCGCTCAATCCGGTCAAGACGATCGGCGAACAAGTCGCCGAAGGCATACGCTGGCACACCAGGGCAAGCCGTGCCGACGCCGAGGAGCGGGCGCGAAAAATGCTCGACCGCGTCGGCCTGCCCGAAGCGAAATTCCCGCTGTCGCGCTATCCGCACGAATTGTCGGGCGGCCAGCGCCAGCGCGTCGTCATCGCCATCGCCTGCGCGCTGAAGCCGAAGCTGCTGATCGCCGACGAGCCGACGACGGCGCTCGACGTGGTGCTGCAGGCACAGATCCTCGACCTCCTGCGCGATCTCGTGGCGGAGAACCGCATGGGTCTGCTGCTGGTCTCGCATGATCTCGCTGTCGTAACAGAGATGGCCGACCGCATCACCATCCTGCGCCATGGCGAGGTGATGGACGCCGGCGACACGGCGCGTACGCTCTCGGAACAGTTCCACCCCTATACGCGCCAGCTGGCACAGGCCTCGATGCATGTTCCGGCGCGCGCCAAGCCTCATCGTGTCGGGATGGACCAACCCTTGCTGCAGGTTGAGGGCGTCAGCCGCGACTACCCCGGCCGCCGCATCTCACTGTTCAGGCGCGCGCCCGACATACGTGCGGTCGACGATGTCTCCCTGTCGATGGCGCCGGGCCAGTCGGTGGCGCTGGTCGGCCGCTCCGGCTGCGGCAAGTCGACCCTTGCCCGCATGATCCTGGCGTTGGACCGGCCGAGTTCGGGCGTGATCCGCTTTCGCGGCGAACCCATCACCGGCAGGAGCGAGGCCGAGCTGAAGCCGGCCAGGCGCGATATGCAGGTTGTCTTCCAGGACCCCTACGGCTCCTTCGATCCGCGCCAGAAGGTCGAAAAACTGGTCGCCGAACCCCTGCATGTCCTGGAGAAAAAACCGACGCGCGCCGAGCGCCGCGAGATGGTGGCGCATGCGCTGCACGAGGTCGGCCTCGACCAACGCGACATGCACAAATATCCGCACGAATTTTCCGGCGGCCAGCGCCAACGCCTGTCGATCGCCCGCGCCATCATCACGCGCCCCAAGCTTGTCGTCGCCGACGAGCCGGTCTCGGCACTCGATGTCTCGATCCGTGCACAGATCCTGGACCTCTTCGCCGGACTCAACCAGAAACTCGGCATCGCCTATCTCTTCATCACCCATGACCTGGCCGTCGCCCGCGCCATCACGGATGAGGTGCTTGTCATGCATGACGGCAAGATCGTCGAGCGCGGCAGGACGAGCGAACTGCTCGATCAGCCACAATCAGAGGCGGCCAAGGCGCTTGTCGCTGCGGCGCCGGATCTGCGCCGGGCGATCGCGAAACGGATGCAGGAACAAGGGTGAGTTGCCGATCCGCCCGCTACTCTTCCGGCTTCACCACATCGACCGGGCTGATGTCGAGCAAATCGAGCGTGCGGCGCAACAGGCGCACCTCGGTCTCGGCCAGTTGCGAATCCGCCTTGGCGATTTCCGCCATGTGCTGCGCCAATTGCTTGCGCCGCCCGACGTCGAGGTCGCGAAACAGCGCGATCGCCTGCGAGCCGTTGGTCTCGTAGCCGAATTCGTTGAGATATTCGATGACCGCGTCGATGCTGGTTTCCGGAATGCCGAAAGCATCCTTGCAGATGCGCCGGAAGGCGATCATCTCGCTCTCGCTCACCGTGCCATCGGCCAGGATCATCCGGAACAGCATCAGCAGTTCCGCCGACAGGACGGGATCGTCCGCGACCTTGCGCACGCCCGGGTCGCCGTCGAAGATCGAGCGTATCTGGTCCAGCAATGCGAATGCCATGAACGGCCCCTTTCCGATTCCTCGTCAACAGAATTAGCGCGGAATCGGCCTTGCGCAAACGGGGTGGCCGTGGTCGAACGCGCGCTGCAGCCGACGGACATCTCGACATATCAGATGATCGACCTCACCGCCCAGACCATCGCCATGCTCGCTTTCGCCGCCTTTGCCGCGGGCTTTGTCGATTCGATTGCCGGCGGCGGCGGGCTGATCACCATTCCGGCGCTGCTGCTCGCCGGTTTTTCGCCGGTCGAGGCGCTTGGAACCAACAAACTGCAAGGCATGTTCGGCTCCGGGTCGGCGACGATCCACTACGCCTCGAAAGGCCATGTCGACCTGCGCCGGCAGTTGCCATCGGCGCTGCTTGCCCTCGCCGGCGGCGCCATCGGCGCACTGCTGGCCACGGTCGTGCCCGGCGACCTGTTACGCGCGGCCCTGCCGCTGGTGCTGATTGCCATTGCGCTCTACTTCGCGCTCAAGCCCAACATGAACGATGTCGACCGGGCCGAGCGCCTGTCGCCCTTCCTATTCGGCGTGACCGTGGTGCCGGCCATCGGCTTCTATGATGGCGTATTCGGGCCGGGCGCCGGTTCCTTCTACATGCTGGCCTTCGTGACGCTCGCCGGCTACGGCGTGCTCAAGGCAACGGCGCACACCAAACTGCTCAATTTCGCCTCCAACATCGGCGGCTTCATCATCTTTGCCGCTGTAGGCGTCATCTCATGGAAGATTGGCCTGATGATGGGCGTCGCCCAGTTCCTCGGCGCCCGCGTTGGCGCGAGCTTGGCCATGCGTATCGGCGCCAAGCTGATCAAGCCGCTGCTGGTCATCGTCTGCGTGGCTCTGGCGGTGAAGCTGCTGGCCGATCCGGCCAACCCGTTGCGTGTCATGATTGGTCTGTGATCACGCGCCTGTTACAGTGCTGATGTTCGAATCATGTTGGAGGAGCCAGACATGAATCTCAGCGCGCCTACCCAGATTGTTTTCATCATCTCCGTTGTCATCGCCATCATCGGCATTCTTGCCGCGCTTGGCGTCCTCGCGTTCATTCCGATCGCATCGGTGTGGATTGTTCTTATCGCCTACATCGTGCTGGCCGCCGGCTGCCTGATGCGCGGCGCCTGACAAGTTTCCCTCGACAAGCGGGGACTGAGAGCGCCCGGCCAAGCCGGGCGTTTTTGATTCTAATGCGGGCTCTGCTAGATTCGCTTGGCGGAAGGATGGGCAATGCCAATCGAGATGTCTGGTCGTTCGGCACGTACTGGCCGAAGGCCAGCGAGAAGGCCCGACCTTCAACGCGCCAGCGAAAAAATCGCGTCGCAGTCGAGATGGGTCTCCAGCTCGGCCGCGACTTCGTCCAGCGCCCGCTCGACTTCGGCACGATAGTCGAGGCCACCGCCCTTGATGCCTAGGCTTTCGAGGAATTTCCCGCGAAAGCCGTCGGCGCCGAACAGGCCATGCATGTAAGTGCCGATCACCTTGCCGTCTGCCGAGATCGCGCCATCCTCGGCGCCATTGATGATCGCCGACGGGCGCCTGGTGTCCGGACCCGTGGTGCGGCCGAGGTGGATTTCGTAGCCTTCGAGCGGCAGATCGAACGGTACCGAGCGGGCGGTGACATTGCGCACAGTCTTTTCCGGCTCCATCACCGTCTCGACATCGAGCAGGCCGAGCCCCTCGGCTTCCGTGACGGAACCTTCGATGCCGTCGGGATCGCGTACCATGCGGCCGAGCATCTGGAACCCGCCGCAGATGCCGACGACATGGCCGCCGCGCTTGCGGTGCGCCGCAAGATCCCGATCCCAACCATTCTCGCGAAACTTCAGGAGATCGCCGATCGTCGACTTGGAGCCGGGAATGACCACCAGCCCGGCATCGGCCGGCAGCTTCTTTCCCGGCGGCACGAACACCACTTCGACCTGCGGTTCGGCCTTGAGCGGGTCGAGATCGTCGAAATTCGCAATGCGGCCAAGCATCGGCACCGCCACCTTGAGCGCGCGCGCCTCGCCGGATGCCAGCCGCTCCAGCACGACGGAATCTTCCGAGGGTAGCCGTGCCGCAGCCTTCAGCCACGGCACGACGCCGAAACAGCGCCAGTCGGTGAACTTCTCGATCGCCTTGATGCCGTCATCGAACAGCGAGACATCGCCCCGGAACTTGTTGATGAGATAGCCGACGATCATGCGCCGGTCTTCTTGCGGCAGGATCAGATGCGTGCCCGCGACCGAGGCGATGACGCCACCGCGATCGATGTCGCCGACCAGCACCACCGGCACATCGGCGCGCGTGGCAAAGCCCATATTGGCGATATCGCGGCTGCGGAGGTTGATTTCGGCCGGCGAGCCGGCGCCCTCCACGATGACGAGGTCGGCGCCCTCGCCGACCTTGCCCCAGGACTCCAGCACTGCATCCATCAGCCGGCCCTTCAGCGCCTGGTAGTCGCGCGCCCGCGCCTCGCCGAACACCTTGCCCTGGACGATGACCTGCGCGCCGACATCGGTCTGCGGCTTGAGCAGCACCGGGTTCATATGCACCGATGGCGGCACGCCGCAGGCGATCGCCTGCAGCCATTGCGCGCGGCCGATCTCGCCGCCACCATGGTTGTTGTCGCCGGGGATATCGGCGACGGCGGCGTTGTTCGACATGTTCTGCGGCTTGAATGGCCGCACCTTCAGGCCACGCTTTTTCGCGGCGCGGCAAAGGCCTGCGACCAGCACCGTCTTGCCGACATCCGACCCTGTGCCTTGCAGCATGATTGCCCTGGCCATCAGCCTCTGACCTGCGTCGCGGTGCCGGTGATCGTGGATTTTTGCGCCAACGGCCCGCCGCGCCAGATATAGAGCGCCAGCAGCGGCTCCTTGCCCGTTCGCATGGCATGGTTGACGTTGGAGGCATGGTGGACGACCTCGCCGGCCTCCCGCCTGCGAAAACCGCTTTCGCCCATGCGCCATTCCGTACCGCCGGTCAGCGGAATATAGATTTCCTCGGCGACGTGATGATGGTCGGGGTAGACGATCCCGGGTCCAAGAATCAGCAGCCCGGCGGCAGCCTCTTCGTTGACGAAGTGCCCACGCGTGCCGAAGATTTCCAGCCAGCCGTAATTGTCGATGAAGGCCCTGCCGAAATCAGCCTCGGTGTAGGTCTGTCCCCAATGCAGTTCGTTGCGCTGCTCGGCCAGCAATCGCACCAGCGGCCTCGCATCCGGCGGTGCCAGTCCGGCCCCGCGATCAAGATGGCGCAGGCAGCCAAGCGCATGCGGCTCCAACTTTCGGGCCGGCATGTCCCAACCTGTGCGTGCCACGGCGTCGCGCACCAGAGCGTCATCGACGGAAGCGAGATAGGCGTGGAACTTTTCCAGCAGCTCATCGAATTTTGTCGTCACATCTTGCTCCGGGCATGCATTGGTGCACAGCCGCTCCGCGATAGGTCGGGTTGCGCGGCGGCATCATTGGTCTAGATTGATGCGCGCGCAAAGCCAAAAACGACAGGCCAGCGGGCTAGCTGGCCAGCCTACAGGGAGCACGCCATGGACGCCGCGGTCGATGCGAGCACCAGCCAGTTCGAACTCAATGAGGAACAGCGTGCCATCCAGGAGATGGCGCGGGCCTTCGCCGCCGATCGCGTGGCGCCCAATGCGCTCGACTGGGACCGCAGGCGACATTTCCCCGCCGATGTGATTCGCGAGACGGGGCCGCTCGGCCTCGGCGGCATCTATGTCAGGGACGATGTCGGCGGTTCCGCGCTCGGCCGGCTCGACGCCGTACTGATCTTCGAGGCGCTGTCGCACGCCGACCCGGCCTTTTCCTCCTTCATCTCGATCCACAACATGGTGGCCTCGATGATCGACCGGTTCGGCAATGATGAGCAGCGCCAGCGCTTCCTGCCGAAGCTCACCTCCATGGAATGGCTGGCGAGCTATTGCCTGACCGAGCCTGGCTCGGGTTCGGATGCGGCGGCGCTGAAGACGCGCGCGGCGAAAAGCGGCGGCGATTACATCCTCAACGGCGCCAAGCAGTTCATCTCCGGCGCCGGCGACAGCGATGTCTATGCCGTCATGGTGCGCACCGGCGCCGACGGCCCGAAAGGCATCTCCACCATCGTCGTGCCCAAGGATGCGCCCGGCCTCTCCTTCGGCGCCAATGAGCACAAGATGGGCTGGCACATGCAATCGACCCGCCAGGTCATCTTCGAGGATTGCAAGGTGCCGGCGGAGAACCTCTTGTCGGGCGAAGGCGCCGGCTTCGGCATCGCCATGGCCGGGCTCGACGGCGGCCGGCTGAACATCGCCGCCTGTTCGCTGGGCGGCGCCCAGTCGGCGCTCGACAAGGCGCTGTCCTATACCGCCGAGCGCAAGGCATTCGGCTCGAAGATCAACCAGTTCCAGGCGCTGCAGTTCAGGCTGGCCGACATGGAGACAGAGTTGCAGGCGGCGCGCATCTTCCTCTATGCGGCGGCCTCCAAACTCGACCGCAAGGCGCCGGATGCCGGCAAATGGTCGGCAATGGCCAAGCGCTTCGTCACCGACACCGGCTTCAACGTCGCCAACGACGCGCTGCAACTGCTCGGCGGCTACGGCTATCTGCATGATTACGGCATCGAGAAGCTGGTGCGCGATCTCAGGGTGCACCAGATCCTCGAAGGCACCAACGAAATCATGCGCGTCATCATCGCGCGAGCGCTGATAGGACGGTAGAGGCAGTAGGCAGTAGGCAGTAGATAGATGACCGGCACGATCAATCGGCAGTTTCTCAGGATCGTCCAAGGCTCGCTGAAGGAGTTGGAGACCCATCTCCAGATCGCTGAGCGCATCGGTCTTGCCACGCATGATCAAGCTGACCGCATGCTGTTAGCAACCGAGGGCATCGGAAAAATGCTCCGCCAACTCATCAGCAAACTTGCGCCGGAATAGATTGCCTACTGCCTACTGCCTACTGCCTACTGCCTACTGCCTACTGCCTACTGCCTACTGCCTACTGCCTACTGCCTACTTACCCAATCACGGAGCGCCACTATGACCACCATCGCCTTCATCGGCCTCGGCAATATGGGCAATCCGATGGCCGCAAACCTGGTCAAGGCTGGGCATGCCGTGCACGGTTTCGACCTGATGCCGGAAAACCTCGCGGTCGCGCGCGAACATGGCGTCGTCGTTATGGCCAATGCGCTCGCGGCGGTGAAGGATGCCGACGTGGTCATCACCATGCTGCCGGCCGGCAAGCACGTGCTGTCGGTCTATGGGGACATTGCTCCCAAGGCCAGGAACGGCGCGCTGTTCATCGATTCCTCGACGATCGACGTCGAATCGGCGCGCAAGGCGCATTCGATCGCAGCAAAGCACGGCCTGCTGTCCATCGACGCGCCGGTTTCGGGCGGCACCGGTGGTGCCACGGCCGGTACATTGACCTTCATGGCTGGGGGAGCCGACGATGCCTTCTCGGCCGCCGAGCCGATCCTGAAGCCGATGGCCGGACGCATCGTCCATTGCGGCGGTGACGGCGCCGGACAGGCGGCGAAGATCTGCAACAACATGATCCTCGGCATTTCGATGATCGGCGTCGCCGAGGCGTTCGTGCTGGCGGAAAAACTCGGCCTGTCGCATCAGGCGCTGTTCGACGTCGCCTCGACCTCGTCGGGCCAGTGCTGGTCGCTGACCACCTATTGCCCGGTGCCTGGCCCGGTTCCCACTTCGCCCGCCAACAGGGATTACAAGCCCGGATTTGCGGCGGCTCTTATGCTGAAAGACCTGAAATTGTCGCAGGAAGCAGCGCTTGGCGCGGGCGCGGTGACACCGCTTGGCGCAGAAGCGGCGCAGCTCTATGCCCTTTTCAACGCCCAGGGCCATGGCGGCGCCGATTTCTCCGGCATAATAAATTTTCTGCGCGGCAACTCGGCGTAAACAGCGGATTTAGTCTAGTTTTTTCGGGTTCTTCCAGACCAAGGCCGCAAATTTAGATTTGCTTAAGCTCTCGATAACTCCGCGGTAACGATGTCCCTGTAAAACAGATTGCGAGGCGGACATATCGCATCCGCCCGGCGCTCCGGATCAGGTCTCGCGTACCGGAGCCCGTAAGTTTCGCAAGTGTCTTCGTAGCGAAACGCCATGCGTATCTGGCAAAGCCGCGTTCCCGATGGGGCGCGGTTTTTGCGTTGCGACCCCTTTATTACTGACGATCCGTCTATATGCCGATCGCCGCACCCGGGATCGGCACATGGTCTTCATTGGTCAGCACGATCGGTGCATCGACGCCGTCGACGCGGATCACGAGCAGGCGCGTACTCCATGTGCCGGCATTGCGAACCAGATGGGAATATACGGTGCCCTTGCCCTTGGCGCCGTGGACGGGAATGCTGAACTGGGCGTCGCCCGCGCCATTCGCATTGACGTTGAGATGACCGCCGACCCAGAAATTGTCGGCCAAATCGTCGCCGATGGCGGCCTTGACCCGACCATCGGCGCGGACGGCGTCCATGGTCATGCGGTAGGCGTCGCTGCCTTTGAGCACGAAAGGGATGCTGCCGACCATCGTCGCACAACCGCCGATACTGACCACCCATACGGCAAGGCCGGCAATCGCCCAATTGCGCTGCGTCTTGCGGAACTGCTCGGCGTCGCGCCAAGCCCGGTTTTGCCAAGCCCAGCGGCTGCCGCGCGCGCCAAGCACGAAGATCATGATGAGGTTGACGACCGGGATCAGCGCCAGCAGTGCGATGAAGGTGCTGTTGCCGATGCCCCAAATCCAGTTGAGGAAGAAGGCGCCCCAGTTCCAGCGATCGAGTTCGGCTGGAATTTCAGCCGGTTGGTTGAGCGGTTGTCCGGCCATGTTGTTCCCCATCGGCGTGTATGCCGATTGGTTCTAGCGCAAGACTTCGACGATGCGCAAAAAAGTTCCGGGGCTTCCGCCTCAACCCTTTGTGGAAAGGCGGCGAAAATTTGCCCTCACCGCGCGGCCGGCCGGCTTCAGCGCTGCGCTGATCGACCGTTCGGCCGCGACGCCGTTGAACAGCGACGGCATTCGACCCGAGAGAACCTCCGGCCAGAAACGTGACGCCGATTGCAGGAAAGACATTTGCGCCGCAAGCGCGCCCTCGGCCATGGCGACGGTCTTCTCGCTGACAGCCATTGCCGTCTCCGCGCTCCAGGGCTCGCCGCTTCGCGCCTCCATGGCCATCAGCGGCAGCCGCATCATCACCACCAGCGGCGCCAGCATCAGGTCCGCGCCAAGGCTGGCCGCCTCTTGCACGCGTCGGCTTTTGCCGGTCTTTCTCATGTGGGCAATCCCCTGTCGCGGCCGGATCGGCCGCCCCTTACATTACGCGCCGAAGGCGAAATTCGTTCCCGCTCATAGCGCATATTTCCGGGATTGGGCGTTTCTTCGCAAAAACGCCCAATCGAGGTTTGCTCCTATCGCTTGCGCAGGTCCGCCTGTGCCAGGTCGAGCGCCTTGCCGATGCGCTCGCAAGCCATGTCGATCGTATCGCGGGTCCAGATCAGCGGCGGCGACAGGATCATCGTATCGCCGGTGGCGCGCAGCATCATGCCGTTGGCGATCGCGTGGTCGCGCACCGTCACCGCGGCACTTCCCGACGGCAGGAAGCGCTCCTTCGTCCCCTTGTCCTTGACGATCTCGATAGCGCCCATCAGGCCGATCGAGCGCACCTCGCCCACCAGATCATGCCCGGCAATACGTTCCTGCAATGCGCTAGCGAAATAAGGTCCGGTGTCGTTCCTGACACGGTCGACCAGCCCTTCCCTCTCGATGATCTCCAGGTTCTTCAAGGCCACGGCGCAAGCAACTGGGTGCCCCGAATAGGTGTAGCCATGGTTGAACTCGCCGCCCTTCTCGACCAGCGTCGAGGCAATGCGGTCGCCAACCAGCAGCGCCGAAAGAGGCTGATAGCCCGAGGTCAGCGCCTTGGCCGTGGTGATGGTGTCCGCTTCGATGCCGAAGGTCTGCGCCGCGAACCACTCACCTGTGCGGCCATAGCCGGTAATGACCTCGTCCAGCATCAAAAGCACATCGTATTTGCGGCAGATGCGCTGCACTTCGGGCCAGTAGCTCGCCGGCGGTATCTTGACGCCGCCCGCGCCCATCACCGGCTCGCCGATGAAGGCCGCGACCTTGTCGGCACCGGCCTCGAGGATGGCGTCCTCGACGGACTTTGCCGCGCGCAGGCCGAAATCGTGGTCGCTTTCGCCCGGCAGAGCCAGCTCGTAGGCATAGGGCATCATCACATGGACGATGTTGGGCACCGCACCGTTGAGCTGCTTGTGCATGGCATCCATGCCACCGAGCGAAGTGCCGGCAATGGTCGAGCCGTGATAGGCCATCTTGCGCGAGATGACGCGGTTCTTCTCCGGCTTGCCCTCAAGCACCCAGTAATGGCGCACTAGGCGCAAGGCGGTGTCGTTGGCCTCCGAACCGGACGAGCCGTAAAACACCTGGTTCACGTTGCGTGGTGCGATCTCGGCCAGCTTCTTCGACAACAGCACCGGCGTCGGCGTGGAGCATTTGAAGAAGGAATTGTAGTAAGGCAGTTCCTTCATCTGTGCATAGGCGGCCTCGGCCAGCTCGTCGCGGCCGTAGCCGATATTGACGCACCACAGGCCGGCCATGCCGTCCAGCAGTTCCGTCCCTTCGGAATCGTAGATGAACGGGCCATTGGCGCGGGTGATGACGCGCGCGCCTGCCTCACGCAGCTCCTTATGATCGGTGAAGGGATGCAGGTGATGCGCGGCGTCGATCTGCTGAAGCTGCTTCAGCGAATAATTCTGGTAGGTCATTGATTTGGTCTTTCCTCTGAAATCATTCCGGCGGTGCCGGGGCGAATTCGTCAGAGGACGGCAGGCGGCGAATAGCCGATGCGGGCGCACAGCCGCAAAAGCTCGGCGCGGAGCGTGCGTGACGACGGTGTCACCGCGACCCGGAATGCGCGAGCTGATAGTCTAGCGAGAGCCATGAAGGTACCTTAGAGCAAAGGGCGGTCGAGGTGAACCACCCTTTGCTCAGGGGTGCCATGGAATGAGGTCAGGCTTTTCCGCCCAGTGCCCGCTGCAGGAAGACATACTTCATCGCCGTCTGCGCCGCCTGCGGTCGGCGGTCGCCGCGCCCGCCATGTCCGCCCTCGGTCTCCTCGAAGAACAGCGTCCTGCCGTGTCCTGCCTCCTGCAGGCGGGCCGCCATCTTGCGCGCATGGCCGGGGTGAACCCGGTCGTCGGCGGTCGAGGTCGTCAAGAGCACCGGCGGATAGCCGGCATCGGCCTTGACATGTTGATAGGGCGAATAGGCGGAAAGCCACTTGGCGTCTTCCGGCTTCGACGGATCGCCATATTCGGCCATCCACGAAGCGCCCGGCGGCAATTCGGTGTAGCGCAGCATGTCGAGCAGTGGCACCTCGATGATGACGGCGCCGAAAAGCTCGGGATGCTGCGTCAGGGAAGCGCCGGTCAGCAGGCCGCCATTGGAGCCGCCCTGGATGCCAAGCGATTGAGCCGTGGCGATACCGCGCCTGACGACGTCCTGCGCCACTGCCGCGAAATCATCAAACCCGTTCTGGCGTTTGCCTTTCAGCGCCGCCTGGTGCCAGGCCGGTCCGAACTCGCCGCCGCCGCGAATGCAGGCCTGCACATAGGCATTGCCTTTCTCCAGCCATAGCTTGCCGCGCACGCCGGCATAGCCGGGCAACAGCGGCACTTCGAAACCGCCATAGCCGTAGAGTAGCGTCGGCACCGGACCGTTCTGGTCGCGCCGCCTGACGACGAAATAAGGGATCATCGTGCCGTCCTTCGAGCGCGCCTCGAACTGCTCCGAGATCAGCGGCGAGGCATCGAAGCGGGCCGGCTGCGATTTCACGGTCGCCAGCGTCTCGCCATTGTCATCGGACCAGATGATCGAGCTTGGCGTCAGGAAATCGGTGAAGGAAAAGGAGACGGTGGAGCCGAAATGCTCGGCATGGCTGATGCCGACAGTGCCGTTTTCAGGCAGCGCGATGGGTTTCAGCGACCAGGCGCCGCGCTCGCGCTCGCAGACGAGAACCTTGCCGCGCACATTGTCCATCAAGCTGATGAACAGGCGGTCCTGCGTTCTTGCGAGCCCGGCAATGGAAACCCGATGCGCCGGCGCCAACAAGGTTTCGATGGCGCCAAAACCGCCGGTTTCGATCCAATGCGCGAAGTCGAAGGAGTAAAGCCCGTCCGGCTGGCATGCGGTGCCGTCCGGCGCCGTCCATGGCGTGCGCACCCCGAACACCAGTTGATCCCTAAAGAGCGAGGTGTCGGTGACGTCGTCGGGCAGCGGGATGCGGCGGTTCTCGCCCGAAGGCAGGCGCAGGAAACTGTGCGATGCGAAGAAGTTGAGTGTCCGCGCCAGAAACAGGTGACGCTTCTCGCCGTCGAACTCGACACCGGCGCCAACGGCAAGATCCTCGATCTCTGCCTCGAAGATCGGGGTCGCCTCTTCCAGCCTGGTGCCGCGCTTCCAGAGCTTGACCACGCGCGGATAGCCGGATTCTGTCTTGTCGGCCTCTTCGAAAGCGGCCGAGATGATGACCGTATCCTCGTCCAGCCAGCCGAAGCCCGATTTCGACGCCGGCGCCTGAAAACCGCCTTCCACGAAGGACTTGGCCGCGATGTCGAACTCGCGCATCGCGCTGGCGTCACCGCCATCGGGCGACATCGAGACCAGGCAGCGGTTGAAATCGGGGTAGAGCCTGACGGCGCCGCCGAACACCCATTTTATCCCCTCCCTCGCAGCCAGCTGGTCGAAGTCGATGATTGTCTCCCAGTCGGGCTTGTCGGTCTTGTAGGAAGCGACTGTCGTGCGGCGCCACAGGCCGAGCGCATTGGTCTTGTCCTGCCAGAAATTGTAGACATGACCGGCGATCGCCGCGCCAACCGCGATATTGTCCTCGGCCGTCATCAGGTCGAGCGCCGTCTGGAACGACGCCTGATAGGATGGATCGCCCTGCAATTCCGCCACCGTGACCTCGTTCTGGCGATGCACCCAGTCGAGCGATTCCTTGCTTGTCCTGTCCTCCAGCCAGAGGAACGGATCGCCGGTCTTCTGAAAGGGCTGGGCTCTGGTTGTCGAAGCGGTCATGCAGGTCTCCGGGATTTTGAACGGCTTCGCCTACATTGCGTTGGCGGCGCTGACATTCAAGGTGCGATACGGCCTTTCGCGGCCCTTGCGGCGTTGCTTCACCGCACCCGCCGACGGATAATCGTCGCCAACGCAAGCGCGGCGCAGATCGCGCCGAGCGTCAGCGGCAGGCCGCTCGCACCGGTCACATTCATTATGCCGCCCGCTAGCGGCGGGACGACAATGCCGCCGACACCCCACATCAGGGAGAATGCCGCATTGCCGGCAACCAGCGCCGAACCGGTGAAGCGCTCGCCAAGTTCGATGATGGACATCGTGTAGATGCCGTAGGACACAGCTCCCCAGACGAAGACGCAAGGCCAGATCAGCGGCGTTTCGATCAGCATTGGCAAAAGCACGCAGCCAAACAGCGTCAGCAGGACGCAGATGAAGCGCACGAGACGGGCCGTCAGCCGCTCGGCCAGCAGGCCAAGCGGAACCTGCATGGCGATGTTGCCGGCGATCATGACCGACAGCAGCGCCGACATGCGAGCCTCCGCGATGCCATGATGCGTGCCGTAGACGGGCAGCAGCGCCAGCACCGCCTGCTCGAAGCCCGCGGCTACGACCACCGCCGACAGAAGCAGCCATGCGAGCGGCATGAAACCCATCACCGAAACCTGATGCCCGGCCTCGTCTACTCTGGGCAGCCGTGGCAGAACCAACGCCAGGCAGATGCCGCAGAGCACGAAGGCGCCAATGCCGACAAGGAACGGCGGCCAGCCTTCTGTGCCAACGGCGAGCAGACAAAGCGGACCGGTCGCGAAGCCGGCGGAAATGATCGTCGAATAGAGGCCCATGATGCGGCCGCGCCGGGCCGGCGGCGCCAGCGCGATCACCCAGATTTCGCTGAGCACATAGAGCGGGTTGGTCACGACGCCGATCAGCAAGCGCAGCGGAAACCAGAGATAGACGTTCTGCGTCCAGCCGATCAGCGCCAGCACGACAGCCGAAAGCGCCGCGCAAGTGAGGGCCGTGCGCCCTGCCCCGAACCGACGCGCCAGCGCCGGGATGAGCGGGGACGAAACGATGAACCCGATCGGCGTCATCGCCGCCGACAGGCCGATCATCGCGGGCGAGACACCCTGGCGCTGGAGGATGAAGCTCAGCAGCGGATAGGACAGTCCCTGCGCGATGGCGAAAACGGACACGGTCGCGATCACACCGGTGATCGCCGCCCATTGCACCGTCTCGTCGCTTCTCGTGTCCACCAGGTCCATGATCCATAACGCTGTCGCGGTTGCAGACTTATCGGTTCGGGCCGGCGGCGGTAAGCCCCGCCGCCCGAACGGATGCCCGGCTCCAGCCAAACCCTGTCAGGAGCCTCCGCGGCTGGCCGATCTATAGAGCGCGAAGGCGACCAGCAAAGCGTCGAGGCCAATGATCACGAGTGGCAATCCCACCGGCCCGATCGCCTGCATCAGCAGGCCCGCGCCCGGCGGACCGACGATACCGCCGACGCCCCATAGCAAGGCGAACGCCGCATTGCCGGTGACCAGCAGCGAACCCGTGAAGCGGCTGCCGAGTTCGACCAGCGCCATCGTATAGACACCGTAGCCCACCGCGCCCATCACCAGAAGCACGCCCCAGATCAGCGGTGTGGTGATCAGCAGCGGGAGCAGAACAGCGCAAACGGTCGTCGCCACCGCGCAGGCCAGGATCATCGACCGGCCACCGAAGCGTTCGGCGAGCAGGCCGAGCGGGATCTGCAGAAGGATGTTGCCCAGCGACAGTGACATCACCAGCGCGGCGAGCACCGCCTCCGGCAAGCCATAGCCCGCCCCAAACACGGGAACCAGCGCATAGGTGCTTTGCTGGACGGCGGCCGAGACCAGCACCGCCAGCAGCAGCGCCGGCGCCAGCCGGGCAAAACCGACAAAGCTGCCGGCAGGCTGGCCGTCATCCTCGAAACCGGCGAGCTTCGAGGAGACAAGGCGCAAAATGACGGCACAGAGCAGGAAACCGACGATGCCGACGCTGAAGGGAGCCCAGCCCTCGATACCGACCAGAGTGAGCGTAAACGGACCTGCGGCATAGCCGGCGCCCATCAGTGTGTTGAACACGCCCATCACTCGCCCGCGTCGAGACGGCGGCGCCAGCGAGAGAGCCCAGACTTCGCCCAGCACATAGAGCGGGTTAATGACGATGCCGATCGTGAAGCGGATGACGTACCAGGCCACCCAGTTCTGGAGGTAACCGATGCCCAGGAAGCACAGCGCCCCGATCAGCGAGCAGCCAACCGCCAGATTTCGCGCGCCGACCAGCCGCACGGCAGCCGGCACGAAAGAGGCAGACAGAATCAGGCCAACCGGCATCATCGCCGCCGACAAGCCGATCAGGGCGGGCGACAGGCCTTGCTTCTGCATCAGGAGCGTGAACAGCGGCGAGCTCAACCCTTGCGCCGCTCCGAACATGGCTAATGCGGCGGTGACGCCCGCGAGCGCCGCCCATTGCGTTCCCGCTTCGCCTTCGCTTGAGCCGGTCGCGACCATGCCGTCATCCATGTCAGTGCTGCCATCGGCCAGCAAGCACGACTAGCTACTGCTTCGACCAGAGGAAAGGAAGAGCCGGACCGGAGATCCACTTGCACCAAGAAAATCGACCGACCGGCCGACGCCATCGGCCCGGATGAACGAACTTTGGATACAGAACGCGATGGCTACGGGAAGTAGCGGGCGATTGCGCCTTTCTTGCCGTCCGCATAGGGCTTCAGCCACTTGTCGTCGATGGCAATCCCGTCAGCATCGGAAGGGCCCTTGCCGATCGTCCTGCGCCAGGCCCGGAACTTATAGTGGTCGAAGACGTCGAGCATGTGCACGGCATAGGCCGCGGCAAAGGTCTTGTCGCCTTCCACGATGACCAGATTCTCGTCGTTTTCGTAGGACGCCTTGTAACCGAGGTTATGGCTGCCGGTAATGACGGTGGCGTTGTCCTCCATCGGATCGATGATAACAATCTTGTCGTGCACGATCGCGTGGCCGACGGTGAGCACTTCGGCCTGGAAATCCGTCGCGATCGTGGCCCCGGTCAGGTTCGCCGCCCGTACAATGGAGACATTCGGGGCCTCCCAGACCTTCTCCGGATAAACAAAGGGCGACTTGCCGTCCTTGTTCGACTTGTGGGTGACCGGATCCTTGGTGGGAGCGACATAGTTGGGCATGGCCGTTTCGTCGCTGATCGCGCCCTGCACGATGAGGTTCGGATCGGCTTTCGCCGCCGCAACCGCTTGGTCTACGATCGAATTTTCGCCGAGCAGCGAAGGGTTGAACACCAGGAACAGTACGGCCCGCTTCGCCGCTTTGATGCGGGCAAAGACGTCCTGGAGGTCGACCGGACGTACCGAAATGTCCTTCTTGTTGCGGTTCGGGTCGTTGGGCGAAAACCACACCGTCATGCCGTCCAACACCGCCGAGGCGCCGTTGAGCGGGTTTGGCATGTGGTTCTCCTTGCGGAACGGCACGCCCTGCGTCTGCGCGACGTGGCCGGCAGCACTTTCCGAAGCCGGTGGCGGAAACCCATCGGCTTTCATGCGTTCCCAATAGCCGTCGAACACCTCCGCCATCGCCGGATCGTCGCGGACAAAAGCGTTGTTGGACTGGCCGCATATGCCGGTCGACGTCCAGTTGGTACTGCCGGTCATGACCGCTTGCGGGTTGCCCTGGATGTCGCGGTAGACGGCGAACTTGTTGTGGCCGATATGGTTGTTGTTGAACAGGCGGTCCGTCACCACGACGCCCGCATCGTGCAAACGCTTCCTGTAGGGTGCGTTGCCGGCATCCCAGGCCTTGGTCTGGTCATCCCTGCCCGAATTGGAGAGGATGACTTCGACTACATCCCTGGCCGCGATGATGGCGTCGCACAATTCGTCGTCGCCGAGCTCATAGAGCGCAAGCCTGACCGTACCGCCTTCGGCCTTGGCCCGTTTCAACAGGCTGGTCAGCACGTCAGGCACGTCGCCATGCAGATAGGCGCGGATCTTGCTGGTCGGGTCTTGCAGCACCGCCCTGATCTTGTCGCGCTGGCCGACCTTGATGCCGGCTTCCGCCAGCGCATGCGACATCCATTGCGTCGAAAGCACGCCGTTGGTGAAGGCAACGCGTGCCTTGCCGAACATTTGGCCCAGGAAGATTGGCGGACTGACCGCGCCCTGCCCAAGATAGCCAAGGGGCCGCGCCGGTCCGGTATAGGCGGGTTTGCCGTCGACGACCTGATCGGGGCGCACCGGCACGGGATCGAGGCCCGCCTTCATGTCGCCAACGGGACGCACGCGGTAGGCGATCATTTCGCCGTCCGGCCTGACGTCTATGCTGTCGCGGCGGCGCCTGACAGTCAGATCGCGCCAGAATGTCTTCTGCACCGGCCAGACACCGGTATCCTGAGGAATCCATCGGGGATTGCGCTGACCCTTGAAGGGCACCCAGGACGCAAGGCAACGCTCCTCGCCTGTATCGGGATAGAGGCGCACGATCTCGAAACCGAGGCAGCCTGGGATCATCCCGTCAAGATCCCAGGAAAGGAACGCGACTTCGTTGTTTGTCGCGGCACGCACTTTGACGACGTCAGGCATGGCGTCCCTCCAAAAACAGTTCAACGCGCAAGTATGTCAGAAGTAAAAGACGGTACTGTAACGCCTCTTTAAATCTGCACCATCCGACGGCCTCACTCAGACGCCTGCCGGCGCGCCGGCGTGGCCAGGGCGGATGTCGCGCCCACCTGGCTGCCGTTCCGGCATGTCGCTTCCCTCGCTCTAGTGGTCGCCGCCTCCGCAATGGCCGGAGGGGCGCCGGTCCATTATGCCGCCCGTTATCGCATCCTACGAGGACCATCATGACCGCCGTCCTACAACCCTCAGAACCGGCATTGGCGCCCGACCGTGCCCGCCGCGGCGGTCGCGCCGGCAAGCGCGCCGGTGGCTCGGCCGCGTTCGAGCAGCCGGCTTTCCGCCAACTGAAAAATCCGCTGACGCCGACCAAGCTGGTGTCCGAGGACGAGCTGGAATCGATCCACCTCGCCTCCTTGCGGGTGTTGCGCGAGATTGGCGTAGACGTCCTGCACGACGAAGCCCGCAGCATCATGAAGGCTCACGGCGCCGACGTACGCGAGGGCTCGGAGCGCGTGCACTTCGACAGCGACATGATCCTGGAGCTGGTGTCGAACTGCCCGTCCGAATTCACCATCCATGCCCGCAACCCCGAGCACAATGTGCGCTTTGGCGGTGACAATCTGATCATCTCGATGATGGCCTCGGCGCCCAATTGCTCCGACATCGATCGTGGCCGCCGGCCCGGCAACCAGCAGGATTATCGCAATTTCCTGCGGCTGGCGCAGATGCACAACATCCTGAATTGCACGGGCGGCTATCCAGTCGAGCCGACCGACATCCACCCGTCGGTGCGCCATCTCGAATGCATCCGCGACCTCGCCACGCTGACCGATAAGGTGTTCCACATCTATTCGCTCGGCAAGGAGCGCAATGTCGACGGCATCGAGATCACCCGCATCGCGCGCGGCATCAGCCATGAGCAATTGCTCGCGGAACCGTCCGTCTTCACCATCATCAATACCAATTCGCCGCTCAAGCTCGACGTGCCGATGATGGAAGGCATCATCCAGATGTCGAGCAAGGGCCAGGTCGTTATCGTCACGCCCTTCACCCTCTCGGGCGCCATGGCGCCCGTCACCATCGCCGGCGCGCTGGTGCAGCAGAATGCCGAGGCGCTGTCCGGCATTGCCTTCGCCCAGATGGTCAGGAAGGGCGCGCCGGTCGGCTATGGCGGCTTCACCTCTAACGTCGACATGAAATCCGGTTCGCCGGCCTTCGGCACGCCCGAATACATGAAGGCACAGCTCGTCGGGGGCCAGCTCGCCCGCCGCTACAACATCCCCTACCGCACCTCCAACACCTGCGCCGCCAACACCGTCGATGCGCAGGCAGCCTATGAAAGCGTGTTCTCTCTGTGGGGCGCGGTGCAGGGCGGCGGCAACCTGATGATGCATGCGGCCGGCTGGCTGGAAGGCGGCCTGCGCTGCTCCTACGAGAAGACCATTCTGGATATCGACCTGTTGCAGATGGTGGCCGAATTCCTGACCCCGCTTGACCTTTCCGATGAAGCGCTCGGCTTCGACGCCATCCAGTCGGTCGGCCCCGGCGGCCACTTCTTCGGCACCCAGCACACGCAGGACCGCTACAAGACCGCGTTTTATTCGCCCATCCTTTCGGACTGGCGCAATTTCGAGACCTGGGCGGAAGCCGGCTCGCCAACGGCAATGGAAAAGGCCAACAAGGTGTGGAAGGAGCGGCTGGCCTCCTATGACGAGCCCTACATGGATCCCGCCATCCGCGAGGAGCTCAACGCCTTTGTTGCGAAGCGCACAGCCGAAGGCGGCGCGCCGACCGATTTTTGAGCGGCAGTGTTCGTTTTGATGAGCCGATCATTCGTATGGATTCGATGAATAGTCGACCCCCACTCCGTCGAGCTTCGCTCGACACCTCTCCCCCGATCGACGTGGGAGAGGAAAAGCGCGAGCCTAGCCCAGTTGGCTCCCTTCCTCTCCCTCCGGAGGGGGGAGAGGTGGCGCTGCGAAGCAGCGACGGAGTGGGGGAAGGCGCTCCTCAAACGCGCAGTCGCCGAAAAACAGGCACAACCCAGAGAGCCAGAAAACTCAGGCAAGGCGACAATCAAGCGGAAGCACTGCTTTGGCTCGAACTAAAAGCCCGCAAGCTTGGCGGCTACAAGTTCACGCGACAGTTCTCTATCGAACCCTACTACGCTGACTTCGCCTGCCGCGAAAAATGGCTTGTTGTCGAAGTCGACGGACACCAGCATGCGGACAGTCCCTATGACCGCCGCCGCGACGACTTCATGCGCGCTCAGGGCTATTCGATCCTGCGCCTTTGGAGCCATGACGTCGTGAAACATCGCACTTCCGTCTGTGAAACCATCCTTGCCGCGCTTGACGGCAAGCTGATCGAAAACATCGCTGTATCCGACCTCCGCTTTGTCTTCGTGTCCCATTCCTCCGATTCAATCTCTTCAAAAACGGACGTATCCTCATGAAATCCCATGCAAAAGCGGTTGTTATTGGCGGCGGTGTCGTCGGCTGCTCGGTGCTCTACCACCTGGCCAAGGCCGGCTGGACCGACATCATGCTGATCGAGCGCTCGGAGCTCACCTCCGGCTCGTCCTGGCATGCGGCCGGCGGCTTCCATACGCTGAACGGCGATCCGAACGTCGCCAAGCTGCAGGCCTATACGGTCCAGCTTTATAAGGAGATCGAGGAGATTTCGGGCCAGTCCTGCTCGCTGCACCTGACCGGCGGCGTGATGTTGGCCGATACGCCCGAGCGCATGGACTTCCTGCGCCTTGCCCACGCCAAGGGCCGCTATCTCGGCATGGACACCGAACTGATCACGCCGTCCGAGGCCAAGGCGATGTTCCCGCTGATGGACGAGACCAATTTCGTCGGCGCCATGTGGGATCCGGTCGAAGGCCATCTCGACCCCTCCGGCACCACCATTGCCTATTCCAAGGCGGCCAAAAAACTCGGCGCCGAAATCGTGCTGCGCAACCGCGTCGTCGACCTGACACAGCAGCCGGACGGCACCTGGAACGTCGTCACCGAACAAGGCACGGTTCACGCCGAACATGTCGTCAACTGCGGCGGCCTGTGGGCGCGCGAGATCGGCCGCATGGTCGGCGTCGAGCTGCCGGTGCTGGCCATGGAGCACATGTATCTCTTGACCGAGCCGATGCCGGAGGTCGAGGAGTTCAACAAGTCGACCGGCCGCGAAATGATCGGTGTGCTCGACTTCAAGGGCGAGATCTACACCCGCCAGGAGCGCAACGGCATCCTGCTCGGCACCTATGAAAAGGCCTGCAAGCCGTGGTCGCCGGTCAACACGCCGTGGGACTTCGGCCATGAACTGCTGCCGCCCGATCTCGACCGCATCGCGCCGTCGCTGGAAATCGGCTTCAAGCATTTCCCCGGCATCGAAAAGGCCGGCATCAAGCAGATCATCAACGGCCCCTTCACCTTCGCGCTCGACGGCAATCCGCTGGTCGGCCCGGTGCAGGGCCTGACCAATTTCTGGTGCGCCTGCGCCGTCATGGCCGGCTTCAGCCAGGGCGGCGGCGTCGGCCTGGCGTTGTCCAACTGGATGGTGCATGGCGATCCGGGCTTCGACGTCTGGGGCATGGATGTCGCCCGCTTCGGCGAATGGGCTGGGCTGCGCTACACCAACGCCAAGGTGCGCGAAAACTATTCGCGCCGCTTCTCGATCCGCTTCCCCAACGAGGAACTGCCGGCTGCCCGCCCGGCGCAGACGACGCCGCTCTACGACACCATGCTCGCCAACAATGCCGTGATGGGAGACTCTTGGGGTCTCGAAACCCCGCTCTGGTTCGCGCCTAAGGGCAGCGAGCCGAAAGACGTCGTCTCCTTCCACCGCTCCAACGACTTTGGACCGATCGGTGAGGAAGTGCGCGCCACGCGCGAGCGCGTCGGCGTCACCGAGATCGCCAACTTCGCCAAATACGAAGTGTCGGGGCCGGGCGCGGAAGAGTTCCTCAACCGGCTGATGACCAACCGCATGCCGAAGACCGGCCGCATCGTGCTGACACCGATGATCAACGAGTTCGGCAAGCTGATCGGCGACTTCACCATAGCCAAGGCCGGTGAAGACCGCTTCATGATCTGGGGCTCTTCGGCAGCGCAGAAATACCACATGCGCTGGTTCGAAAAGCACCTGCCCAAGGATGGTTCGGTGCGCATCCACCGTTTCGACCAGACACTGGTCGGCCTGTCGATCGCCGGCCCGAAATCGCGCGACCTCCTGCAGAAGCTGGTCGATGTCGACATCTCGACCAAGGCTTTCCGCTTCATGGATTTCCGCGAGATGGCGGTCGGCGGCGCGCCCTGTATGGTCAACCGCATCACCTATACCGGTGACCTCGGCTACGAGATCTGGATGGCGCCAGCCTATGAGCGCCTAGTCTACAAGGCGATCAAGGACGCCGGCGAGGAATTCGGAATCGTCGATTTCGGCATGCGCGCCTTGCTGTCGATGCGCCTGGAAAAAAATTTCCCGACCTGGTTCCGCGAGTTGAGGCCGATCTACGGGCCGTTCGAAGGCTCCATGGACCGCTTCATCAAGCTCGAGAAGAACGACTTCATCGGCCGTGAAGCCGCTGCCAAGGAACAGGCGCAAGGGCCGAAGCTGCGTCGCGTCTCCTTCATCGTCGACGCCGCCGATGCCGACGTGATGGGCGACGAGCCGATCTGGGCCAAGGTCGACAAGGATTACGGCACGGTTGAAAAGCCGCATGGCTACGGCGCGCCGCGCTTCGACACGTCAGGCAAGGAAATACGTGGCTCGAAGGCCGCCGAAGGTGCGTCGGCCGTGCGCGGCATCGTCGACGGCGACTGGCGCGTGGTCGGCTGGGTGACGTCGGGCGGCTATGCGCACTACGTGCAAAAGTCGATGGCGCAAGGCTATGTGCCGGCCGCCCTTGCCGAGGATGAAAGCGCGGGGCTGTTCGAAATCGAGATTCTTGGGTCTCGGCGTCCGGCCCGCATCAATGTCGAGGCACCCTTCGACCCAAGCGGCGAGAAGATGCGGACCTGAGGACGGGATGGACAGCGGGGCGCCAAAGGGAAGCTTCGGCCGACACCGCAAGATCATGCCGTTTGTATCAGGCTCGATCGAGGCGCTGCGCGACGCCTCCCGCGAGAAGGCGGCTTCGCTCAACCAGCATGTGCTGGGCTATGGCGCGCAAGCCGAAGCGGAATGGGCGGCGGCGGGTATTACCGCGCCCGACCTGCCGGCAATGCGAAAATACCGGCTCGAGCGCATCCGCGCCGAGCTGAAGCGCCGCGGCTATGCCGGCGCCTTGCTCTATGATCCTGTCAACATCCGCTATGCGACCGACTCGACCAACATGCAGCTCTGGGTCGCGCACAATCCGACGCGGCATTGCTTCGTCGCCACCAAGGGTCCGGTGGTGCTGTTCGACTACTTTTCCTGCGAGCACCTGTCCGATCATTCCGGCATCGTCGACGAAGTTCGGCCGGCCGTTTCGTGGATGTATCTTTATGGCGGCGAGCTGACCGAGCAGAAAGTCCGCCGCTGGGCCGCCAGTATCGCCGATTTGGTCAGGGAGCATGGTGGCGGCAACAACCGCATCGCCGTCGATCACATCAACCCGGAAGGCGTTGAAGAACTCCACCGCCTCGGCATTTCCATCGGCAATGGCGAGGCGGTGATGGAAAACGCGCGGCTGATCAAGTCGCCGGATGAAATCCTTGCCATGCGCCGCGCCATCGTCGCTTGCGAGGCGGCGATGGGCGAGATGGAACAGGCGCTCAAGCCCGGTATCTCCGAAAACGAATTGTGGGCGCAACTCCATCGCGGCAACATCGCGCGCGGCGGCGAATGGATCGAGACGCGGCTGCTGACGTCGGGACCGCGCACCAATCCGTGGTTCCAGGAATGCTCGTCGCGGATCATAGAGGCGGGCGATCTCGTCGCCTTCGATACCGATCTGATCGGCCCTTACGGCTTCTGCGCCGATCTCTCGCGCACCTGGCTCTGTGGCGATACAAAGCCGACCAACGAACAGCGCGACCTGTTCCGCATCGCCGCCGACCAGATCGAGTACAACACCGCTTTGATGCAGCCCGGCGTCTCGTTTCACGAACTGGTCGAACGCTCGGCTGTACCGCCTGGAGACTGCTTCCCAACCCGTTACGGCGTACTCTACCACGGCGTCGGACTGGCCGACGAATATCCGACCTTGCCGCATGCCAGCGACTGGACATCCGACACACCCGACGGCGTGCTGGAACCGGGCATGGTGCTGTGTGTGGAGAGCTATATCGGCCGGCTTGGCGGGCGTGAGGGTGTCAAGATCGAGGAACAGATCCTGATCACCGACACCGGCAACGAAAACCTTTCAACCTACCCGTTGGATTCGAGGCTGCTCGGCTAGCCCGGCAAGCGCTTCGCGCATCGCGCGCACGGTCTTTTCCGGCGTCGTCCTGGCGGTGATGTAGGGCAAGCCTTTGCGTCGCGCCGTCCAGCCGACGATCACGATCTTGCGCGCCGCCGGCTCGAAACGCCGTGCCAGCGCCCAGCTTTCGCAATCGATCGCGGCGACATCCGCTTTGCCTTCGGCGACCGCCACGATCGAGTCGCGATGGCCGCCGCTTTCGCTGTGCGATGAAAATATGTCCAGGTTTTCGCCGGCCGCTTTCAGGTCGCGTGTCAGCGCGATGATGCCCGACATGGAATCGAGGCTGTTGAAGGTGAAGCGCCTGCCCCGGATGAGATCGAGCGGCAGCAAGGCCTTGCCATCAGTGGGCGACCGAACCTCCGGCCCCTCGCCCGACCGCATCACCAGCGCGCTCGAATAAAGTTCGCCCTGCCCGCCTTCATAGGCGTCATAGCTTGGCTGACCGACCACCTGCACATGCCGGGACAGACCGAGTTCCATCGGCCCCCAGCAGGTCTGCGCGAACAGCAGCGCCGGATGCATCCAGAGCTTGTGGAAATCGAGTTCGTCCGGCGGCAGCGTCGCCGGATCGGGCGCGACGAGTTTACCTTCACCGTCCCGAATGCCGCCCGGCACCGGCGGCAGGTCGCCATTGCGGCGCACGATGGATTGCGGCGCATCGATACCCCTTCGCCGGAATGAATCGCGCAACGACGCCCATTGCGCGTCGACCTCGTCGCGCGCCTCCGGCCAGTCATACATCGGCAACGCCGCAATCAATTCGCTCATGCCGATATCAAACCACCATGCCGGGACAAAGGATCGCAAAAACGCGGCGCCCAATCAGAATTGGCCGACACGTTATCCACTCTACACGCGGATACTATTCCTTGGGCGGTTCGGCGGGAACCGGCGCGCTGCCAAGCCCACTGATGCTGCGCGCCCTGACGCGCGGCTTGAACGCCCTGCCCGGCTCGGGCGCGCGCCGCAGAACCGGATGCACGATCGGCTCCTTGGCCTTGAAGGCATAGGATCTGAGCAGCGCGAAATAGTTCGGATAGGCATAGCCATTGTTCATCCGCAGCCATTCCTCACGCCGGTCACGAAACAGCTTCGGCAGCCGGTACCAGGCGATGGTCGGGCTCTTGTGATGGACGAAGTGCAGATTGTTGTTGAGGAACAGGAACGACAGCGGTGAGCGCTCGACAATCACCGTGCGGCCTTCCGGATGCTCCGACCACTGGTGCTCGGCATAGGTGCGGATCGAGATCAGCGACTGGCCGAGCCAGACCGGCACCAGCACATAGAGCCAAACCGGCATGCCGAAGCCGAACTGCACGACCGGCAGCACCACGGCAAGGCCTATCGCATGCAGCAGCCAGGCCTTGCGGATCGCCTTGTCTCCGGCAATCACGTGCTTGGCGTCATCGATGAAGAAGCCGATGCAGGACAGCCATGGCCCCAGGACGAGGCGACCGGCCATGGTATTGTTGACCTTCAGCACGAATTTCATCAGCGGCGGCATTTCTTCGTGCATCCAGAGCGCCTGGTAATAGCTCTCGGGATCGTCGAGCGGATCGGTCAGCCGCTCGTCCGCGTGGTGGCGCAGGTGAATGGTCTTGAAACGGCGGAACGGCCAGGCAAGGCCGATCGGCAGGAAGACGAAAGCTTCATTGACGAGGCCGTTGCGGGTCGGGTGACCATGCAGCACCTCGTGCATGATAGAGGATTGCAAAGCCAGCGTGACGGCCATGACGATCAGTGCAGCTATGGGATATGACGGCCAGAGGAAGAAGCCGGCGGCCAACCATGTGCCGTAGCAGAAGAAAGCGAGAACCACGGTCGGCCATTCGATGGCCGATCTGCTGCTTCGACGGATGCTCTTGCCAGTCATGCTATCGACCACTGTCCTCAGTCGCCGGAACCCCAACCGATTCCTGACAGCATTGTGTCAGGAGATATGATTCCACTCAACGCGACAAAGTGCACAAAATGTTGCGTCTGCGCATTCTTGGCTGCATATGTTATACATTATAAACAGTCTTAGGGATTCGTTTACGCCTGAAGCGCTTCTTCGGCCGCTTCGGCGAAAAATTTTCCTCCCGATCCAAGGAGTGAGATGATGGACAAGCGCGACCTGTCGGCAATCTTCCGGGAGCGTCTGAAGCTCCTCCTGACACGCTCCGACCTCAACCAATCGGCTTTCGCGTCAGCAGTCGGCATCGACAGGTCGGCGCTGTCGCAACTGATGTCAGGTGCCTCGACCCGCCTGCCGCGCGCCGAAACCTTGCTCAACATCGCCGCCGAATTCAAAGTGTCGCTAGACTGGCTGCTTGGTCTTAGCCAGGACGAGGGCGTGACCGGCGAAATCCGCGAGAGCCTGGAGATCGAGGAAGCGCCCGACGGTTTCGACCGCACGCTGCTCGCCAAATGGTTCGCGGAAGCGGCGGGCACCAAGATCCGCTATGTGCCGGCTGGAATTCCCGATCTCCTGCGCACCCACGCGCTCGTCGACTACGAAGCCAACATCACCAACAGGAGCCGACTGGCGCAGGCCAGCGAAACGCAATACCGCATCGAGTACAACCGGCGGCCGGAAACCGACATGGAAGTCTGCATGCCGCGCCACACGCTGGAGATCTTCGCCCGCGGCCTCGGTGTGTGGGACCGTTTCCCGGCGGCCGACCGCCAGCAGCAGCTTGCCCATATGGCGACGCTGCTCGACGACCTCTACCCGACCTTCCGCCTGTTCCTTTATGATGGCCGCATGCGCTATTCGATCCCGCTGACCATATTCGGCCCCTATCGCGCGGCGATCTATGTCGGCGACATGTATGTGGTGCTGAACGCCACCCAGCCGGTCCAGGCCCTGACCCAACATTTCGACAATCTGATCCGCGCCGCCGACATCAATCCGCACGAAGCGGCCGCCTTCGCGCGCAACCTGGCCGGCATGTCGTTCGCATCAGGCTCTGCCTGAGCGCTCAGCACCGCATTTTCATTGACTGGACATAAAGACTTCTTTATATCCTTATTCGAATTCCCAGACATGTTCGAATTCCCAGACATGTTCGAATTCCAAGACACGGTTCGAATTCCAGGACACGAAAGCCAATCCGATGACGACGAGCAATCCGATCGATGCGCTGCTGGCTGAAAAGGGTGTGCTGCTGGCCGATGGCGCCACGGGCACCAATTTGTTCGCCATGGGTCTGGAGGCCGGCGAGGCGCCGGAACTGCTGAACGAAACCGCGCCCGACACCATCACCAGCCTGCACCAGAATTTCGTCGACGCCGGCGCCGACATCATCCTGACCAACTCGTTCGGCGGCACCCGCCACCGGCTGAAACTGCACCATGCGCAGGACCGCGTGCATGCGCTGAACAAGCGCGCGGCCGAGATCGCCCGCGCTGTCGCCGACAAGGCCGGCCGCAAGGTGATCGTCGCCGGCTCGGTCGGTCCGACAGGGGAACTGCTGGTGCCGCTTGGTGCCATGACCTATGACGAAGCGGTCGACGCCTTTGCCGAGCAGATCGAAGGTCTCAAGGAAGGTGGCGCCGAAGTCGCCTGGATCGAGACGATGTCGGCGCCCGACGAGATCCGCGCGGCGGCCGAAGCCGCTATCCGCGTCGGCCTGCCCTACACCTATACCGGCTCGTTCGACACCGCCGGCCGCACCATGATGGGCCTGCTGCCGAAAGACATCCACGGCGTCGCCGACGGCCTGTCGCAAGCGCCGCTCGGGGTTGGCGCCAATTGCGGCGTCGGCGCTTCCGACATCCTGGCCTCGCTGCTCGACATGACCGAGGCCAAGCCGGAGGCGACTGTCATCGTCAAGGGCAATTGCGGCATTCCCGAATTCCGTGGCACCGAGATCCACTATTCCGGTACGCCGGAACTGATGGCCGATTATGTCCGGCTCGCCGTGGATGGCGGAGCCAAGATCATCGGTGGCTGCTGCGGCACCTCGTTCCAGCATCTGGCCGCGATGCGCAAGGCGCTCGACGCCCACACCAGGGCGGATCGCCCGACCGTCGAAAAAATCGTCGAGCGCATTGGCCCGATGCGCAACAAGGTGGCGACGGCAAACACCGCCGAGACCAGCGAAGCCCGCCGCGAGCGGCGGCGCAGCCGCGCCTGAGGCGATTTCTTTTTGCGGTTATTCGCTGTTGTCGGCGTAGCTTGACTGCGCCGACTGGAAATCGACCACGTTGTCACCGCGCATTGTTGCCAGCGCACTGGATGCGCTCGGATCGGAAATCTGCTCCAGCATGGCGCGGAAACGGTCATTGGTCAGCGCCGACATGGCGGTGTGGCGCGCCTGCGCGACATCGTCGCTGATGCGTCTGGATTCGGCTGACGGGGCTGATAAACCCGCCGAAGCGTCCCGTGCCGGCGGAGTCGGGTTTGCGATGGTTGTGATTTTCAATTCCGGCTCCCTCAAGCCTTAGACATGACCGGTGTAGCGAGAGGAAATTGCGATCCGGTACCGGAAATGCCGAGCAATTTAACGATCCCGTGCGCTGCTCCTGGATCGGTTGAGATTCAGGTCAGGCCGAGCCGAAAACAGTGACTTCCGAGAACCGGAGCGGAGCGTACTTAAGTACGTGAGCACCGGAAGCGCAGGGAGCCACTGTTTGCAGGCCGGTCTCACCTGAATATCGACAGATCCGAAAAAAGGCCGGCAAGGGCAAAGATCCCTCGCCGGCCTGCCTCACCCGCCCGTGGGCCGGTTATCAGAACGATCCCATCATCTGAAAGAAACCGGCCGTCATCGCCACTACCGGTTGCCGCCCAGCGCCGAGGCAAGGCGCACAAGCGAAAGGAACTCGGACCTGTACCCAAACGGGTCGGCTCCTCGGGCGGCAGTGGCAATCTCCATGATCTTGTCGTAACCGAACTTCGCGGTCGCATCCTCGTCGCGCAGCTTCTGGCCGAAGGCCGCGACCGCGATGGAGAAACGCTGGTCGGTACTCGCCTGATCGAAGGACGCGACCTCGTTGGCCGAGGTCACCGGCGTGGTGATCAGTTTTGAGACGTCCTCGTTGGGCAGCTTGTAGCGGATCTTGACGAAGGCATATTCGTCCGCATTGGCGACGCCGCCATTGTTGACCGTCGCCTGGCCGTAGCGCAGCGGATCGATCTGCTCGCCGCCACCGCCTTTGGGCGTGATCTCGTAAATCGCGGTGAGCGAATGGCCCGAGCCGATATCGCCGGCATCGACGCGGTCATTGTTGAAATCCTCGCGGTTGAGCGCCCGGGTCTCGTAGCCGATCAGCCGGTATTCCGACACCTTGTCCGGGTTGAACTCGACCTGGATCTTGACGTCCTTGGCGATGGTGAACAGCGTCGAGGAGGCATCTTCGACCAGCACCTTCTCGGCCTCGGCCAGCGTGTCGATATAGGCGGCGGTGCCGTTGCCGTTCTGGGCAATGGTCTGCATCATTTCATCGTTCAGATTGCCGCGGCCGAAGCCGAACACCGACAGGAACACGCCGGTCTTGCGTTCGCTCTCGATCAGCCGCTTCAGGTCGTCATCATCGGTCTGGCCGACATTGAAGTCGCCGTCAGTGGCAAGCATCACTCGGTTGACGCCATCCTTGATGAAGGACTGCTGGGCAAGCTTGTAGGCTTCCTTGATGCCGGCCTCGCCTGCCGTCGAGCCGCCGGGCTGCAGATTGTCGATGGCATTGAGGATCTTGTCCTTCTCGGCAACCTTTGTCGGCATCAGCACGGTGCCGGCATCGCCCGCATAGGTGACGATCGAGATGGTGTCGTCGGCCTTCAGCTTGCTGACCAGCAGCCGGAACGCCGACTTGAGCAGCGGCAGCTTGTCCGGTTCGTCCATCGAGCCCGACACGTCGATCAGGAAGACCAGATTGGCCTTCGGCTGCTCGGTCGGCTTGATGTCGAAACCCTTGATGGCGACGTGCATCAGCTTGGTGTGCGCGTTCCACGGCGTCGGCATGACGCTGACGGTCGAGTTGAACGGCGTTGAGGCCGATTCCGGCCCCTTCCAGTCATAAGGGAAGTAATTGATCATCTCCTCGACGCGGACCGCGTCGGCTTGCGGCAGGTAGCCCTGCTTCAGCGAGCCGCGCACGAAGGAATAGGACGCGGTGTCGACATCGATCGAGAAGGTCGAGACCGGGTCTTGCAGTGCCGCATGCACGGGATTGGTCTTGAAATCCTGGACGCGATCGCGGTTTTCCTCCTGCGGCGCGATCTGGTCGGCCGGGATGGCCGCCGGCTGCTGCGGGGCCATAAGCTTGGGCTCGGCAGCTTGGACGCGATTGGCCCGCGCGGCATTAGGCGCGTTTGGCATGAGGCCGGCACTCTCCCGTGAAACCTCACCGCTGCGTGCGGGGGCCGGCCTGGAGGTTGGCAAAGTCCCATACTCCACCTCCTTGCCGCTGTAGGTCTTTAGGTCAAACCTCGACGATACAGTCGGGCTCACCGGTGCGCTCGGTTGTGCTGCGCCACCGGCGGCATCCGATTCGGAGTTCGGCGGTGCAGCCGGCACAAGCGCATCGCTGGCATCACGGCTTTCCACGTCCAAGTCTGCCTTCTTGTCCTTGGCCGGCGCCGTGGGAGCCTGTTTCGGCTCGGCGACGGTTGGCTTCTGCGTCGCCGGCTTGTCGGCCAGCGTCTCGGTGATCTTCTCGTCGCCGCCGAACGGCGACGGCTGTTCCCTCAGCAAATGGAAGGTGGCGTATCCAGCGATCGGCAGGGCGACGAGCCCGGCAAGGGCCGGCGTGGCAATGAGTTTCTTTTGCATGATCTCGCTCCAGAGCTTTTGTGCTCGCTCCGTGAGACGAAGGCCGCCAACCGATCCTTGGGTGACGGCGGAAATATTTTCCTGATCATAGGCGCGCAGGGCAGCTTCGAAGGCGCGTGCCTTCGCGCTCTCGTCCGGCGCCGGTACCGCTGCATTGCGCAGCTTTCTGAGTTCGTTGTCGTCGACCATGGTCACACTTCCCCGGCTGAACGCATCAACGTCTTCAGCCGTTTCTTCGCTTCATGGATGTGCCAGGAAACCGTCGTCTCCGAGATCGCCATCGCCTCGGCGGCGGCCGCGTGGCTCAAGCCTTCGCCATGGACAAGCATCACGGCATCGCGCTGCTTGTCCGGCAATTGCCGCACCGCCGCCCACAACGCCTCGGTGGGGTCTTCACCCTCGGCCGGGCCTTCGCCCGAAATCAGCGCATGGACGCCATAGGCCTCGGTCTTGACCGTCTCGCGCTGGGTCTTGCGCATCGTGTCGCGCGCGGCGTTCATCGTCATGGTGTAGAGCCATGTCGTGAACGCGCCGCTGCCGCGATAATCCCGGATCGCCTTGCCCAGCCTGACACAGACTTCCTGGGCGATGTCTTCGGCATCGGCCTTCCTGCCGCACCAGCGATAGGCGGCGCGATAGACGAAGTCATAGTGACGCTCCAGCAATTTGCCGAAGGCCCCCCTGTCTCCGCCCTTCGCCCGCCCGATCAGTTCGACGTCGGAGGCTTCACTCTCATCCAGCATCATCGCCATCATTTGCCTGTTGGACGAAGGCTAATGGCTAATCCTTGGGGTGATGGAAAGATTTTTTCTCGATTTGGGCGTTTGCGTCCAGGGCTTACCGAGTGAGGTCAGGCCGGCCTCACCTGAATGTCAACACGCCTGGCCCGCCGCCCAGCCCGACGACCACGCCCATTGGAAATTATAGCCGCCGAGCCAGCCGGTGACGTCGACGACCTCGCCGATGAAGAACAGGCCCGGCATCAGCTTCGCCTGCATCGTCTTCTGGTCGAGGCCGTTGGTGTCTACCCCGCCGAGCGTCACTTCGGCCGTCCGGTAGCCCTCCGAACCGGCTGGCTTGATGCGCCAGTCGTTGACCGCGGCCTCGACGGTTTTGATCTGGGCCTCGGAAAGATCGGCGAGGTTGCCGTCCAGCCCGGTTTGCTCGGCTATCGCCTGAGCCAGTCGTTTCGGCAAATGATTTGCCAGCACGGTCTGCACCGCTTGCCGGCCATTGCCACGCCTGGCGGCGCGGACGAGCTCAGCCACATCCGTGCCCGGCAGCATGGCGATGCGGATCTCATCGCCCTCGCGCCAATAGGAGGAGATCTGCAGGACGGATGGCCCGCTGACGCCGCGATGCGTGAACAGCATCGCCTCGGAAAACCGCGTCTTGCCGCAGGCAATCTCGGCGTCGACCGCGTTCCCAGCCAGGGGCGAAAGCCGCTCAAGCGTTTTTGCGTCGAAGGTCAACGGCACCAGGGCAGGCCGTGTTTCGACGACGGCTAGGCCATACCGTTCGGCAAGCTCGTAGCCGAAGCCCGTCGCGCCCATCTTGGGGATCGACTTGCCGCCACAGGCCACGACCAGGGACTGGCAGGAAACCGAGCCCGTGGAGAGAGCGAGTTCAAACCCTTCCTCGGTTTTGCCGATAGCCTCGACGCGGGTCGACAATACCAGCTCGGCGCCCCTGCCCCGCATCTCCGAGACCAGCATATCGATGATCTGGCGCGCCGAGCCGTCGCAGAACAGCTGCCCCAATGTCTTCTCGTGGTAGGCAATGCCGTGGCGTTCGACCAGCGCAATGAAGTCGCGCTGTGTATAGCGGCTGAGCGCCGAGATGCAGAAATGCGGATTCCTCGATATGAAATTCTTCGGGCTCGCATGGATGTTGGTGAAATTGCACCGGCCGCCGCCGGAGATGCGGATCTTTTCGCCAGGTGCCGCCGCGTGATCGAGGATCAGCACCGAACGGCCGCGCTTGGCGGTCTCCACGGCGCACATCATTCCGGCGGCGCCGGCGCCGATGATCACGACATCATAGGATTGCATCAGGTTGATCGTTCCCGCGCGGCTCCCGCTCATTCAGCGAGACCGCCCTGATACCGCGAACGGATCGGGCAGCCAACAGGCGGGAATAGCCGCGCGAGACTCAGGTCAGTGTCTCGGCAAACAGCGCCGTCAGCCGTTTCCAGTGACGCTCGGCTCCCCCTTCGTCGTAAACACTGTGGTCGGGCACGCACCAGCCATGCGCCATGCCGACATAATTCTCCAGCAGATAGTCGACTCCCGCCGTCCTCAGCGCCTCGGCCAGCTTGGTCGACTGCTCCGGTGGGAAACTCCGGTCGACGCCCGCCATGCCGACATACACACGCGCCTTGATGGAGGCCGCCTTGCGGTGCGGGCTGTCGGCGGCATCGCTGGCGAGGTTGCCGCCATGGAAACTGGCGGCGGCCTTGACCCTGTCGGGGTAGGTTGCAGCGGCGTTGAGCGCCCGCGCCCCGCCCATGCAATAGCCGACAGTGCCGATCGGTCCCGTGACGCCTTCGCCGGCGAGCGCGTCGACAAAGGCGGCGCTGTCGCTGATGGTCATTTCCTGCGTCGTGCCGGTGACCAGCGCCATCAGCGGCGCCCTGGTCCTTTCTTCGACAAAAGCGGTCTTGGCGTCGAACGGCCCATAAGGAGCATTGCGGTAGAAGAGATCGGGCACCAGCACCGCATAGCCCTCGCCCGCCAGCCGTTCCGCCATCTGATCAAGCGCCGGGCGCGGACCGAAGGCGTCCTGGTAGAGAATGACGCCAGCCTTGGCTGAAGAAACCTTGGCCGAGCGGAACAGGCCCGCCTTCGCCACACCGTCATTGGTCTTGATGTGAAGGTCCTGCTTGATCATTGCCTGCTCCGTTTGCCAGATGCGCGATACATATCCGCGCAAGCCGCCACGGCAAGGCGCTCCCTGAGCCCGGCGGTCAACATTTCGTGCGGGATCGCGTGATGCGCTAAGGACCAGCGAACGCAGCCATGTGGAAGGCCTGGACCTCCGGCGGATAGCGATAGGACGCGCCATAGGGGCAGGCATTGCGATCGAGGCAACCGCCACTGCGGCACGGCTCGCCATTCGCCCCCCGCACATGCGCGAGGCAGGCCTGGTAGGCGAAACCATCCGTCGAATAAGCGACGACCGGACAGGATTTCAGACAAGGTTTGTTGACGCAGGTGTCGCAAAGATGGATCGTCTCCTGAAATTCCGGAAGCGTTATCTCGTCCTCGAACAGCAGCGCGCCGCGATAAGCATGCCAAAGCCCGTATTGCGGATGCATGAGGATGCCGAGCGGCGACGGCCTCAGCCCTTCCGCCCGAACAGCCCATTGCTGGAACGGCAGGTAAGGCTTGTCCGACGGCGAAACGACGCGGGCACCAAACTCTTGCGCCACCTCGCCGATGACCTCCCGCGACCAGGTGTCGAGCGGATCGGCGATCGCCTGTGGCTGCTGGCCCCGCCAGCGCAGGAAATGCGGCCAAGGCGCGGCGCCCGCCTGCCCTACCAGCAGGACAGACTTTGCCGGCTCACCCGAGGCGCCATCAGGGCCACCCTCGTCATCGGGAAAGAGAAAGCCGCCACGCAGGATGAGGCCGTTGGCGCCAAGCGCGGCCGTGATCTCCTCGATCATACCGCGCACGCAATCATCCCTTCTTGTCCGGATCGGAGAAGGCGCTCCGCCAGACTTCCTTGTGGATGATGTTGGCGACTTTAGCCCCGCCTGACTCGGGCTCCTTTCAGGTGAAGGCGTCGGGCATCGACCCCTTCTTCTTGGCGATGAAATCCTTCAGGGCTTCATCGATGCCTTCATCAAGGTGCGGCGCTTCGTAAGCCTCCAGCCAGCGCCGCGCCAGATCGTTGGCGCGCTGCGGTGCGGTCTTCTGGCCCTCGGCCAGCCACTGCTCGTAGGAGTTGTTGTCGGCGATCGACGAGCGGTAGAAGGCGGTCTGGAAATTGGCCTGGGTATGGTCGCAGCCGAGATAGTGGCTGCCCGGGCCGACCTGGCGGATGGCGTCCATCGCCTGGCCGTTCTCCGACAGGTCGACGCCCTCGGAGAATTTCTGGGTCATGCCGAGCTGGTCGATATCCATCATGAATTTTTCGTAGCAGGAGGCCAGCCCGCCTTCGAGCCAGCCTGCCGAATGCAGGACGAAATTGGTGCCGGCGAGAATGGTCGAGTTCAGCGTGTTGGCGCTCTCATAGGCTGCCTGTGCGTCCGGAACTTTCGAAGCACAGAGCGAGCCCCCGGTACGGAACGGCAAGCCGAGCCGGCGGGCGAGTTGGGCAGCGCCATAGGAGACCAGCGACGGCTCCGGTGTGCCGAAGGTCGGCGCGCCCGACTGCATCGAGATCGACGAGGCGAAGGTGCCGAACAGCACCGGCGCGCCCGGACGGATCAGCTGCGTGAACGAGGCGCCGGCCAGCACTTCGGCCAGGACCTGCGTCAGCGTGCCGGCGACCGTCACCGGGCTCATCGCGCCGGCCAGGATGAACGGCGTGACGATGCAGGCCTGGTTATGACGCGAATAGACCTTCAGGGCGCCAAGCATGGTCTCGTCGAACACCATCGGCGAGTTGGCGTTGATCAGGCTGGTCAGCACCGTGTTGTTCTCGACGAAGTCGTCGCCGAAGACGAGCTTGGCCATCGCCACCGTGTCCTCGGCGCGCTCCGGTGCGGTCACCGAACCCATGAACGGCTTGTCGGAATATTTGATGTGCGCGTAGACCATGTCGAGATGACGCTTGTTGACCGGCACGTCGACCGGCTCGCACACCGTGCCGCCCGAATGGTGGATCGACGGCGCCATATAGGCAAGCTTCACGAAATTCTGGAAATCCTCGATCGTCGCGTAGCGCCTGACGCCGTCGAGATCGCGCACGAAGGGCGGACCATAGACCGGCGCGAACACCGTCGCATTGCCGCCGATCTGCACCGAGCGTTCTGAATTGCGGGCATGCTGGGTGTAGATGGGCGGCGCGGTCTTCAAGAGCGAACGGCAGAGCCCCTTGGGAAAATGCACGCGCTCGCCCTTGACGTCGGCGCCGGCCTCTTTCCAGAGCTGCAGTGCTTCGGCGTCATCGCGAAAAATGATGCCGATCTCTTCCAGCACCGTGTCGGTGTTCTTCTCGATCAGCGCCAGGCCTTCCTCGTTCAGCACCTCGTAGACGTTGATCTTGCGCTTGATATAGGTGAGCTGGGTGCCGGGGCCGCCGCCTGAGCGCGCCGCACGCCTGGCCGCCGCTCCGCCACTGGCGCCGCGCCCACGCCGCGCGTTTGACGCTTCCTGGTCGACTGCCGCGTGTTCGCTCATGATCGCTCTTCCCTGAATATGGCCCGCCTGACTATGGCTGGTCCGTAACCGTTGCGGCCGCATGACGCGGCTTTGCCCGGATCGTAGCCATGCACCCTATTCGAAACGGCCCGTCCGCGCCAACGCCTGTCGCAAAATCGACAAGAAAACCGATAGATTTTCCAGTCGCTTTCCTTTTGCGGGAAGTCGCAAATCAGCTATGGATACCCGCCCGTTGCGGGTTAGGTATGAACACCATTATTTTGTGCCTTGCGACACAGTCGCGATGCCGTGAGGAGCTGGATAAAAATGTCCGACGACGAGATCATCCTTTCCGAGCTTTCCGACGACGAGCTGGTGCAGCAGATGCACGACGATCTCTATGACGGGCTGAAGGAAGAGATCGAGGAAGGCACCAACATCCTCCTCGAGCGCGGCTGGGCGCCCTACAAGGTGCTTACCGAGGCGCTGGTCGAAGGCATGCGTATCGTCGGCGAGGATTTTCGCGACGGCATCCTGTTCGTGCCGGAAGTGCTGTTGTCCGCCAACGCCATGAAGGCCGGCATGTTCATCCTGCGTCCGCTGCTCGCCGCCACCGGCGCGCCGAAACAGGGCAAGATGGTGATCGGCACCGTCAAGGGCGACATCCACGACATCGGCAAGAACCTCGTCGGCATGATGATGGAGGGTGCTGGCTTCGACGTCATCGATCTCGGCATCAACAACGCGGTCGAGAAGTATCTCGACGCGATTGAAAAGCACCAGCCCGACATCATCGGCATGTCGGCACTGCTCACCACCACCATGCCCTACATGAAGGTCGTCATCGACACGATGAAGGAAAAGGGCATTCGCGACGACTATGTCGTGCTGGTCGGCGGCGCGCCGCTCAACGAGGAATTCGGCAAGGCCGTCGGCGCCGACGCTTATTGCCGCGACGCGGCGGTAGCGGTCGAGACCGCCAAGGATTTCATGAAGCGCAAGCACAACGTGCGTGCTTCGGCCTGATCCAAGGCATCAGGGCGACGAAAAAAAAGCCGCGCCTTGCAGCGCGGCTTTTTTGTCCCCAGATGAGGGACGACCGCCGATCAATTGGCGACGGTGTCCTTGACCGCCCTCGCCGTCGATTTGACATCCTTGCCGACACCCCGAACGGTGTTGGCGCAGGCCGTAAGTGCAAGAGCGCAGGCAAGGATAGCCATCGGCGCTATGCGTAGCAGTTTCATGGACGGTGTCTCCCTCGACAGATAAATTAGCCCCACAGCGAAAAGCCGGCTCGACTTGGTCAAGACGAAAAAAACAAAACCGAATCAGACAGACAGGCTGCTCGTCATCGCCTGCGGGATGATTGCGCGCGAGGTGTTGGCCGTCAAGGAACAGCTCGGGCTGGATCACCTCGAATTGACGTGTTTGCCGGCGGAGTTTCATTTCCATCCCGACCGCATCGCGCCGGCCATGGACAAGGCGATCGAAAAGGCCAGGGCGGAAGGCTATGAACACATCTTCGTCGGCTATGCCGATTGCGGCACTGGCGGCCTGCTTGACCGCGTGTTGGAGAAGCATGGCGTCGAACGCATGGCCGGCCCGCATTGCTTCGCGTTCTATCAAGGCATGGAAGCCTATGCGAAGGTCGCCGACGACGACATGATGTCCTTCTACATGACGGACTTCCTGTGCCGCCAGTTCGATGCCTTCTTCATGAAGCCGCTCGGGCTGGACAAGCACCCGGAGCTGATCAACGACTATTTCGGCAATTACGAGAAGCTGATCTATCTGGCGCAGACCGATGATCCGGAGCTCGACAAGGTCGCGGAAAAGGCCGCCGCCCTGCTCGGCCTCGCCTATGAGCGCCGCTCCACCGGTTTTGGCGACCTGACGCCAGGCCTGGAGCGGGCGGCCGCGAACGCCTGACGGCTTCAGGCCGGGTCTTCGGCTGCCAGCGCCGCCAGCACGTCGGCAAAGCTCGTCCTGCAGGCAAAACCCAGCCTGTCCCTCGCCCGCGACGCGTCATAGATCCGGTCGATCGAGGAAAACATCGTCCAGCCCTTCCTCGCGTAGAGAGCGGGAAATTCAGGAAAATACCGCGCCACCACGGGCGGCGCGTCCCTGATCAACGCCTCGCAATCTTCGGGTTGGAACGGCGTCGGCGCACAGACGATGAAGGTATCGAAGCCGAGCTCCGGTGCCTTCTCCAAGGCGGCGACATGCGCCTGCGCCGCGTCCTCCACCATCAGCCGCCGAAACAGCAGTTCGTTCGCCTTGGTGTTGGCGTCCGACTGCTCGATGGCATGCGCCATGTCGTCGGCCTCGGGGAAGAAACGTGCCGTGCGCAGCACCACCACCGGCAGGCCGTGCTGGAGGTGGTAGAGACGGCAGAGATGCTCGGCGGATAGCTTGGTGACGCCATAGATGTTGCGCGGCTCGGGCGACATCGCTTCCGTCAGCCACGCCGCCTTGCGCGCACCGCCCTTGAAGCCGTCGCGTATCGCCTGCGAGATCATCAGCGAGGTCGTTGACGTGAAGACGAAGCGTTGCACATTGGCCGCCACCGCCGCGTCGAGCAGGTTTAGCGTGCCTTGCACGTTGGCCGCGATGAAATCGCTGTTGGCGTGGCTGTCTATGTTGGGCTTGTGCAGCGCGCCGCTGTGAATAATGGCCTCTATCCGGTTTTCTCCGACGGCACGCATGACGAGGTCACGGTCGGCAATCGAACCGACGATCCGCGTTTCGGCCGATGGAACGGGATCGAGGCCGGTCACGTCATGTCCAAGCTCACGCAGGAGTGGCGCCAGCGCGCTGCCCAGCCAACCCGACGATCCCGTAAGCAAGATTCGCATGCGTCACACCATGAGTTTTGACCGAGACGCTGTTAAGCACGGATGACAGGCGCCAGCGACCCGGTAAGTTATGCGCCAGGCGGCGGCAGCGCCGTTCCAGACAAAACAGGGAATTCTTTGATGATCCTTCGCTCATTGATCGCCGCCCTTGGTCTCCTCTGCTGTACTTTGCCCGCCCTTGCCGACGGACAAGTGCAAAAACTGATCACGCCTGCCGATAAGGCGCGGCTCGACAAATATGGCGACACCCGCAAGGCGGCGCTCGCCGAAGCAAAGGCGGCCAACCCCGCCGAGCTCAAGCAGCTCGACACGCTGTTGGCCAAGCCGCTGGTCGCCTTCTCCGACAAGGATCTCACCGGCAACTGGCGGTGCCGCACGATCAAGGTCGGCGGACTGAGCCCGCTCGTTGTCTATGGCTGGTTCAAATGCAGGGTCACCGATGATGGCTCCGGCTGGCGGCTGGAAAAGATCAGCGGTTCTCAGCGCACCCAGGGCCGCTTCTTCGACGACGGCGACAAGCGCTCGATCTATCTTGGCTCCGGCTCCGTCAACGACGATCGGGCAAAGCCCTATGGCAGCGGCCCGCAGACCGACCAGGTTGGTTACGCCTTCCGAAACAGCGCCAAGGAATGGCGCATCGAGTTCCCCGCGCCCTACTATGAATCGAAGCTCGACATCATGGAGTTCAAGCGCTGACCAAGTCTTCATGCGCTGACCGGGGTCTTCATGGGTTGGTAAGGCTTCCGGCATACCAAGGATTAACCCGCCCGCCCTAAGGTCCGGCCACATCAGCCGGTCCTTGGAGCACGGAAAGATCAATGGCAGCGTCGCAACCAAATCCGCGACCTATTGTGGTCGTCACCGGTGGCGGCGCGCATGTCTGGGCCATGATCAACGACCTCGCCGACCGCGTCGGCCCTGTCAGCGTCATCCTCGAAACCCCTGAATCTAAAAAGCAATTGCTGCGGGGCCGCGCCCGACGCCAGGGCTGGATCTCTGCCATCGGCCAGCTCGGCACGATGGTGCTGAGCAGGCTCGGCAAACGGCTTAATGTCAAACACGCCGCCCGGTTGATTGCCGAGCAGAAGCTTGAAACGGAACCGCGGCAAGGCCAGGTCATCATCCATGTGGCATCCGCCAACGGGCCGGAATGTCTGCAGGCAATCGAGACGATCAAGCCCGGCGTCGTGCTGCTGAACGGCTGCCGGCTGATTTCCAGGGAGATGCTGGCCAAAATGCCGTGTCCGGTGCTCAACTATCATGCCGGCATCACCCCGAAATATCGCGGCATGAATGGCGGCTATTGGGCGTTGACCTCAGGCGATCCGCAGAATTTCGGCACCACCGTCCATCTGGTCGATGCGGGCGTCGACACTGGTGGCGTGCTGAAGCAGGTGCGCGGCAAGCCGAAACAAGGTGACACCATCTCAAGCTATGCGCTGCGCCAGGCGGCGTTTTCGCGCGACATCTGCGTCGAGGCGGTCAGCGACGCGCTGGCCGGAAAACTTGCAACGTTCGATCCAGGGCTGCCATCGAAGCAGTGGTACCACCCGACGATCTGGTTCTACGTCTGGACAGGGCTGAGAACCGGCATTTGGTAACGCATCCAGTGTCCGGAACAGCGCAAATTCCGCCGCCATTACCGCTGCAGTGACCCCGTCACGGCATGGGTCGCAAACGAATAAACGCACCTTTCATTTTACGACATCCAAATGCGTCGCTTTTGAATGCGCGCGCGTCGTCCCATAACAAGCGGGCCAACTGCGCTTGCGGCAATGCTCGGGGATCGAGGAGCGAGAATTCATGGCCGATCTTATCGTCGTCTACTGGCGCGACATTCCTGCCCAGGTCATCGTCAAGAAGGGCCGGCAGAACGCCAAGCGCGAACTGCCGTTGCGCTTCACCGAGGCGATCGACATGTGCGCCATGCGCACCGGCGCCGGCGGCACGGACGACTATCTGGCCGAATGGCGCAAGGCTGATCCAGTTCCGGTCGGTGACGATCTCGAAGCCGAGGTCGAAAAGGCTTTCAACGAGATCGACGCGAAATACGACCGCGAGCGGCTGGTCGCTCTGGTCAAGGCCGGCGGCAAAGAAAATGTCTGAAACCACTCCCGTCAGCAAGGAAGGCGTGGCCATTACGCAGGCCACTCAGGTCAAGAAGGCGGCGCCGAAGTCCGACTACAAGCCGGCCGATGTCTCGCCGCAGCGGCGCGTACAGCGCTCCTTCGCGATACGGCTGTGGTCGATCAGGCATTCGCGCTTGCTCGAATGGTTTTACGCCCGCTTCGCCGACACCTTCTTGCTGCTGCACCCGTTGTGGAAGGGTATCGGCTATGGCCGCGTCGAGGCTCCAATCAAGTTCGTCGAAAAGCGCGTAAAAGGCTTCATGTTCGACTGCCGCATGTGCGGTCAGTGCATCCTGTCCTCGACCGGCATGTCTTGCCCGATGAACTGCCCCAAGCAGTTGCGCAACGGCCCTTGCGGCGGCGTGCGCGCCAACGGCAATTGCGAGGTCGAACCCGATATGCCCTGCGTCTGGGTCAAGGCCTGGGAAGGTTCGCAGAACATGGTCAACTCCGACAGGATCCTCACCGTGCAGAAGCCGGTCGACCAGTCGTTGCGCGAAACCTCTGCCTGGCTGAGGGTGACCGCGCAGGCCGCGGCAGCCCGTGACGCCGCCGCTGCCGCGAAGACCGGAGCCTCCGCGTGACCGGCCGCCAGCTCGACGAAAATCCGGCCGGCATCCATTTGCCGCTCGATCCCCTGCCCGGCCACACCTCGCGCGGCCGGCTGGAGCGCGTGCTCAGGCGCGGCGAGTTTGCGGTGACGACCGAACTGAACCCGCCCGACAGCGCCGATCCGGAGGATGTCTACAACCGTGCGAAGATCTTCGACGGCTGGGTCGACGCCATCAACGCCGTCGATGCGTCCGGCGCCAATTGCCATATGTCGTCGGTCGGCATCTGTGCGCTTCTGACCCGCATGGGCTACGCCCCGATCATGCAGATCGCCTGCCGCGACAAGAACCGCATCGCCATCCAGGGCGACGTGCTGGGCGGCGCCGCGATGGGCGTCGCCAACATGCTGTGCCTGACCGGCGACGGCGTGCAGGCCGGCGACCAGCCGGGCGCCAAGCCGGTGTTCGACCTCGATTCCATGTCGCTGTTGGAGACCTGCCGCATCATGCGAGACAACGGCAAGTTTCTGTCCGGCCGCAAGCTGACGACGCCGCCGCAGCTATTCCTGGGCGCTGCCGTCAATCCGTTCGCGCCGCCTTTCGACTTTCGCCCGATCCATCTCGGCAAGAAGATCGCCGCCGGCGCGCAATTCGTGCAGACGCAGTATTGCTTCGACGTGCCGATGTTCAAGACCTTCATGCAGAAGGCACGTGATCTCGGCCACACCGAGAAAGTGTTCATCCTGTGTGGCGTCGGCCCTCTCGCTTCCGCCAAGACGGCAAAATGGATCCGCTCCAACGTGCCGGGCATCCATATCCCTGACGCTATCATCAAGCGGCTGGAAGGTGCCCAGGACCAGAAGAAGGAAGGCAAGCAGCTCTGCACCGACATCATCAACGAGGTGAAGGAAATTCCCGGTGTCTCCGGCATCCATGTGATGGCCTATCGCCAGGAGGAATATGTCGCCGAGATCGTCGATGAATCGGGCGTGCTGAAGGGCCGCCAGCCGTGGAAGCGCGAGATCCGCCGCGACGACCAGATGGTCGCCGACCGGCTGGACCGCATCCTGCACGACGACATTACCGAAACCCAGGTGGACATGGTGAAGACCGCGCATTGACTTCCGCGGAGAGCGACCATTCGCTTGATCGACAAGAGATAACGATATAAAGAACTCTTTATATCACGACGGAGAGATTTCATGACCCGGACCATCGTCGCCTCGGCGACACGAGAAATCATCATCGGCTTCGACCAGCCTTTCTGCGTGATTGGCGAACGCATCAACCCGACCGGCCGCAAGAAGCTCGCTGCCGAAATGGTGGTTGGCAATTTCGAGACCGTCATCAAGGACGCGCTGGAGCAGGCCGCCTGCGGCGCCACCATGCTCGACGTCAATGCCGGCGTCACCTCGGTCAACCCGAACGAAACCGAACCTGGCCTTCTGGTGCAGACGCTGGAGATCGTCCAGGGCCTGGTCGATCTGCCGCTGTCGATCGACAGTTCCGTCACCGCCGCGATCGAGGCCGCGCTGAAAGTCGCCAAGGGCCGCCCGTTGGTCAATTCTGTCACCGGCGAGGAGGAAAAGCTCGAGGCCATCCTGCCGCTGATCAAGAAATACAATGTGCCGGTCGTCGCCATCTCCAACGACGAGACCGGCATTTCGATGGATCCGGACGTGCGCTTTGCCGTCGCCAAGAAGATCGTGCAGCGCTGCGCCGATTTCGGCATCCCGGCGCATGACGTCGTCGTCGATCCGCTGGTGATGCCGATCGGCGCGCTGGGCGATGCCGGCCGCCAGGTGTTCGCCCTGCTGCGTCGGCTCCGCGAAGAGCTCAAGGTCAACACCACCTGCGGCCTCTCCAACATCTCCTTCGGCCTGCCGCACCGCCATGGCATCAACGCCGCCTTCATCCCGATGGTGATCGGCGCCGGCATGACCTCGGCGATCATGAACCCGGTGCGCCCGCAGGAAATGGAAGCGGTGCGCGGCGCCAACGTGCTGAACGGCACCGACGAGAACTGCACCAAATGGATCAAGACCTACAAGGATTACAAGCCGGCCGAAGGCGGCCAGGCGGTGGCGGCGCCGACAGCGGTCAATGCGCCGGGCGAAGGCGGCGGCAATGGCGGCCGCCGACGCGGTGGCCGTGAAGCCCGCATGGGCCGGGGATAAGCGCGCAATCGTGAACTCGCCTGCAAACATAACCGATCCGCTCGTGCTGTTCATGCCGTCAGGCAAGCGCGGGCGGTTCCCTGTCGGCACGCCCGTGCTCGACGCCGCGCGCCAGCTCGGCGTCTATGTCGAGAGCGTGTGCGGCGGACGCGCCACTTGCGGGCGCTGCCAGATCGAGGTGCAGGCAGGCAATTTCGCCAAGCACAAGATCACCTCCTCAAACGACCACATATCGCCCAAAGGCCCTAAGGAAGAGCGCTATGAACGTGTGCGCGGCCTGCCTGAACGGCGCCGCCTCTCCTGCTCCGCCCAGATTCTCGGCGATCTCGTCATTGACGTGCCGCAGGACACGGTCATCAACGCCCAGACCATCCGCAAGGATGCCGACACCAGGGTCATCGCCCGCGATTCCGCGATCCGCATGTGCTACGTCGAGATCGAAGAACCAGACATGCACAAGCCGCTTGGCGATCTCGACCGCCTGAAGATCGCCCTGATGAAGGACTGGAACCTCAAAAGCCTGGACTTCGATTTTTATCTGCTGCCGCAGGTGCAAGGTATTTTGCGCAAGGGCAACTGGACGGCGACCGCCGCCATCTACAAGGATACGAACACCGAGACTGCGCGCGTCATCGCGCTGTGGCCGGGCCTCAAGAACGAGGCCTATGGCCTGGCCTGCGACATCGGCTCGACCACCATCGCCATGCATCTTGTGTCGCTGCTGTCGGGCCGCGTCGCCGCCTCGTCCGGAACGTCGAACCCGCAGATCCGCTTCGGCGAGGATCTGATGAGCCGCGTCTCCTATGTGATGATGAACCCGGATGGCCGCGAAGGCATGACGGTTGCCGTCCGCGAGGCAATCTCCGGCCTCGTCGACAAGGTTTGCGCGGAAGGCAATGTCCAGCGCAACGACATCCTGGATTCCGTCTTCGTCGGCAATCCGATCATGCATCACCTGTTCCTCGGCATCGATCCGACCGAACTCGGTGGCGCGCCCTTCGCGCTTGCCGTCTCGGGCGCCGTTCGCATCAAGGCCTCCGACATCGGGCTGAAGCTCAACCAGGGCGCACGGCTCTATATGTTGCCTTGCATCGCCGGTCATGTCGGCGCCGACGCGGCGGCCGTGACCCTGTCCGAAGGCCCGCACCGCCAGGACGAGATGATGCTGATCGTGGACGTCGGCACCAATGCCGAGATCGTACTCGGAAACCGTACACGGGTAGTCGCTGCTTCCTCGCCTACCGGTCCGGCTTTCGAAGGCGCCGAAATCTCCGGTGGCCAGCGGGCTGCGCCCGGCGCCATCGAGCGCGTGCGCATCGATCCAGACACGCTGGAGCCGAAATACCGCGTCATCGGCTCGGAACTGTGGTCCGACGAGCCCGGCTTCCTCGACAGCGTGCAGGCGACCGGCGTCACCGGCATTTGCGGCTCTGGCATCATCGAGATCGTCGCCGAAATGTATCTCGCCGGCATCATCTCCGAGGATGGTGTCGTCGACGGATCGCTTGCCGCGCGCTCGCCGCGCGTCGTCGCCAACGGCCGCACCTTCTCTTACGTGCTGAAGGAAGGCGAACCCAAGATCACCATCACCCAGACAGACGTGCGTGCCATTCAGTTGGCCAAGGCGGCGCTCTATGCCGGCACCAAGCTGCTGATGGAAAAACAGAACACCGAGCATGTCGACCGCATCCACTTCGCCGGTGCCTTCGGCTCCTTCATCGATCCAAAATACGCCATGGTGCTAGGTCTCATCCCCGATTGCGACCTCGACAAGGTTTCGGCCGTGGGCAACGCCGCCGGCGCGGGTGCTCGCATGGCGCTGCTCAATCGCGGCTATCGCCGCGAGATCGAGGAGACGGTGAGCCAGATCGAAAAGATCGAGACGGCGCTCGAGCCGAAATTCCAGGAGCACTTCGTCTACGCCATGGCGCTGCCCAACAAGGTCGACCCGTTCCCGAAACTGGCGGCGGCGGTGAAGCTGCCACCGCGCAAGACGGTGAGCGAGGATGGCATCGCCGGAGATGCAGCACCGCGCCGGCGCTCCCGCGAAGGCCATGCTGCTCGGCGCAGCCGCGAATAGACGCGCCGGCCACTCCCTCGATTTATTTGTATGCAAATGTTTCCGGATCGTCCGATCCGGAAACCGAAACGCTGTTTTCGCGAAATCCAGCAGATACATGCACAGCGCATTTACCCGCACATCGAACGGCGGCTGAGGACAGTCCTTGGCCATCGCCGTTCTTCAAGGGAGATGACAATGACGATGTTCGAAAATTTCGGCCGCTTGGGTGTGGTCATCAGGCAAGCCCACGCCAGGAACAAATCGATCCGCGCGCTGAACAGCTTGCCGGCGCATGTCCAGAAGGACATCGGCTGGCCGGCATCGCCGCCGAACGATCCGCAGGCCACACTCGCCTCGCTGCTGCTAGGCTCCACGCGGTGACGACGTTCGCCGACAAATACAAATTGCTCGGCGTCCACCGGGGATCCCACACATCCCCGATGGCCACCAGCAACCGATTGCGCACGGCACTTTTGCCGCGGCGCCGACGACGCGCGGATCACACCAGCGTGTGGGCACGCCGTAAATCTTGACATTCTCGGCCAAGGCACGATCTTCGTTACAAGGGGGAGTTCTCTTAGTCGGCTGCAGCCGAAGTTCGTGTATTCGCATGCCAAGTTTGAAAAGCCACGTTGTGTCCTTCGTGCTCAGGCACAGCCGCAAGCAAGCCTTTTCCAGCCCGGAAAACCTGCAGCGCTGGATCGTCGCCGCGCGCAAGACGGAGGATCACCATCCGCCGGCCGCGCTGCATCAGCGTTTCGAAATCCAGACGCGCAGCGTGGACGGTTTTCCGGTCTACGAAATCGCCCCCAAGGCCGGAGAGCACAAGCGGATACTCTACCTGCATGGCGGCGCTTATGTCTTTGAGATCACGCCCTATCACTGGTATCTGATCGCCGACATGGCCGACCGGCTGGGCTACGGCATCACCGTGCCGATCTACCCCATCGCCCCGGAACACGATTTCCACGCCATGTTCGGCATGGTCGGCGCTGTCTACCGCCAGATGCTCGATGAGACAGAGGCGGAAGATATCGTCTTCATGGGCGATTCCGCCGGCGGCAACATGGCCGTGGTGCTGACCATGATGGCGGCGGACGAGGGTTTGCCGGTGCCGTCGCGCCATGTGCTGATTTCACCCGGCCTCGACGTCTCGCTCGCGAACCCCGAAGTGTTTGAGGCGGAGCGGAATGATCCATGGTTGGGCATCGCCGGCGGGCGTGAGGCAATCCGGCTCTATAGTGCCGGATTGGATCCGACAGACTGGCGTATCAGCCCGGTCTATGGCGATCTGTCGGTATTGCCGAAGACACTGCTCCTGACGGGCTCCCGCGATCTTCTCACGCCCGACAATCTCATCTTTGCACAAAAAGCCAGCGCCGCCGGTGTCGAGGTGGAGCTGATCTACGAGGAAGGCATGTTCCACGTCTGGCCGCTGATTGACATGCCGGAAGCGCGGCGCGCGCGTCAGCACATCGTCGCGTTTCTCACGGACGACGCCTACACTCGGGCTGAAAGGGAAACGGTCAAGTCGTCGACCAAAGCTTCATCCCAGCACACCAACCATTTCGGCCAGACGATCAATCGGCTCGGCGAACGTGACGAGATCGCCGAGCATTGAAACTCGGCCCCACGACATCGATCAGAACTTGCCGGTTTCCCTGAACACTTCGAAGGTCGCGCGGATGTGGTCGGCGACGGCCTTGACCGGCGCGCTGGCGTCCGGCGCCACCACCATGGCAAGATTGTAAGTGCCGATATCGGGCATTCCGTCCTTAGGGCAGAGTTCGACCATGTCGTTACCCAGGAACGATCTCGGCAGCGGCGCGACCGCGAGGTCGGCCATGATCGCGGCGCGCTGGCCTGCGGTATGGGCACTCATATAAGCGACGCGATAGTTGCGGCCCTCGCGGCCCAATGCCTCGAGCGCGCCGGCCCGCCAGGCACAGCCCTCTTCCCAAAGCGAAACCGGCAGCGGTTCGCGCAGATGCGCGCAGCCGCCCTTGGCGCCGGCCCACACGATCGGCTCGGTCAACAGCACCTCGGCGCCGAGCGCGCTGGTCTTGTACGAATTGGTCAACAGCGTGATGTCGAGCGCCCGGTCATCCATGCGCCGGCGCAGATTGCTGCTCTGGTCGATGGTGACGTCGACGGCGATCGAGGGATGCGACTGCGCGAAACGCTTCAACACATGCGGCAGCACGCGCTCGCCATAGTCGTCAGGTGAGCCGAGCCGCACCACCCCGACAATATCGGGGATGATGAACTTCGACACCACCTCGCGGTTGATCGACAAAAGCCGCCGGGCATAGCCGAGCAGCATTTCGCCGTCCGTGGTCAGCGTCACCGAACGCGCGTCGCGCGCGAACACCGAGCGGCCGAGAATATCCTCCAGCTTCTTGATCTGCATGGAGACGGCCGACGGCGTCCGAAACACCGCATTGGCCGCGGTGGTGAAGCTGCCGGTCTCGGCAATCGCCACGAAGGTGCGCAAAACGTCGAGGTCGAGCAGCGGCAGCGGGTGATTGAGTGGGGCGTTCATGACGATCGACCTTCAATTTTTCTGATACAAAACATCATTCCATTTCGTTTGATTGAACATCAGACCGGGAGCATAGTCAACTCCATCGAAGCAGCATGCTGCCAAAAGCGGCCACGAAACGACCACGGCGCAGACCTGCATCGACGTGAAATGAAGCTGAAACAGACCTGACGTAACGCATTGCCGGCGCTTGCCGTGCCGTAGCAAAGGAGATCGAAATGTCTATCCTATCGTCCCTCGGCCGCATCGCGACCGAATTCAACGCGGCCCGCACCCGCTACCAGACCGAACGCGCCATCCGTTCACTGCCGATCGAGCTGCAGAAGGATATCGGCTGGCCGGAAGCTTCCGACGCCAAGACCGGCATTCGCAGCGGCGTCGGATCCTGGGCTGGAGCAAAGTAAATCGTGTGTACCCCGTGCTGAAGGCCTGCCGCGCAGCCCGCCCGGCAGGCCTTCTCTATTTTATTTGTATTCAAACGAATTCATGAGCCATGCCGCCGCTGCATGGCGCATATGAGCAAGCCGCATAGCAGCTCGATTTTTTGATTAACTCTTTGTAAATATTCATAAATCCTAGGCATATTGCTCGTAGCTTGCCAAAATATGTCGCATCCGGTGTCGCTTTTCATATCAAGCGCTTCGCTTTTGCGATTTAGTTCCTGCTCACACAAGCCTATATCACCGTCAGCAAACGAGCTGCCCCACTCCATCAAGCGAAGGCGACCCGTTTAGAGCGACGTGCGTCCTATTGGACGCACAAAGTACGCTCTAACACTTTGAGTCTGCGCATCGTGCTTTCCGAAAATCAATTCGATTTTCGGGCCAATGCGCGAGCAACCGATTGGAGATGATCATGAAGCTTTTTGCCCGCCTCTTCGCCCGCCGCGAAATGAACCTGACCACCGCTCTCGAGCGTCAGCGTCTTGCCAACACCATGCCCGGCCAGACCGGCGCCATGGCCGCGGCACGTCTCGGCTTCGTCGCCTGAACGAGCGCGGTTCCAGGAAAACCGTATTTTCCCGGCCGGAACTGCGTAGAAATCGAAAATATAAGACACCTCCAGAGCCGCGCCCCTGCCGCGGCTTCAGGGTTGACTGCCGCCGCCTCGGTCCGCCGAGGCGGCGTTTATTTTGTTGCGCTTCCATCGCCTTTCACAACCTGACGGTGGCCTGGTTCGAGCAGCACCGCGCGGCGATTGCCCATTTGCGACCCATGTCGCAAATTTAATCTTCCCAAAGCCGTCTAGACGATTGACAGGAATGGTTTTTCCTGATGACGCTATGCTATTCGCGACATCCTGTTCGCGTCATGGCCAGATGAGGTTCCCCGTGAACGCCGTCAAGCATCCGATCAAGCGATCGTTTGTGTTCTTCCTTATCCCCGATTTCACCATGATCGCTTTTGCGACAGCGCTCGACCCGCTGCGCTCGGCCAATCGGATGCTCGGCTACGAGGCCTATCGCTGGCGCCTCGCCAGCATCGACGGCAAGCCGGTGCGCGCCTCGAACGGCGTCGAGTGTGCGGTCAACACCTCGCTGGAGGAGGAACGCAAGAAGATGGCGGGGCCGGATCGCCCCAATATGGCCATCGTCTGCAGCGGCACCAATGTCGAGCGCTACCAGAACAAGTCCGCCTTTGCCTGGCTGCGCGAGGAATACAATCGCGGCGTCGCCGTCGGCGGCCTGTGCACCGGTGCACATATCCTCGCCGCCGCCGGGCTCCTGTCCAACAAGCGCTGTGCCATCCATTGGGAAAACCTGCCCGGTTTTTCCGAAGCGTTCCCGAAGGCCAATGTCTTTGCCGACCTGTTCGAGATCGACCAGAACATCTACACCTGCGCCGGCGGCACCGCCGCGCTCGACATGATGCTGAAGCTGATCGGCGACGATTTCGACGAGAACCTCGTCAACCGCGTGTGCGAGCAGGTGCTGACCGATCGTGTGCGCAGTCCGACCGACCGCCAGCGCCTGCCGCTGCGCGCCCGCCTCGGCGTGCAGAACTCGAAAGTGCTGACCATCATCGAGCTGATGGAGGCCAATCTGTCCGAGCCGCTGTCGCTGATCGAGATCGCCGACCATGTCGACCTGTCGCGCCGCCAGATCGAGCGCCTGTTCCGCACCGAGATGGGACGGTCGCCTGCCCGTTACTACCTCGAAATCCGCCTCGACCGCGCCCGGCATCTCTTGATCCAATCGTCGCTGCCGGTGGTCGAGGTGGCGGTCGCCTGCGGCTTCGTCTCGGCCTCGCATTTCTCGAAATGTTACCGCGAGCTCTACGCCCGCTCGCCGCAGCAGGAACGCGTCGACCGCAAGCAATTGCTGGCGGCCTGATCCCGATCAGGTCTCGGCCGACCGCACTTGCGCCGTCCGCATCGCCTCGACGCGGATGTCCTCGGTCAGCCGCGCCTTCAACGCCGAGAATTCGGCACTGGTCTTCAGCGTGTAGTGCCTGGGATGCGGCAGGTCGATGGAGACATCCGACTTGATGCGGCCGGGCCGCGCCGTCATCACGATCACGCGCGAGGCCATGAAGATCGCCTCCTCAATGTCGTGGGTGACGAACAGCACCGTTTTCTTGCGCCGTTCCCATATGCCGAGCAGCAATTCCTGCATCAGCCCGCGTGTCTGGTTGTCCAGCGCCCCGAACGGCTCGTCCAGCAACAGGATTTCGGGATCGTTGGCTAGCGCCCGGGCAATCGCCGTGCGCTGCTGCATGCCCCCTGAAAGCTGTTTCGGCCAATGGTTCTCGAACCCCTTCAGCCCGACGAGATCGACATAGGAAGCGACAATGTCGTCCCGCTCCTTTTCGGCCATCCCCCGTTCGCGCAGGCCGAAGCCTATGTTTTCGGCGACCGTCAGCCATGGAAACAGCGTGTAGGACTGGAAGACCATACCGCGGTCCGGCCCGGGCCGCGTCACCGTCTTGCCGTCTAGCCGAACGCGGCCTTCGCTTGGCGCCTCCAAGCCGGCGACGATCCTCAACAGTGTCGACTTTCCGCAACCGGACGGCCCCAAAACGGTGATGAAGTCGTTGGCCGCCACCGCCAGGTCGATTGGCATCAGCGCCTTGACGGGTTCTCCACCCCGCACGCCGGCAAAGGTTCGCGAGACACCCTCGATAAGAAGCTTGCTCACGCCAGGCTCCATGGAAAGAGCCAGCGGTTGAACGCCTTGAACGCAAAATCGGACAACAGCCCGATCAGGCCGATGACGATGATGCCGAAGATGATCTGCCCGGTCGCCAGCCGCGACTGGCTGTTGATGATCATGTAACCGATGCCCGACGATGAGCCGATCAATTCGGCCACGATGACATAGGTCCATGCCCAGCCGAGCACCAGCCGTAGCGTCTCGGCGATCTCGGGCGCATTGGCCGGCATGATGACCCGCCTGACGATGCCATTGTTGGTCGAGCCCAGCGTATAAGCGGCCTCGACCAGGTCGCGCCGCGTGGCCCCAACCTTGACGGCAATGATCAGGATGATCTGGAACACCGAGCCGACGAAGATGACGAGCAGTTTTTCCAGCTCGCCAATGCCGGCCCACAGGATGAGCAGCGGAATGAAGGCCGACGCCGGCAGATAGCGGGCGAAGGAGACGAAGGGCTCCAGAAACGCTTCCACCGGCTTCCAGGCGCCCATGGCGATGCCGAGCGGTACCGCGACGACCGAGGCCAGCACAAAGCCGCCGAAGACCCGCCAGATGGTGATCAGTATGTCGAGCCAGAAACGATCCTCGACCAGCAGCCGCCAGCCATCCCGCAGCATCGACAGCGGATCGGCGAGGAAGATACGGTTGACGTGGCCGCCAAGCGTGATCCAAGCCCAGAAGGCCACGAACAGCACGAAGAAGGAGATACCGAGCACTGTTCGCAGGCTCGGAGAGACAGGATGCAAGGGGCGCATCTTCGTCCTTTGTCAGCGGCAAGGCGGCGGCGCTCTGCGCCACCGCACGGTGCCCAGGGGTTGAACCGTCAATTCGCCACGGCGCTGGTGTCGGCCAGAGTGGCGACGTCGGGTGCCTCCTTGATCAGCCCCATCTGCAGCAGCAGATCGCCGGCGGTCTTGGAAAAGTCCTGAAATTCCTTGGTGAAGAACTGCTTGTTCTCGGCCTTGTCGGCCCATTTCAGGTACTTTGCCGAATCCTCGAATTCCTTGGCCGACTGTTTCACGTCGGCGCCCATGATCTCATAGGATTTCTGCGGCTCCTTCTTGATCATGTCGAGGGCGTCGAAATAGCTGTCGGCAAGCGCCTTGGCGGCGTCGGGATTGGCCTTGAGGAATTCAGGCGTGCAGCCGACCGTGTCGAGAACCATCGGATAGTCGAGCGTGGTCGCCAGGATATGGCCCTGGTCGGCCTTGTCGCGCACGGCCGAGATGAAGGGCTCGTAGGTGACGGCCGCATCGTTCTGGCCGGCGAGGAAGGCTTGCGCCGCCGCGTCGGGTTCGAGATTGACGACCGTGACATCCTTGGTCGACATGCCGTTCTTGTTCAGCACCCAGGCCAGCAGGAAGTAGGGCGACGTTCCAGGCGCCGAGGAAGCGACGGTCTTGCCCTTGAGATCGGCGACCGTCTTGATGTCGTTGCGCACCACGATGCCGTCGGCGCCATAGGATTTGTCGAGCTGGAAAATCTGCTTGGTGGTCACCCCGCTGGCGTTCCAGACCAGCCAGGTCTCGACCGTGGTGGCGGCGCATTGCAGGTCGCCGCTGGCGATGGCGAGCGGACGGCTGGCCTGCGGCACCTTCTTCAAGGTCACGTCGAGCCCATGCTTCTCGAACAGCCCTGCCTGCTTGGCGAGTGTCAGCGGCGCGAATCCGGTCCATCCGCTGATGCCGATGGTGAGCGATGTGGCGGCCATCGCCGGCGCGGACAAGCCCGCGGCAAGTGTCAATGTCGCGGCAAGGACGACTATTCTGTTCATATCGGTTCCCCTTTTGTTTTTCTGCGGGAAATTGTTCACAGAGGCCGACGGGCTTGTCAATCAACAGGACCGTGTTTGCGCGCAAAGCAGCCGGCAACCCGGCTTGGGATTGCGCTATCTGGCGTCGGGCATCCAGTTGCGGTTGCGCCACATTTTCTCGCCGACCTGGCAGTCGGCGATGGGCTTGTCCTGCGCCAGCACCACTGGCGGATGATCCGCCTCCTCCGCCGCCCATTGCCGTGACGCCGGGCCGGCAAGCTCCAGCACCAGCTTGCGGCGGATGGCTTCGGGAAATTGCGTCCAGTCGTTGACCGGGATCATGAAGGCGCCGGGACCGCCGATGACGCAGTCGCTGTAGTAGCGATCGAGATCGTTGACGTCATAGACGCCGGAAAAGCCGCCTCGGGTCATCAGCGGCAGGCCGTTGATGACTATGCCTTGCCTGACCGCCCCGTCGCGGGCGAGATTGACCGGCGCGCCCTGGTTGTTTGGCCCGTCGCCCGAAATGTCGATGACGCGCTTGGTTCCCTGGTAGCCGCTTTCGGCGAAAAGGTCGCTGCCGAACTCCAGCGCGCCGGAGATCGAGGTGCGCCGCGCGCTGTTGGGCGGCTGAGCCGACAATTGCGCCACCACCCGCTCCGCATCGGCCCGGGTCGCGATCGCTGTCCACGGCACGATGACGCGTTGCCAGTTGGTGCCGGCCCATTCGACATAGGTGACGGCGATCTTGCCATAGGCGCCATCGGTAATCGCCTGCAGCACATTGTCGTGCGTCAGCGCCGCCGCGTAGCCATGACGCTGGATCTCGAGCTCGTCGGCCGACATCGACAGCGACACGTCCACCGCCAGCACCAGTTCGACATCCACCGGCTCGTCTGCGCGAGACATTGTCGTCGGCCAGAGCGTCAGCGCCAGCGCGACGACGCTCGAAAGCAGATGTCTTGCAGTGCCAAAACCAGACATGCCGCGAGGGTAAGCCAGAATCGACAGCTGAAAAAGAGAAAAGCCCGACCTGGGCCGGGCTCATCCAAAACACGCGCGAGATTCTTGGCGGAAGGCTCAGCTCCGCGGCTTGAGATTCTCCGGGTCGTAAAGCGGCTTGTAGCCGACGCTGGCGACCTCGACCGGATAGGTCTCGCCAAAATACTCCACGTCGAGCTTGCGGCCTTCCTGGGCATAGGCCCAGGGCAGATAGGCGAGCGCGATGTTCTTGCCGATGGTCGGACCATAGGCCACCGAGGTGGTGAACGACCGGCGGCCGAGTTCGTCGACCAGTGTTTCCCCGCTCTCGGGGTCCATCACCGGCATGATGCCGACGGGATAGCGGGCGACACCCCTGGAATCCCTGTTCTCGGTCATCACCAGCGTGCATAGCATCGCCGGCTGGTGCGCGCGCTCACGATACTCCAAGTGCTTGGCCTTGCCGCAGAAATCGTTCTCCTTGACCTTCGGGCGGGCGAGATCGGCTTCCAGCAGATTATACTCGGTCAAGAGGTCGGCGTTCTGCAGCCGCAGGCTCTTCTCCATGCGGCGCGTATTGGCGTAGGTCTCGACGCCGAATGGCATGACACCGGTGGAGCGCAGCGCGTCCCAGACGGCGAGACCATCCTCGTAGCGCATATGCAGTTCCCAGCCCTGCTCGCCGACATAGGAAATACGGAACGCCGTAACGTCCTTGCCGCCGATCCGGACCGGCTTGATCGCCGCGAACGGAAAATTCTCCGGCGAAAGCCCATCCGGGTTCTCGACCACCTTTTGCAACGTCGTGCGGGCATTCGGCCCCCAGATGCCGATGGTGACGTACTTCTCGGTCACGTCGGTGATGGTGACGTCGAACCCCTTGTCCTGGGCCGTGCGGCGCATGTACTGGTAGTCGCGCGGCCCGGCGTCGGCGCCGTCGATCAGCCGACAGCGGTCGGCCATGCGGATCACCGTGAAGTCGGCGCGCACCATGCCTTGCTCATCGAGGAAGTGGGTGTAGATGCCCTTGCCGATGTTGTTGTCGCCGCCGATCTTGGCCGCGCACAGCCATTCCAGCAGCGCGACATGGTCGGGTCCTTCGATGTCATACATCGAGAAATGCGAGAGGTTGACGATACCGCAATCCTCGCTCATCGCCAGATGCTCGGCGTTGGAGACGCGCCAGAAATGGCGGTTGTCCCATTCGTTCTCGCGCACCGGCACGCGGTTTCCATACTTCTCAAGCAGATGCTCGTTGGCGGCATAGCCGTGCGCACGCTCCCAGCCGCCCAGCTCCATGAAATAACCGCCGAGTTCCTTTTCACGCTCCCAGAACGGCGAGCGCCTGATGTTGCGGGCCTTGGAGAAGGGTTCGCGCGGATGCACCGCCGGGTTGTAGACCTTCATCGCCGTCTCGGTGCAGCGATCCCAGATGAATTGTTCCTTGGTCTGGTGCGGATAGAAGCGCGCATAGTCGATGGCGTGGTGGTCGATCGCGGTGCGGCCATCCGTCATCCAGTCGGCGATCAGCTTGCCCATGCCAGGGCCGTCCTTGACCCAGATGGCGACGGCGTACCACAGGCCCCTCACCTTCTGGCTCTCGCCCATGGACGGGCCGCCATCGGCCGTCACCTGCAGCAGCCCGTTGAAGGAATGGCTCTCGTTATAGCCGAGTTCGCCCAGGATCGGCGTCAGTTCCATGGCGCGTTCGAGCGGCGCCAGGATCTGCTCCATGTCGAGATCGCGCTGCGACGGCGACAGTCGTGCCTGGTCCTTCTCCAGCAGGTCGCGCGGATGGCAGAGGCGCGGATTGGTCTCTTCGTAGTAACCCCATTCGATCTGGCCGCCCTCGGCGGTCTTGGGGTCGCCGGTGTCGCGCATATAGGCCGAGTTGCCCTGGTCGCGCAGCAGAGGCCAACCGATCTCCTTGCCGGTGCCGGCGAACTCGGTATACGGGCCGAAGAAGGTCAGCGGATGGTCAATCGGCATGACCGGCAGGTCCTCGCCGACCATCTCGGCGATCAGCCGGCCCCAGATGCCGGCGCAGACGATGACATAGTCGGCCTCGATCGTGCCGCGGTCGGTCACCACGGCACTGATGCGGCCGTCCTTGACCACGAGCGACTTCGCCGGCGTGTTGGCGAAGGATTTGAGCTTGCCGGACGCTTCCGCCTGGTCGACCAGCTTGCCGGCAACGGTCTGCGAGCGCGGAATGACGAGGCCTGCGTCCGGATCCCACAGGCCGCCCTGCACCAGATCCTGTTCGATGAGCGGGAATTTTTCCTTGATCTCGGCGGGGTCGATCAAACGGGCGCGCGTCCCGAAAGCCTTGGCCGAGGCGATCTTTCGCTTGATCTCATCCATGCGGCCGTCGTCGCCGACACGGGCGACCTCGAGGCCGCCGACGCGCGCGTAATGACCCATCTTCTCGTAGAAATCGATGGAATAGAGCGTCGTCCAGCACGACAGGAAATCGTGGCTGGTGGTGTAGCAAAAGTCGGAAGCGTGCGCGGTCGAGCCGATATCGGTCGGGATGCCCGACTTGTCGATGCCGACAATGTCGTCCCAGCCGCGCTCGATCAGATGATGGGCGATCGATGCGCCGACAATGCCGCCGAGGCCAATGATGACGACCTTCGCCTTTTTCGGAAACTCTGCCATTGCCCGCGACTCCAGAATGCTGTTGCGGGCGGCGTCGGCGCCCGTCTGATCGGCGCACAATATGCAGGCGACGGGGACGGCGCTACCGCCTGTTTGCGACACGCCTCGGATGCCGCGCGACCCCTCCCCAAATCAGGAAAACATCTACCCGTCAGGCGAAAGCCCAGACGTCCTCGGCCTGGAAGCCGACCTGATAGCCCGCCGTCTTCAGCTTGACCACGACCTGTCCGATCTCCGGCGCGGGCAGCGCACCAACCTCGACCTTGATCATGCCGGGACGATAGCGCTTGAGGTCGAGCTGCTCGAACACGATCCAGTCGGCGCCTTCACAATCGACGAGGAAGGCGTCGATATGGGTGATGCCGTTGCGGTCGAGCAATGTCTGCAAGGTCTCCGACGGCACCTCGATGTCTTTCAGATGCGGCGCGAACTTGTTGAAATTGGCGTCGGCCTCGCCCCAGGCATTCTTGCCCGACATCAGGTTGGTGTCGGTCACCGACGAGCAGCCGATGAACTCGATCGGCAGCGTGCCGGCTTCGAGTGCGGCAGCGTCAAAGGTGTGGACCGTGATCGTGCCTTTAGTTCTCGTCACCGCGACGGGTTCTATGACGAAGCGGTCCGTGTCAGGGTAATTGGCGCGCAGCCGTTTCTGGTTGTACGGGATCGGCTCGACCAGCATGGCGCGGGCCTTTGGAATGCGGTGCAGCCAAGGCGTCACGTCATCGAACAGCGCGCCATCGCAGGCGCCGACATTGACCATCTGGAATGGCCGGCCGCTATCACTGAAGCGTGCCTTCAGCGCCGCCTTGGCGAGGAACTTGGTGCCGCGCAGCGACGGCCCGCGATCGAGCAGGCCGGCGGGAAGGCCGAGCGACAGGGCAATGCGCGCCAGGTTGGAAACTGAACTCATGATTTGTCTCCTGGTATGACGTGCAGGGCGGCGCGGTGCTGGCCGCCGGTGACCGCCGCCCACAACGCCATGAAGGGGGGGGCCAGCAGCAGGAATGGCGGGATCAGATGCGGGAAATAAATGCGCGTGTCGTGGATCGGGAAGACGCTGAATTTGGCGAGCGCACCGAGCACCAGCGCAGCAAACAGAATGCCCGCGCGGCGGCCGAGCCTGAAGCCGGCGCGGTCGGCCGCAAACCACCCGGCCAGCGCCAGAACCGAGACCCCGACCCAGCTGTTCAGGTTGATGGCGCGCAGCAGCGAGGCGGCAAACGCCCGGAGATAAGCGGTGACGGAAAAAGCCGGCTCGAACCCGTCCATATTGTAGTGCTGCCCGATGCTGGAAAACCACAGATGCGGCCACCAGCCGGGATGATGGGCCCAGTGCGAAATGGCGAAATACGCGGCGAGCGAAGCGGCAAAGCCGACCAGCACGCCCCAGGCCTTCTGCCGGAACAGGACCAGCAGCACTGCGAAAACGGCAAGGAAAACTATGTTGTCCGGCCGCACCATGAAGGCGAGGAAGAGCAGGATCGCCGTCGCCACCTCGCGGCCTCGGACATAAGCGAAGAGACCGCCTAGCAGCAGCGCCGAGGTAAGCAGGTCCGGTGTCGAAGCGCGCGCGGCGTCGCCGAAATCGGCCATGATCAGCACCGCGCCGACCACCGGTGCCAACGCCAATGCCTTTTCCCCGCGCAGCCAGAGCAGCGTGATTGCGCCGAACAGCAGGACCGAAAACACCTGCACCAGTCGCATCGCTTCGACCGGCGACATGACGGAACTCAGCGTCGACAGGATTTCGGCATAGAGGAACTTGATCCGGTACATGCCGAGCAACGAATGGAAGTCGGCGGCGTTCTGCGTCATGTGGCTGCGGAAGCCGCCGCCATCGTCGGTCAGCGCCTTGTAATCGCCGGCCGAGACACCCGATTTGACGGTGTTGTAGGCATAGTCATGCAGTGCCTGCGCATCGGGGTAGGTGCCCTCCTCCGACATGGCGAGATAGGGCAGCATGTCCCAGTTGGCGTCGGGCATCACCCAGGCCGTGAACGCCGTCAAAAGCATATAGAGGGCGAAGGCAGCCGCACCGATCGGAGCCGCCAGCCGCGCATAGGTCCCCTCGCCCCACGCCAGACCGGCCTCGGCGAGCCGGTCGAGTGGACTTTGCGGAGCGGGCGACTTGGTCAGCATGTCTTCTCGGCGAACGTTCGTTTCAACGGACTTGGCTTTTGACGAAATCCTTCACGATCGCCACGATGCCACGCGCCAAGAGACTGTCGAAGGCATCGACGAAGCGGTCGACATGCTCGCGCTGGCAGATCAGCGGCGGCTCGAGCCGGATGACGTTGCGGTTGTATTCGGTGAAGGCGACGAGCACGTCGTAGTCGCGCAGCAGCAGCGCGCCGACAAAACCGGACAGCGAACCCTTCAGCTTCTCGTCGAGCACGCTGACGATGGGGCGCAGCACCATCGGCAAGGTCTGCGAGAAGTCGTGAAACTCCAGCCCGACCATAAAACCCTTGCCGCGCACGTCCTTGATGATCTTCGGGTATTTTTCCCTGAGTGCCTGCAGCCGCTGCAGCAGGTACTCGCCGGTGACGGCGGCGTTGTCGATCAGCCCCTCGTCGTAAAGCACGTTGATGCCCTCGATCGCCGTGGCACACGCCTCGCCCATGCCACCGAAAGTGGCCATGGCATGGATCATCGCCGTCTTCGGCGTGCCGTAGGCCTTCATGTAGATTTCGCGGCGCGCAATCATCGCGCCGACAGCAGCCTTGCCGGCGCCCAGCGATTTGGCCAGTGCCGTCACATCGGGCACGACGCCATGATGCTCAAAGGCATAGAAGCGGCCCGAGCGGCCATAGCCGCACTGCACTTCGTCGGCGACCCACAGCACGCCGTACTGGTCGCACAGCGCCCGCAGCTTCTGCCAGTATTCAGTCGGCGCCTGGATGATGCCACCGCCGCCCTGGATGGTTTCCAGCACGATGACGCCGATCTCCGGATCGGAGCGGAACAGGCGCTCGACGGCCTCGATATCGGCAAAGGGAATGCGCACGGTATTGTCGGCCATCCTGAAGTCGGCGCGGTAGAGCTGGCCGTCGGTGATGCCCAGCACACCCTTGGTCTTGCCGTGGAATGAATTCTCGGCATAGACGATTTTCGGCCGCTTCGGGCCGGCGGCACGCTCGGCAAGCTTCACCGCCGCTTCCATTGCTTCCGAGCCGGACGAGCCCAAAAACACCATGTCGAGATCGCCAGGCGAACATTTGGCGATGTTGTGCGCCAAAGCGGCGGCATATTGCGACATGAAGGCGATGGCGATTTCCTGCCGCTTTTCCTCCTGGAATTTCTTGCGCACTTCCAGAATGCGCGGATGGTTGTGGCCGAAGGCCAGCGACCCGAAGCCGCCGAAGAAATCGAGGATCTTGCGGCCGTTCTGGTCGATGTAGAACATGCCCTCTGCACGTTCGATCTTGATCTTGTGGAAGCCGAGCAGCTTCATGAAATGCAGCTGGCCGGGGTTGAGATGCGCCTTGAACAGGCCGGTCATCCCCGCGACATCCATCGCCTTGGCCTGCTCGACGCTGATCAGGTCGGGCTTGGCGGTGGTGGCGGGCGACAGTGTCGGCGCGCTGACCAGGGTGCGCGTATTCGTCTGTTCCGGCTTGGCCATGACGGTCATTTCAATCTCCTGTTCGCGCCCGCGGCTAGCGTCGTGCGCAATAAACTGTTCGGCGCGCCCCTATTCGGCGGGGACATGTTTGGTGGCGACGGCGGGCCCGGCCTTCTTGGCGCGGTATTCGCTGTAGGCGGCGATCAGCATGTCTTCGTCGCGGTATTGCGGCACCCAGCCGAGCTGCCGTTCGGCCTTGGACACGTCGAGCACACAGTCCTCGTCGGCGATCAGATATTGCTCCGGATCCATGATCGGCATGTTGAAGAGGTCGAGCAGGTCGAGCGTGCGCTTGACCGCCCAGCCCGGGGTAGGCATCAGGATCGACTTCGAGCCGGCATGCCGGATCAGGTCCCCAAGCAATTTCTTCACCGGCGGCGGATTGAGCGACCCGAGATTATAGGCCTCGTTGGGCACACCGGCCTTCCACGCGGCGCGCGCCGCCTCCGCGCAGTCGAACACCGAGATGAACTGATAAGGGTTGCGGCCCGAACCGATCATCGGCACGGGAAAGTTCCAGTCGATCAGCTTGAACAGCTTTTCGAGGATGCCGAGCCGGCCGGGGCCGATGATCAGGCGCGGGCGAAACAGCGAGATCGACATGCCGCGCTTGCGCCATTCGCCGGCCAGTTCCTCGGTCTTCTGCTTCGACCAGCCATATTCGCCGAGCGGCGCGACCGGGTGCTCCTCGGTCATCGGCTGGGTGACGGTGTGACCATAGATCATGTCGGTCGTATAGTGGACGAGCCTGGGGGCACCAGCCTTGTCCATGGCCTCCAGGATGTGCTCGGTGCCGTGGAAATTGACCGGAAAGAAGAAGTCGTGCCGCTTCGCCCGCACCTGGATCGGCGACAGCATCTTGGCCGACAAATTGTAGACCATGTCGTCGGCCTTCAGCCCGACCGCGGCAACCGAGCCTTGGTCGGTGACGTCGCACTTGATGAAGCGGACAGTGCGGTAATGCGCAAGGTCGCTCCTGACGATGTCGGCGACGACAACCTCTTCACCGTCGGCCACAAGCTTCGGCGCTAGGTGACGGCCAACAAAGCCGTCACCCCCGAAAATCACATGTCTCATCGAACGATCTCGTTTGCTTGTATCTTGTCGGGCGTGATGGAAGCGCTCTGATCTTCATGCCCTCGCCCACTTTGCGCGATCAGCACCGTGCCGACGCAGATGCAGGCAATGCCGGCGATGCGCCAGCCATTCAGGTCTTCTCGGAAGACGAAATAGGCAAAGATCGCGACCGCGACGTAAGCCAAGCTCAGAAACGGATAGGCGAAGGAAAGCTCGACCTTGGAAAGCACGTAGAGGTGCGAGGCCATCGAAATGACGAAGGTGCACAGGCCAAGGAAGACCCAGGGGCTGAAGACGATCTGCAACAGCTTGATCAGCGGATTGGTGCCCTCGAATGAAATCGGTCCGAGCGACATCATGCCTTGCTTCAGCATCAGCTGCGCAGCAGCATTTGTCATAACCGTAAACAAAATGAAGACGATATATTTCATGTAGCCCGCCACCCTGTGATATCAGCTAATACAAATCTGAAAAGATTTCGTGAACCCACAAGACATTTTTGGGTAAACCTGGATGTTAAACCTTCGTAAACCACGATTCATTCTAAGTTTACCTATTCGGCTGCCTCTGCATCGCGCCGCGGCAGGTCGACAATCCCGGCCGTGCGCGCCCAGAAGTCGGACATGAAGGCGGGATCGCGCAGCGCTTCCAGCCTCGGCCACTCCGGGAACGAAGCAACGAAGGTTGCAGCACTCATGCGCGCATCCTTGTAAGGGTTGACCGCCCCACCAGCCGCGATCGTCATGCGGTCGAGTTCGTCGAGCAGGGCAAGTGTCGCCGCTCCCCTGTTGGGGAAGTCCAGCGTCAGCGTGTAACCCGGACGAGGGAACGACAGCAGCGCCGGCGAGCGGACCCCACCGAAGCGCTTCAAGACGGTGAGGAACGACCCCTGCCCGGCCTGCCTGGCCGCCGCGAGCAGTGCCGGCACGATTGCGCGCGCGGCCCCTTCCGGGACCACGCTCTGATGCTGGAACAGCCCCTTCGGTCCATAGAGCCTGTTCCAGTCGCGCACACCGTCGAGAGGGAAGAAGAAGCCCTGGTATTCGACCTGGCGCGGCACCTTGGCCTGCCCCTTTTTCCACCTGTAGGCGGCGTTGAAAGCGGTCAGGAACGGCCGGCTGAGCACGTTGAAAGGCGGCTGGAGCGGAACGGAGAATTTCGCGCTCGCACGCGCGGCCGCGTGCGAGCCGTGCTCGGCGTGGTTGCCGGTAAACAGTAGCCCCCGTCCGCTGTTGCGGCCACCGGCGAGCTGGTCGATCCAGGCGACGGCATATTCATTGGCCTGGTCCGCCGCTTCGGCAAGGTCGAAATATTCGCGGAGGTCGCGAAACCGCGTCGTCTTTTCCACGATATCGAGCGACGGAACCCGCATCAGCCGGATCGAAGCCGAGAGGATCAGGCCGGTGAGCCCCATGCCGCCGATGGTCGCTCGAAACAGGCGCGGATTGTCGGTCGCAGAGCAGCGATAGCTGTGTCCATCCGACCGAAGCAGCGTGAAACTTTCCACATGGCAACCGAACGTACCGCGCCGGTGATGGTTCTTGCCATGGACATCGTTGGCAATGGCGCCGCCGAGCGTGACGAATTGTGTGCCGGGCACCACCGCCGGGAAGAAGCCGTGAGGCGCGGCATATGCAATGACATCCGCGAGCAGCACCCCGGCATCCGCTTCGAGCAGACCGCTCTCGGCGTTGAAGCCGCGAATGCGGTTCAGGGGCCGCATGTCGATGACGGTGCCGAGCTGGTTCTGGCAGGAATCGCCGTAGGATCGGCCGTTGCCATAGGCAAGCAGCGACGCTTGCCTGGCCTGGCCGCCCTTCAGCAGCGCAATGGCGTCATCGGCGTGGATCGCCCTTGCCGCTGGCGGCGTGGCAAGGCCAAAGCTCTGGAAGCGTTCTGCCATGCCTACCAGCCTCCGATGACCAGCAGCACCGCGCCGATCGCCACCACGATCTGGCTGCGCCAGTCGCGAATGATGAAGACGACCGGGTCGTCGTGCATTTCGTCGCGGCGCGCCAGGATCCAGACACGCATGGTGAGATAAAGCACGATCGGCGCCAGCGGCCAGATCAGCCAGGGATGCGGATAGAGTTCGCGCACCGCGACGCTGTCCATGTAGAGCGCCAGCACCAGCGCCGAGGAGAACGCCGAAGCCATGCCGGCCTGGGCGACAATCTCCTGGTCTTCGGTGCGATAGCCGCGGCCGGCAATGCGTTCGCCGGGCGGAATGGCCGTGGTGCGCAATTCGACAAAGCGCTTCACCAGTGCCAGCGACAGGAAGAAGAAGATCGAGAAGGCGAGCAGCCAGAACGAGACGTCGACGCCCGTGGCGGCCGCGCCGGCCAGCACACGAATGGTGTAGAGGCCGGCAAGCGTCAGCACGTCGACCAGAAGCATGCGCTTGAACGACAGCGAATAGGCCGTGGTAACGACCATGTAGCCGCCGAGCACAGCCAGGAATTCAGGCGACAGGAACAGCCCGGTGCCGACGCCGATCGCCAGCAGCACCGCGATTGCGCCAAGGCCGAACGGAATAGACAGCGCACCGCTGGCGAACGGCCTGTTGCGCTTGGTCAGATGCTTGCGGTCGAGCGCAAGGTCGAAGAAATCATTGAGGATATAGATCGCCGACGCCACCGCGCTGAACGCGATGAACGCCAGCAGGCATTCCCAGATCATGTTGGAATTGAAATATTCGTGCGACAGCATCATCGGCACGGCGATCAGCGAATTCTTCAGCCACTGGTGGACGCGCAGCATCTTGACGATGGTCCGCAACGTCGGCTTGGGCGCCGGCATCGTTTCGGCGCCATGCGCCGCCTGCCAGCGCGCGGCATGACGGTCCGGCGCCACCACGATCGCGCTGCGTGCCGCGTCGAAGACCTGGAGGTCGTGGCGGCTGTTGCCGGCATAGTCGAAACCGGCATCGCCATAGGCCGCAAGGAGCGAGGCTCGCTTCTTTCCCGAAGTGAGATTGTCGAGACCCTCGGTGGCCAGTACCCGGTCGAAAATGCCGAGATGGACAGCAATGGCGTCGGCGAACTTGCGCGGCGTGCCGGTGGCCAGCACGAGCTTGCGGCCTTCGGCGTGCTCGGTGCGGAGCCGGTCGAGCAGGGGCGCCCGATAGGGCAGCGTGGCGGGGTCGATGTCGATGCGTTGGGCGATCGCCTGCTTCAGCCGCGCCGGTCCGCCGGCCGCCCAGAAAGGCACCAGGAAGAAATAGAGCGGGTTCTTCTTGAGGAGGATGAACAATCCTTCCCACAAAAGGTCCGTCGCGATCAGCGTGCCGTCGAGATCGACCGCAAGCGGTATTGCGTTCCTGTCCGACCGCGCGTCCATGCCCGTCCTGCCCTGCCAGCGTCTGATCCGGAAACCGGAACCCGTTGAGCGCCGTATTCGGCGTCTTGATGCTGGTATAGCGGGGATCGCCTAGCGAACATTAAAACGTACGGTTGCAAAGGGCTGCCGCCGCGGTATTTCCATCGTCATTGTTAAACAACAGCTACCGGGAACAATAAAAGGCCGAGCAAACGCCCGGCCTTTCCAATCATCACACCGAGATTACTTGATGCGGGCGACGCCGCCTGAAATCTCGACGGTTTCCGAACCGGTCAGGGCTTCAAGGTCGCCATTGGGCAAGGTGACAAAACAGCCATTCTGGCAGAACTCGACGGTTTCACCGCCAGCCAGCGCAAGCTCGGTCTTGCTGCCGCCCTCGGTCACGACCAGCGTGCGCGTCTCGGCGTCCTTGTTGACCGCGCTAGCGGCATGGGCCGAGCCGCTCACGGCGAGCAAGGCCACGGCAGCGACGAGAGACTTCCACATTTGCAATATCGGTGTTCCCACCGCCTCTGTTGCATTTCCACAAGGCATTCTCGCCTTTGCATTGGAGCTTATATGAGATGGAAGCTGAACCGCAACTGAATGCCGCATTCATGCCGCAATTGGCATGCCGACATGCAATCTCCAATCTAATCCGGATCTGGCTTGCGTGTCTTGCGGCTTGATTTGGCCTGACGCTTTGCGTCCGCCTCGGCTTGCGCCTTGGCCTCTTCCCGTTCGGCGAAATCGGCCTCGATCTTGTCGTCGTCGGTCGGCCATGCCACGTGCTTCTTGGCCTCGACGACCGCGCGCGGCGTGGACGGGATTTCAATGTGCTGGTCGTCGAATCTTTCCAGCACGGTGAAGCGGACGTCGTTCTGCACGATGTTGCCGTTCATCACATCGGCCAGGAACACGCGGATCTCGAATTCGAGCGCGGCGGGTCCAAAATTGGAAAACAAGACGAAAGGCTCGGGGTTCTTCAGCACCAGCGGATGGCTGCGCGCGATATCCAGCAGCACCGCGTGGACCTGCTTGACGTCGCTGCCATAGGCGACGCCCACCTTGATGTCGATGCGGCCGAGCTTGTTGCGGTGCGTCCAGTTGCCGACGGCGTTGTTGATCAGGTTCGAATTGGGCAGGATCACCGACTGCCGCTGAAAAGTCTCGATCTCCGTGGCACGCACGCTGATCTTCTTGACCGTGCCGCTGACGTCGCCGGCCACGATCCAGTCGCCGACCTTGAACGGCCGCTCGGCCAGAAGGATCAGGCCGGAGACGAAATTCGACACCACATTCTGCAGGCCAAAGCCGATACCGAGGGAAAGCGCACCCGCGACCAGTGCCAGGCTGGAGAGGTCGATGCCGGCCGCCGAGATGCCGACCAGCGCGGCGAGCGCAACGCCGGCATAGCCGACCGCCAGCCGGATCGAGTTGCGCACACCGGTGTCGACCTTGCCGCGCGCCATGACCGAGCCGTCTAGCCAGCCCTGGAACCAGCGCGTCAGGAAATAGCCGATGACGAAGACGACGATGCCCGACAGGATGCCAGTGACCGAAATGGTCACCGAACCGATATTGATTCCGGTTGCGAGCTTGTACGCCCAGGCCTCGATATCGCCGAGCTGGAAGCCCCACATCAAAAGGATCAACGGCAAAAACACCAGCACGATCATCACGTTGATGGCGATGCTGACGACAAGACCGAGCTGGTCGAGTGCGGTATCTTCATAGCTGGAATTGGCCGACAGCCAACGCCCGACCGAGGTGTTGGCGAAAGCGCCCTCCTCGCCGATCGCCTGCGCCGACAGGAAGCCGATATAGGCCGTTATCAGCGCGGTGCCGGTGACCACGACTTGCAGCGAGACGAACAGGGCAAGGCCGATATACCCGAGCAGCGCCGCGATGATGGTGAAAAGCCCCAGCCCGAGCGAGGTGTAGCGCAGCCACGCCGGCCACGGGCGCCAGCTTCCGTCACGCGCCCTGAACGGCCTCAGCATCGCCATCAGGATCAGGATGACGCCGACGATGATGGTGGCCACGAAACTGCGCGCGATGGTCAGCGACAGCGGCGACCCCATCTTGTCGTTCACGACCGACAGGAAGGTGTTGAAGCTGATGACCACGGCCATGGCGGTGGTCAGCCGGACCAGCCAGCGCGCCGGCCCGGTTTCGACGGGGATGAGCCGCCAGTTGGGCAAACGCGGCTCGAGTGCAGCGTTGGTCAGCCGATTGACACAGAACACCACGCCGATGACCGTGGCCAACGCATTGAGGAAGAGGCCAATATCGCCGCGCAGCACGTTGTAATAATTGAAAAAGAAGATCGTCGAGCCGAGAAAGGCGGCGACAGCCAGCGTCGGCAGCAAGGTCGACCAGAAGGCCACGGACAGTCGGCTGAGATAGGATGGGTCCTCATTGGCCGGATCGGCCTCGAACACCCGCCCGAACAGGCGCCTCCCGCCGACCAGCAGCACCAGCGCCAGGCCGAGCGCCACGAAGGTGGCGGCCAGGATAGCCTGAAACTTGAACTTGATGGCGAAGCTCAGCCAGGACGACACCGCCTTGTAGAAATTGCCGAACTCGTCGCGCGCGTCGGAAAACACCTGCGGGCTCAGCGCGTCCGAGAGCACGTAGCGCTTGGTCAAAAGATTGCGGAACAGCGCGCTGCGCATGTTGCCGATCTTGTCGATCAGCCCGCTGATGCGGATCGACAAGGATTGAGCTTGCGCAATGACCGCGTTGATCTCGGCCTTTTCGGACGTCAGCCCCTCGCGTTCGGCGCTGACGATGTCGGGCTCAGCCGGTTGGCCGGCGGCGGGTGGCGGCCCGAGCTGTTCGAGCCTGCTGTTGATTTCGCCCAGGCGTGTGCGGAACGCCAGCGCGCTGGTCAGCGATTGCCGTGACAATTCCTCGAGTTGCAGGCGGATGTCGACAAGGTTGCTGTCGTCCTCGCCATCCTGCTGTATCTGCTTCTCGAAATTGTCGGTCTTGGTCGTCAGGCCTTGAATGATCTTTTGCTGATCGGCGACCAGTCCGGCGGGCGCCTGGCCAACGCCTTGCGCCGCCGCCTCGAACGACAGCGGCGCCGAAACGACAAGCGCCAGGACCAGGATGAGGCGAAGCAATCGAAAAAACATGATGGATTGGCGACTCGCGGACGGCAAAGGCATTCAAAAAGCCTGTCCTTGATAAAGACGGCCATATCATGGGGCAAGTCACCGCGACGATCGCGCTCATCGAGCGTCGGCCAGTCGAAAGGCGATGGCGCAATATTGGCTTTGTATCAGCCCCCTGCTCTATAGTCTGCCCCATCGCCCGCAACGGACATCATACACATGGCAGAGTACTCGGCCCTTTCGCTGCTCGCGAACGCGCTCAAGGGAAACAAGGACTGGAAGCCGGCCTGGCGCAAGCCGGATCCGAAGGCATCCTACGACGTCATCATCATCGGCGGCGGCGGGCATGGACTGGCGACCGCATACTATCTAGCCAAGGAACACGGCATCACCAATGTCGCGGTGCTGGAGAAAGGCTGGCTGGGCTCCGGCAATGTCGGCCGCAACACAACGGCCGTTCGTTCGAATTATCTGCTGCCCGCCAACACCCGCTTCTACGAACATTCGATGAAGCTGTGGGAAAACCTGTCGCACGAGCTCAATTACAACGTCATGTTCTCGCAGCGCGGCTGCCTCAACCTGGCGCACACGCCGGCTCAGTTCGACGACTACGCAAGACGCGGCAACGCGATGCGCCATCTCGGCGTCGATGCGGAATTGATGACACCAGCCGAGATCAAGCGCCTGATCCCGGCGCTCGACATCTCCGACGGTGCACGCTTTCCCGTGGTCGGCGGCCTGATGCAGCGGCGGGCCGGCACCGCCCGGCACGACGCCGTCGCGTGGGGCTATGCCCGCGGCGCCGACCGGCGCGGCGTCGACATCATCGAGAATTGCGAGGTCACCGGCTTCCTGCGCGAGGGCGACCGGGTTACCGGCGTTGCCACCTCGCGCGGCGATATTAGGGCCAAGAAGATCGCGGTCGCGGTGGCTGGCAGCACCGGACGGGTCATGCAACTGGCCGGCGTCGAGACGATGCCGATCGAAAGCCATGTGCTGCAGGCCTTCGTCACCGAATCGCTGAAACCCTTCATCGACACGGTCGTGACCTTCGGCATGGGCCATTTCTACATGTCGCAGTCCGACAAGGGCGGCCTTGTCTATGGCGGCGACATCGACGGTTACAACAGCTACGCCCAGCGCGGAAATCTGCCCATCGTCGACGAGGTGATGAGCGAGATGCTGGCCCTTTTCCCGGGCCTTGCGCGTGTGCGCATGCTGCGCTCCTGGGGCGGCGTCTGCGACATGTCGATGGACGGCTCGCCGATCATCACCATGGGCCCCCTGCCCGGCATGTATCTCAATTGCGGCTGGTGCTATGGCGGCTTCAAGGCGACGCCCGCTTCCGGCTGGTGCTTTGCCTGGACCATCGCCAAGGATCAGCCTCACGATTTCAACGCCCCCTTCACGCTGGACCGCTTTCATCGCGGGCTGGTGATCGACGACAAGGGCCAGGGTGCAAACCCGAGGCTCCACTAGACAAGGCTTCATTAGGAACATTCCGTGCTGATCACTTGCCCCTATTGCGGCCCGCGCGATGTCATCGAGTTCACCTATCAGGGTGACGGCAACCGCGAACGTCCCGACCCCGCCTCGCAGAATTTCGAGGCCTGGAATGCCTATGTCTACGACCGGCTGAACCCGGCCGGCGACCACAACGAGATCTGGCAGCATTCCGGCGGCTGCCGGGCTCACCTGAGGGTGGTGCGCAACACGCTGACGCATGAGATTTCCAGTGTCGCCTTCGCGCGCGGCGATCACAGCTCGGCCGCGCGCCGCAAGGCGGAGGACAAGCCATGAGCCCGCGCCGCACCGACACCGGCGGCCGCATAGACCGGCTGAAGACGATCCGCTTCACCTTCGACGGCGTTGCCTATGCCGGGCATGGCGGCGACACGCTGGCGTCCGCGCTGCTGGCCAATGGCGTCACCCTGTTCGGGCGTTCTTTCAAATACCATCGGCCGCGCGGCCTGCTGAGCGCCGGCGTCGAGGAGCCCAACGCGCTGGTCACGGTGCTGAAGGGCGAGGTGCGCGAACCCAACATCCCGGCGACCATGGTCGAGATCCATGACGGGCTGGTCGCCGTCAGCCAGAACCGTTTCCCCTCGCTTGCCTTCGACATCCATGCCGTCAACCAGTTCGGCGGAAAACTGCTGTCGGCCGGGTTTTACTACAAGACCTTCATGGGACCGGTTGTCGGCCCGCTGAAAGGCACGCGCTTCTGGATGTTCTGCGAGCATTTCATCCGCCGCGCCGCCGGCCTCGGCAGCGCCGGATCGGCAAAGGACCCGGCCCGCTACGAGCGCATGAACGCTTTTTGCGACGTGCTTGTGGTCGGCTCCGGACCGGCCGGCCTGATGGCCGCCAAGGCAGCCGCCGATCAGGGCGCCCGCGTCATCCTGGCCGATCTCGAGCCGCGCTTCGGCGGTTCGGCCAACTGGTCCGGCGAAACCATCGATGGCGCGCCCGCCGCTGATTGGGTGCGACGCACCGTGGCCCAGCTTGAGGCGCGAGACAATGTCCGGCTTCTGCCGCGCACCACCGTCTGGGGCTACTACGACAACAATACGCTTGCCGCGCTCGAGCGGGTCAGCGACCACAAGGCGCAGCCCGCCAAGGGGGAGCCGCGCCATCGCTACTGGGCGATCCGCGCCGGATCCGTCGTGCTGGCCACCGGCGCCTTCGAAAGGCCGCTGGTGTTTCCCGGCAATGACCGGCCCGGCGTGATGCTGGCGCATGCGGCGGAGCGCTACGCCAACGAATTCGGCGTGCTGCCGGGGCAGCGGATCGTGCTGTTCACCAACAATGACAGCGCCTACCGCTCGGCGCTGGCGCTGAAGCAGGCCGGTGCGGCGGTCGTTGCCATCGTCGACGTGCGCCCGCAGCCATCCGCCGAGATGGGCGCCCTGGCCGGCGAAGCCGAGGCGGAACTGCTTTCCGGCCATGCGGTGGTCGCCACGGAAGGCGGCAAAGCCTTGTCCGGCCTCAAGGTTCAGCGCTTCGACATGGTCGCGGGCGCGCTGAGCGGCGACGCGCGCAGCATCCATGCCGATTGCCTGTTGATGTCCGGCGGCTGGTCGCCGACCATCCATCTGGCCAGCCAGGCCGGCGCCAAGGCTGAATGGAACGCGGCCCGGCAGGCCTTCCTGCCGCCCAAGCCGACGCAAAGCTGGATCGGCGCCGGCGCGTTCACCGGCAGCTTTTCGACGGGAGAGGCAATCGCCGAAGGGCGCGCCGCAGGCCTTGCCGCGAGTGGCGGCACCGCCACGCCGACGGCACTGCCCACTGTCGAGGCAGCTCCCGGAGATCCAGATCCCGCGCCTGTGTTCGAAGTCAAGGGCAGCGGCAAGAGCTTCGTCGACTTCCAGCACGACGTCACGGCGGAGGATGTCCGCCTGGCGCATCGCGAAGGCTTCGTCTCTGTCGAGCACCTGAAGCGCTACACCACACTCGGCATGGCCACCGACCAGGGCAAGAGCTCCAACGTCCCCGGCCTCGCCATCATGGCGGAAGCGCTGGGCAAACCGATCCCGGAAGTCGGCACCACCCGTTTCCGGCCACCTTTCGCGCCGGTGTCGATCGGCTCGCTGGCAGCGGAGCGCTTCGGCGATCTCAAGCCCGAGCGGCTGACCCCGATGCATGACTGGCATGTCGACAATGGCGCGACCATGTACTCCGCCGGCCTCTGGTACCGGCCGATGATCTACGGGCTTTCGGGCGAAACCGTCGAACAGGCCTATGTGCGCGAAGCCAAGGCGACGCGCGAAAGCGCGGGAATCGTCGATGTCTCGACGCTGGGCAAGATCGCCGTGCAGGGTCCCGACGCCGCGGCGTTCCTCGACCGTGTCTACACCAACATGTTTTCGACGCTCGCCGTCGGCAAGGCACGCTACGGGCTGATGCTGCGCGAGGACGGTTTTGCCTTCGACGACGGCACCACCTGGCGGCTGGGCGAACAGGATTTCCTGATGACCACCACCACGGCCAATGCCGGCAAGGTGATGCAGCATCTGGAATATTTCCTCGACGTGATCTGGCCGGAACTCAAGGTCCACGTCACCTCGGTGACCGACGAATGGGCGGGAGCCGCCATCGGCGGCCCGAAAGCGCGGCAGATTTTGGCAGCCTGCGTCACCGGCACTGCCGTGGACAACGCCACCTTGCCCTTCATGGGCATCGTGCACGGCGAGATCGCAGGCGTTCCGGTTATGATTTGCCGGCTTTCCTTCTCCGGCGAAATGGCCTTCGAGGTCTATTCCGGCGCCGGCCATGGCACCCATGTCTGGGAAGCGCTGGTCGAGGCCGGCAAGCCGTTCGGGCTGGTCACCTACGGCCTCGAGGCGCTGGGCACGATGCGCATCGAAAAAGGCCACGTCACCGGCGCCGAGATTGATGGCCGCACCACGGCGCGCGACCTGCATCTCGACTGGATGCTGTCGAAGAAGAAGCCGTTCATCGGCTCCGCGATGATGGATCGGGAAGGTCTCGTCGCTTCCGAGCGGCTGGAACTGGTCGGCCTGATCGCGCTCGACAACCGGCCGCTCAATGGCGGCGCGCACATTGTCGAGGACGTCGACGAAGCCAATCCGCACGGCTCGATCGGGCACATCACCGCCTGCTGCTATTCGCCGGCGCTCGGCAAGCATATCGCGCTGGCGCTGGTCAAGGGCGGCAAGGCCAGGCACGGCACGCGTGCGCATGTCTCCGATCCCTTGCGCAACCGCTTCGGGCCCGTGGAGATCGTCTCCAACCACTTCTACGATCCGGAAGGGACCCGCATGCATGGCTGAGCGTCAATCGCCCCTCGAGCCGGAGTTCCATGTCGGCTCGCACGGCAATTTCGAACATGGCGTCGAGATCCTGCTCACCGAAACCAGGCCGGGCTCGATCGTGCAACTCGCGGCATGGCCAGGCGAGGAGAAGAAACTGATGGAGGCCATCCGCACCGTCACCGGGCTTGCTCTGCCCGATGGCGCAGGCGGCGGCTCGAGGGACGGCGTGAAAGCGGTATTCGGCTTCGCGCCGGGAAAATTCACGGTGACCGATGAAGCCGAAGGACTGGCCCTGGCATTGACCAAGGCGGTGACGCCGGCCATCGGCACGGTGACGGACCTGTCGCATGGCCGCACCGCGATCCGCATTGCCGGGCCGAAAGCCGAATGGGTGCTCTCGAAATTCTTCGCCATCGACTTCGCCCTGCTTGCCTTTCCGGTCGGCGCCGGCCGCTCGACAACGCATCACGATGTCTTCGCCCAGATCCAGCGCACCGGCACCGACCAGTTCGACATCTATGTCTTTCGCTCCTTCGCGCGCTCGTTCTGGAAGGCGCTCTGCCACGCCAGCGAGGAAGTCGGTTACGAGGTGCAGTAGGCGGCTCACTCCATGCCGCTACGGGTGCTGCACAATGGCGTGCCAGTCGGCATCCTGCAGGACCACCCGGTAGCCGTCGCAATCCTCGAAGGTGACGCCCTATCTGTCCCAATAGGGATTGAAAGATTGTATCGGGGCGGCATAGTTCAGATCCTTGTGCGGCTGGGCGGCTGCCATGGTCCGGCATTTATCGCAGGGATTGTCCTAAGCTGCCTTAGCTGCTTTGTAGTCTTTATAGGTTGCATCGCAATAAGGATGCGCAATCGCCGCATTAGCTTGACGATTATCACCTCCATCCCTTTTGGGATTTATGTGATCACTATGGAATGAATTCCGATGCCAAAGCCCGCCGCAATAAGGGCATTTTGGTGCCCCCGGTAAGGCAGCATCCCATATTGCTGCAGTTCTAGTCTTGGGCGCAAACTTGCCGGTGCCTGACGTCTTGTCCGCCGCTGGCATGCGGAGCATTGGATCCTTAAACCGAAGAATACCAAAGTCTTTGTGGTCATTCATCGTTTGGACCACATCGGAAAACGATTTTCCCTCCATTAACAACTTCAATGCGAGAGACCAATAACGATCAAGCCACGGGGTGCTCCGGTCCCCACTTCCGTTCTTATGTATGATTTCAGTCATTACCCACTTGTGGTCGAGAAGAAACCGTTCCATCTCGCTACGGACGTCGCAAAACAGGTTCGCTTTTCCTTCAGCAAAAATCCGATCAACTATCTGTGCCCATGCAAGGAAAGCCCAAGGAGAGAATGCTCCGCCGCGGGTGTAATAGTAGACGACAGGATGGAGACCCAAAGACGTTGGCTCTTTGCTCGTCAAACGAGAAACCGTCTTCCAAACACGCTTGAGATATTGTGCCGTATCACCACCGTCGGCATCGGGCAATAGATGGTCTTTTACCTTCGTCCCAGTGGAGTCGGCAACCTTTGTCGAATTTGCTTGATTTACTAGGTCAAAGACGAAGGGGAGAACGCTATAGCCTCGACCCGCGACGGGAACATCCAAAGTATCAATCTGACCTTCGGGCATGGGCGGCCTGTAGAGAGCGGTGTAAACCTCCTTTGACGTATCGACAATTGTCTTTTGTACACCGTCGGGGAATTTCGCCCAGTAGGCGTATCCGCTGCCGCCATGTGCAATGGCACGAGATGCGATAGCAGCCGCTGATTCTCGCGAACGAATGATCCGTTTTTCCGTCTTGTCCAACGGAGTCGCCGCGTCGTTGATTGTAAAGAATGAATCTTCAGCCGCCTTTGCGCTGGTTGCAGGAACCCATTGAGCGACGAAAAACGTGATAGTTAGATTGCTCATCCGTGCCGTCTGAGAATCGGTAACCACGCTTGGATGCGTCAATCCAGCTTGGTACAATTTGAATTTACCGATGCCTGTATCGATTAGCTTTCGCGTCCTTCGAGCGAGTGCCTCTTGCTCTGGCGGCAGGCGAGACCCGAAAAGTGCCTTTGAGCGATCGCCATCTCCGTAGTCGTCATACATCCAAGCCATGAGGGCTGAAATACGATGAGCGCCATCAACCACGAAGTTGAATTGCCCCGCACGCCAGAGGATGACAGCCGGAACTAGCCGCCTATCTAAGAAATCGGCCACCAAATCGAAGATCTTTTTAGGCGACCAATGAACTGTCTCCCGCTGAAATTCCGGCTTACGCAAGAATTTGACGAAAAAATCGTTCTCCATGAAATGCGTGTAGGTAAGTTGTGTAGCGCCCGTTTCACCAGCGACCATACCTTCCCCGACCGACAGGTCAGCCCGCGGTATCAACGCATCCAGGTTCACCCCATTAGCTGCCATATCGTTGATTCCCCCATCCTATTTGCGCCTGGTCAGTCATATCTCACCTCACGGCATCGGCAAAGTAGATACGCAAAGCACAATGTTCTGGGCAAACTCTATTTAGAAGAGATAGCCCATTATTTGAGCGACGCGAAATGCGCTGTGGCATCAAGGCCTGCCGGCTCTGATGCTATAGAAATCCGTCGGCGGCCATCATAGTGGCATGATGGCCGCTCAGCCGGTCAAGGGTAATAACCCCTCGTCAAGTCTCGGCGCATCCGTTTGGTTCGAACATCCCCATGACCGCTGAACTATCCACCGGCGCTACCGATCGCGCCGATGTGCCGGCCAGAGCCTTGCTCCTGCTGCCGCTGACAGTCGCCTGCGGCGTGTTCATGACCAGCCTCGACCAGAATGTCGTGGTGACGGCGCTGCCGGGCATCAGCGAAAGCCTTGCCCGTCCGCCAAGCCAGCTCGGCCTGCTGATCACAGTCTACGTCGCCAGCCTGATCATCTCGATGCCGCTCGGCGGCTGGGCGGCCGACCGTTTCGGCCTGCGCAACGTCTATTGCTTTGCCTTGCTGGTGTTTGCCGCTTCTTCGGCCATGTGTGGGCTCTCGAACGACCTCTGGATGCTGGTTAGCGCCCGCGCGCTGCAGGGCTTCGGCGGCGCGCTGATGGGAACGCTCGGCCAGGTCGTCATCCTGTCGACCTTCCCGCGCAGCCGGACCTTGAAGATCAACATGTACATCTCGCTGGCCGGCCAGTCCGGACCGCTGGTCGGTCCACTCGTCGGCGGCGCGCTGACCACCTACATCTCCTGGCGCTGGATCTTCTTCATCAACGTGCCGTTCGCGCTCGCGGCCGCAATCCTTGCCGCCTCTCTGTTCCCGACAATGACCAAGCCGGTGCGCACGCGGTTCGATTTTCCAGGCTTTTTGCTGGTCGGCAGCGGCATGGTCCTGCTGGTCTTTGGCATGGACTCGCTGGCGGCGAAGGACGCTTCCGGCGGCATGATCGCGGTCGAGCTTGCGCTGGCGGTCATCATCCTGACGGCCGCCTCCTTCTACTGCCTTCGCGTGCGCAATCCGCTGCTCGATCTCAAGCTCCTGCGCATCCGCACCTTCCGCATCTCGTTTCTTACCGGCGGCGGCCTGGACACGATCGGCCTCAGCTCCGTCGTCTTCCTGCTGCCGCTGATGTTCCAGCTCGGCTTCGGCATGAGCGCGGTGCAGGCGGGATCGCTGACCTTCGTTGCGGCGGTCGGTTCGGTGGGTATGCGTATCTTCATGCCGCGCCTCCTCAACCGTTTCGGTTTTCGCCGCGTGCTGGTCTTCAACACGCCCGTCGTTGCCGCCATGGTCGCGGGCTTCGCCTTGGTGCAGGCAACGACCCCGGTCTGGATCACGCTCACCTATATCTTCGTCTTCGGCGTCTTCCGCTCGGTGCAATGGGCCTCAACCGGCAACCTCGCCTATTCCGACATCGCGCCCGAACAGCTCGCCCGTTTCAGCGCGCTCTACTATATCCTGTGGCAACTGGCGGTCGCCATCAGCGTCGGGCTGGCGGCTGCGATGCTGTCGTTTCTCGCCGGCGGCGGGCCGGCCGTCGCCAGCAACTTCCGGATCCTGTTCGTGATCGAAGGCGTCATCACGCTCTGCGCGCTATCAGCCTATCTCAAGCTGACGCCGCAGGACGGCGCCCATGTCAGTGGCCACGGCGCGCACATGAATACGGAATAGCGGGCTTGCGCCGGACGGGAGCCTATTCGCTGAACGTCACCCATTCCTCGAGCGGCTCACGCTCGGTGCGGAAGGCGTTCTCGGGCTTGGAAGTGTCTTCATAGCCGAGCGCCATGCCGCAGACGACGATCTCCTCGTCGGGAATGCCGAGCACCGGCCGGATCTGCCGGTGATAGGGCGCGAAGGCCGCTTGCGGACAGGTATGCAGACCCCTGCCCCGCGCCGCGACCATGATGTTTTGCAGGAACATGCCGTAATCGATCCACGAACCCTGGTTGAGCCGGCGGTCGATGGTGAAGATCATGCCGACCGGAGCGTCGAAGAAAACGAAGTTGCGGTCGTGCTGGGCGCGCATCTTGTCGACTTCCCTACGGCCTATGCCGAGCGCGCCATAGAGGCCGAACCCGTTGGCACGGCGGCGGGTGAGATAAGGCTCGAAGAACTGGGTGGGATAATAGCGATATTCGTCCCAGTCGGCTTTTTCCGCGCGGATGCCGGAATTCATGATGGCATCCGTGATCCGCTGCTTGCTCCCGCCCTTGGTAACGTAGACGCGCCACGGCTGCATGTTGGTGCCGGAAGGAGCGCGCGCCGCAACAGTCAGTATGTCACGGATCGTCTCGTTGTCGATCATGTCGGGCAGAAATGCGCGCACCGAACGGCGCGACATGATCGCATCGTCGACGATTTCGGCGTCAACCGCGATTCGAGCCTTCTTTTCCAGCATGGGCCGTCCCTTAGCCGTGTTCTCGATCGGACGTCCCCACTCGCCGCTCGCGGCGGAGGCTTTGCATGAACCGTCAAAATCCTGCAAGCAAATCTTGAGCATTGGTGAAAATCTACTTGATTTTTTCATGAGCTTCATTTCTCATGAAATTCGCCTGAAAATTTTCATGAAGTGAGCGATTTGGCCTCCCCTACCGCACGAACATTGCAGGGACCTGGCGAACGAGTGCTGGCCGGCGACATCAGGGCGTTGCGCCGGGTGCGCGGGCTTACGCTGGCCGAGATCGCGCTGAAGCTGGGCCGTTCGGTCGGCTGGGTCAGCCAGGTCGAGCGCGGTCTGTCGACGCCGTCGCTCAGCGATCTCAGGGCCTTCGCCGAGTTGTTCGGCGTGCCGATCAGCCTCTTCTTCAGCCATGACGTGCCCGTGGAAAGCGAGCGCGGCGTCGTGGTACGCGCCGGCAAGCGCCGCACGCTTGGCACCAGCGAATCCGGCCTCGTGGAGGAGCTTCTGTCACCGGACCTCGGTGGTACCTTCGAGATGGTGCGGTCTGTCTTCGCGCCGGGCGCGGAGTTGAAGAACGAGGCCCGCCGGCCGACCGAGGAGGCCGGATACATCGCGTCCGGGCAGTTCGACATCGAGATTGCGGGCGTCTGGCACCGGCTTGGCGAAGGCGACTCCTTCCGCTTCGAAGGCAAGCCTTACCGCTGGCGCAATCCAGGCAGCGAACCGGCGGTTGTCATCTGGGTGGTGTCGCCACCGGTCTATTGATGCATGTCGCCGACGACATGCATCCATAAAGCAAAAGAAGCGCGGCGCGCTTGAAGATTGGGAGAAGAACATGGCGGGTTTGCCGAGCACGGCGCGCGTGGTGATCATCGGAGGTGGCGTTGTCGGCACCTCGTCGCTCTATCACCTGGCCAAGGCCGGCTGGACCGACTGCGTGCTCCTGGAAAAGAACGAGCTGACCTCCGGCTCGACCTGGCATGCGGCCGGCAATGTGCCCACCTTCTCCTCCTCCTGGTCGCTGATGAACATGCAGCGCTATTCGACCGAGCTCTATCGCGGCTTGGCCGACGCCGTCGACTATCCCATGAACTACCATGTCACCGGCTCGCTCAGGCTCGCCCACACAAAGGAACGCATCCAGGAATTCCAGCGCGCCAAGGGCATGGGCCGTTACCAAGGCATGGACATAGACGTGATCGGGCTCGACGAGATCAAGCGCCGCTACCCCTTCCTCGAAACGCATGAGTTGAAGGGCGCGCTGTACGATCCGAGCGACGGCGACATCGACCCGGCACAGCTGACGCAGGCGCTGGCCAAGGGCGCGCGCGACATGGGTGCGAAAATCATCCGGTTCTGCCCCGTGACAGGCGTGCGCCGCGAAAAGGACGAGTGGGTGGTCGAGACACCGCAAGGCGAGATCCGCTGCGAGATCGTCGTCAATGCAGCCGGCTACCGTGCCGCCGAAGTCGGCAGGATGTTCGGCCGCGAAGTGCCGATGATGGTGATGAGCCACCAGTACATTTTGTTCGAGGAAATCCCCGAACTCGCCGCCTGGTCGAAGGAACAGGGCAAGAAGCTGCCGCTGCTGCGCGACGTCGATACTTCCTATTATCTGCGCCAGGAAAAGGCGGGCATGAATCTCGGCCCCTATGAGCGCAATTGCCGCGCGCATTGGGCCACCCACAACGACCCCATGCCGGACGACTTTTCCTTCCAGCTCTTCCCCGACGACCTCGACCGGCTGGAACATTATCTGGCCGACGCCGTCGCCCGTGTGCCGATCCTCGGCACCGCCGGCCTCTCCAAGGTCATCAACGGCCCGATCCCTTATGCGCCGGATGGCAATCCGCTGATCGGGCCGATGCCCGGCGTTCCCAACGCCTTCGAGGCTTGCGTCTTCACTTTCGGCATCGCCCAGGGCGGCGGTGCCGGCAAGGTGCTGGCCGAATGGGTGACGCAAGGCCAGACCGAATGGGACATGTGGTCGTGCGATCCGCGCCGCTTCACCTCCTTTGCTTCCGCGCCGGACTATTGTGTGGCCAAGGGCATGGAGATCTATGGCAACGAATACGCCATCCAGTTCCCGCGCCATGCCTGGCCGGAAGGACGTGACAGGAAACTGTCGCCGATCCACGATCGCATCAAGGCGCTGGGTGCCCGTTTCGACGCCTACAATGGCTGGGAACGCGCCACCTGGTACGCGCGGGACGGCGACGACGTCTCCGAGGAAGCCACGCTGACCTTCCGCCGCGACGGGCCTTGGCAGCAGCGCGTGCGCGAAGAGTGCCTGGCTGTCCGCGACGCTGCCGGCATCCTCGACCTGCCCGGCTTCTCGCGCTTCAATCTCGAAGGCCCTGGTGCCGCCGAATGGCTGAGCCGGCAGGTGACCGGCCTGGTGCCGAAGCCCGGCCGCATCGGCCTCGTCTATTTCTCCGATGACAAGGGCCGCATCGTCACCGAAATGTCGGTGGTGCGCCATGGCGAGGAGTCCATGACGCTGATCACCGCGGCGGTGGCACAGTGGCATGACTTCGAATGGCTGAAATCGCACATGCCCGGGGATGCGGCGTTCAAGCTGATCGACCGGACGGACGAATTCTCCACGCAGATCCTGGCCGGTCCCAACTCGCGAAAAATCCTTGCCGACGTCTGTGACGCCGACCTGACCTTGCCTTGGCTGACGCATCAGGAAACCAGGATTGCCGGGCGCTGGGCCAGGCTGGTCCGCGTCTCCTTCGCCGGCGAGCTCGGCTGGGAGATCCACACCAGGGTCGACGACACTGCCGCGATCTTCGATACGATCTGCGCTGCCGGGCAGAATCATGGGCTGAAGCCGTTTGGCATGTACGCACTGGATTCGCTGCGGCTCGAAAAAGGCTACCGCACCTGGAAGGGCGACCTGTCGACCGACTATTCGATCCTGCAGGGCGGTCTGGAGCGCTTCGTCAAATGGGAAAAGCCCGATTTCCGCGGCAAGGCGGCCCTCCAGAACGAAAAACAGCAAGGCGTGAAGAAACGCTTCGTCACGCTGGTGGTCGAAGATCCCGGCGATTGCGACGCGCCTTACATGTCGACCCTTTGGCATGACGGCCAGATCGTCGGCGAGACGACGTCGGGGGGCTGGGGCCATCGCGTCGACAAGTCGATCGCGCTCGGCATGCTGCGCGCCGACCTGACCGAACCCGGCACATCGGTTGAGGTCGAGATCTTCGGCGATCGCTTCAAGGCGATCGTGCAACAGGACGAACCCTTGTGGGATCCCAGGAACGAAAGACTGCGCGCATGAAGAACGTTATCCTCACCGATGGCGGCATGGGCCAGGAGCTGGTGCGGCGCAGCCAGTCCGAGCCGACGCCGCTGTGGTCGGCCAGGGTGCTGATCGACGAACCGGACCTTGTGCGCGGCCTGCATGCCGAATTCATCCGCGCCGGCGCCCGCGTCATCACCATCAACACCTATTCGGCGACGCCCGAACGCCTGGCGCGCGAAGGCGCGGAAGACCTGTTCAAGCCATTGCAGAAGCGTGGCATCGAGCTCGCCAGGCAAGCGTGTGACGAGGCCGGCGACGCGGCGATCGCCGGCTGCCTGTCGCCGCTCTTCGGCAGCTACGCGCCGGCGCTGACGATCTCCTACCAGGAGACGCTCGACATCTACCGCCGCATCGTCGCCGAGCAGGTGGACGGTGTCGACCTGTTCCTTTGCGAGACCATGGCGTCGTCGGAGGAAGCGCGCGCGGCGGTCACCGCCGCATCGGAAAGCGGCAAGCCTGTCTGGGTGTCATGGACGCTGGCCGATCACGGCACGCCGCGCTTGCGCAGCGGCGAGACGATTGCGTCGGCGGCCGATGCGCTCGGAAATCTGCCGGTGGCGGCGCGGCTGCTCAACTGCTGCCGCCCCGAGGCGATTGCGGCGGCCTTGCCTGAACTGATCGAGCTTGGCGGCCTGGTCGGTGCCTATGCCAATGGCTTCACTTCCACCGAAGCGCTCAAGCATGGCGGGACGGTGGATGTACTGCATGCCCGCCACGACCTCGGTCCGGATGCCTACGCCGACCAGGCTGTCGGCTGGGTGGAAGCGGGTGCGGACATCGTCGGCGGTTGCTGCGAGGTCGGTCCTGCCCATATCGCCGCCTTGCGCGACCGGCTGCAACAGGACGGCTACGCGATCACGGGAGTCTCACATGCCTAAACCATCATCGCGCATCACCGGCATTGTTCCATCGGGCAAGGACGGCTGGGAAGTTCATTTCGCCGCCTGGGCCCGCAAGGAAGCCGGCGAGGACATTATCATGCTGTCGGTCGGCGACCACGATTTCGACACGCCGTCGGAGACGATCGAAGCCTGCGTTGCGGCGGTTCGCGGCAGCAACCATCACTACACGCCGCTGCCCGGCCTGCCGCGCCTGCGCAAGGCGATGGCGGCGGCCTCCAGCGCCTGCACCGGTGTCGAGACGACGCCGGAAGAGGTCATCGCCACGCCGGGCGGCCAAGCAGCACTTTACGCGGCCGTGCAGGCCGTTCTTGACCCGGGCGACCACGCCATCGTGGTTGCCCCCTACTATGCCACCTATCCCAACACCTTCAGTGCCGCCGGTGCCAGTTTCACCGTCGTCGAGACACCGGCCGAGGATGGGTTCCAACCGCGCGCGGACATGATCCGTGCCGCACTCAAGCCCAACACGCGCGCCATACTGATCAACACGCCGAACAACCCGACCGGTGCCGTCTATTCGCGTGAGCGGCTGGAACAGCTGGCCGAAATCTGCCGCGAGCACGATCTCTGGCTGCTATCCGACGAGGTCTACTGGACGCTGGGCGGCGGCGAGCATGTCTCGCCGCGCTCGCTGCCCGGCATGGCCGAGCGCACGCTGGTGATCAATTCGATGTCCAAGAGCCACGGCATGACTGGTTGGCGCATGGGCTGGCTGACCGGTCCGGAAAAAATGATCACACTGCTGATCAATCTCAATTTGGTGACGACCTACGGCCTGCCGGCCTTCATCTCCATCGCTTGCACCGAGGCGCTGGAGCAGCACCATGGCGTCAAGGACATCGCCGAACGCTACGCGGCGCGCCGCACCGTTCTGCTCGATGCCGTGCGTGGCATGAACGATGTCACCGTGCGCGGTTCCGAAGGCGGCATGTATGTCATGCTCGACATATCCGATGTCGAACCCGACGACGAGAAATTCGCCTTCGCCTTCCTCGACAAGGAGAAGGTCGGCGTCATGCCGGGCTCGAGTTTCGGCGAAGCCGCGGCCGGCCATATCAGAATCAGCCTGTGCCAGCCCGAACCCGTGCTCAGGGAAGCAGCCGCCCGGCTGCGCCATTTCGTTTCCAGCTACCGTCGTGAGGCCGCATGACTGCCAGGAGCCTTCCCACGAAAGCCATTCCCACCAAGGCAAGGGTCGTCATCATCGGCGGCGGCGTCTCCGGCTGCTCGGTCGCCTACCACCTGGCCAAGCTTGGCTGGACCGACATCGTGCTTCTGGAGCGCAAGCAACTGACCTCGGGCACGACATGGCACGCCGCCGGGCTGATCGGACAGTTGCGCGGCTCGCAGAACATGACCCGGCTGGCGAAATATTCGGCCGATCTCTACGTCAAGCTGGAAGCAGAGACCGAGGTCGGCACCGGCATGCGCCAGGTCGGCTCGATCACCGTGGCGCTGACCGAAGAGCGCAAGCACGAGATCTACCGGCAGGCGTCGCTCGCCCGCGCCTTCGACGTCGACGTGCGCGAGATTTCTCCCAATGAGGTCAAGGAGATGTACCCGCATCTCAATGTCTCGGACGTGGTCGGCGCCGTGCATCTGCCGCTCGACGGCCAGTGCGACCCGGCCAACATCGCCATGGCGCTTGCCAAGGGTGCGCGCCAACGCGGCGCCACAATCGCGGAGAATGTGAAGGTCACCAAGGTCCATACGAAAAATGGCCGCGTCTCCGGCGTGTCCTGGGCGCAAGGCGAAGGCCAGGGCACGATCGAGACCGACATCGTCATCAACTGCGCCGGCATGTGGGCGCGCGACCTCGGCGCCCAGAACGGCGTGAACATCCCGCTGCACGCCTGCGAGCACTTTTATCTGGTCACCGAGCCGATCCCCGGCCTTGGCCGCCTGCCGGTGCTGCGCGTGCCGGACGAGTGCGCCTACTATAAGGAAGACGCCGGCAAGATGATGCTCGGCGCCTTCGAGCCGGTGGCCAAGCCATGGGGCATGGAGGGCATCCGCGAGGATTTCTGCTTCGACCAGTTGCCGGAGGACATGGACCATTTCGAACCGATCCTCGAAATGGGCGTTAGCCGCATGCCGATGCTGGCGACCGCCGGCATCCACACTTTCTTCAACGGCCCTGAAAGTTTCACCCCTGATGACCGCTATTATCTCGGCGAGGCGCCGGAGTTGCGCGGCTACTGGATGGCGACCGGCTACAATTCGATCGGCATCGTCTCGTCGGGCGGCGCCGGCATGGCGCTGGCGCAGTGGATCAACGATGGCGAAGCCCCGTTCGACCTGTGGGAAGTCGACATCCGCCGCACTCAACCCTTCCAGAAGAACCGCCGCTATCTCAAGGAACGCGTCTCCGAAACGCTCGGCCTGCTCTATGCCGACCATTTCCCCTATCGCCAGATGGCAACCTCGCGTGGTGTGCGCCGCTCGCCCCTGCACGAGCATCTGAAGGCGCGCGGCGCCGTGTTCGGCGAAGTCGCCGGCTGGGAGCGTGCCAACTGGTTCGCCCGCGAAGGCCAGGAGCGCGAATATCGCTATTCCTGGAAGCGGCAGAACTGGTTCGACAACCAGCGCGAGGAGCATCTGGCTGTCCGCGACAAGGTCGGCCTGTTCGACATGACGTCGTTCGGCAAGATCCGCGTCGAGGGCCGCGACGCCTGCACCTTCCTGCAAAGACTCTGCGCCAACGACATGGACGTGGCGCCGGGCAAGATCGTCTACACGCAAATGCTCAACCAGCGCGGCGGCATAGAGAGCGACCTCACCGTGTCGCGGCTTTCGGATACGGCCTATTTCCTCGTCGTGCCGGGCGCCACGCTGCAGCGCGACCTCGCCTGGCTGCGGCGGCATGTCGGCGACCAGTTCGTCATCATCACGGACGTAACCGCCGCTGAAAGCGTGCTCTGCGTGATGGGCCCGGATGCGCGAAAACTGATCCAGAAGGTCAGCCCCAACGACTTCTCCAACGAGAACAATCCGTTCGGCACGTTCCAGGAGATCGAAATCGGCATGGGCCTCGCCCGGGCGCACCGCGTCACCTATGTCGGAGAGCTCGGCTGGGAGCTTTACATCTCGACCGAACAGGCCGCCCATGTCTTCGAGGCCATCGCTGAGGCCGGTGCCGATGTCGGGCTAAAGCTCTGTGGACTGCACACGCTGGATTCCTGCCGCATAGAAAAGGCTTTCCGCCATTTCGGACACGACATCACCGATGAGGACAATGTGCTGGAGGCGGGCCTCGGCTTCGCGGTGAAGACGGCCAAGGGCGATTTCATCGGCCGCGATGCCGTGCTGAAGAAGAAGGAGGCCGGATTGGACCGCCGCCTGGTCCAGTTCCGCCTCAAGGACCCGCAGCCTCTGCTCTTCCACAACGAAGCGATCCTGCGCGATGGCAAGATCATCGGTCCGATCACTTCGGGCAATTACGGCCATCATCTCGGCGGAGCGATCGGGCTGGGCTATGTGCCGTGCCAAGGGCAGGGCGAGGCGGATGTGCTCGCCTCGACTTATGAAATCGAGATCGCCGGCGAACGGTTTGCGGCTGAGGCATCGCTGAAACCGATGTACGATCCGAAGTCGGAACGGACGAAGATGTAGCGGCGCTTTTTCCTTCTCCCTCGTTCACGGGGAGAAGGTGCTAATCTTTCAAAACCGCTCCAACTTCGCCCGCACCTTGACCAGAAACGCCGCTCGCGTCTTCGGCGTCGAGGCGTCCATCAAATAATGCGCCAGGAAGAACGTCTTGCAGCGCCTGGCGCACAGCGCCCGCATGCCGCGCAGCAAGGTCTTGCGCCCGGGCTGGCCGACGACGACGCTCCACCAGGTCGGTGCACCGCAAGTGGTGATGACGCCGACCTTGGTGACATGCGTCATCAGCGACTTGATCCCGCCCTTGCCCGCCGGCAGCTTGAAGGCGACATCGGTCGCCCACACCCGGTCTAGCCAGCCCTTCAGCATCGCCGGCAGCCCGTACCACCAGGTCGGGTAGACGAACAGGATCGCTTCGGCCCAGTTGAGCAGTTCGAAATGCGGTTTCAGCGCCGGGTCCTGCGGCGCCTGACTATTGTAGCTACGCCGCTCCTGGCAGCTCATCACCGGATCGAACTTTTCGGCGTAGAGGTCGAGCAGCCGCACGTCCCAGCCTCGACGCGTCAGCACATCCACGGCGATGTCGCGAATGGCGGCGCAGAAGCTCTCCGGCACCGGATGGCAATAGACGACAAGGGCACGCATCAGAATGCATCCATGCTGGCCGCGACCTTCGCCGTGAAGGACTTTCGGGTTTCATCGGTCGACAGGTTCATCGAATAATGCGCGAGGTAGGTCACCGGAGCACCCGGCTTTACCGTGGCGCGCAGCATGCGCTTGATCAGTTTTCGCGGCGGGTCGCCCATCAGAAAGGCGCGGAACCGGCTGCCGCCATAGGTGGTGACCGCCGCGACCTTTCTTATGTTGTGCAGCGACGGCTCCACCTTGCCGTCGACCAGCTTGAACGACACGCCCGGCAGGAAGACGCGATCGAAAAACCCTTTCAGGATCGCCGGGAAACCGTAATTCCAGACCGGATAGGAAAGCACCAGCGCATCGGCCCGCAACAGGCGCTCGACGTATGGCGCCGCAGGATCCCCGGGACCGCGCTGATTGTGATAGTCCAACCGTTCCTGGCGCGTCAGCCGCGGATCGAATTCTTCGGCATAGAGATCGCAATCGTCGACCACGTGACCCGCCGCCGTCAGCCGCTCGACGATCGTCCCATGCAGCCCGGCATTGAAGCTGGTCTCGACCGGATGAGCGTAGAGGACGAGGATTTTCACGGGAGGATATTCCGCAGGTCGGCGCGAGGCACCCCCCTCTGGCCTGCCAGCCATCTCCCCCGCAAGGGGGGAGATTGGCAGCTTAAACGCTGCCGCCAACCTGCCACGCTGACAATTGGCGAAAGCAATGAGGCAGTCCGATCTCCCCCCTTGCGGGGGAGATGGCCGGCAGGCCAGAGGGGGGTGTTCAAGCGCGAACTTCTCCTCATCCGGTCCTCTGCAACCCCTTGAACAGGAACGTCCGGCCCGAACGGTAGTCATAGTCCGGGTTTTCCCAGGCGATCATCTTGCCGGGATTGAGCAGGCCTTGCGGGTCGGTCTCGCGCTTGAAGGCGAGTTGCACCGCGTCGGTCTGCTTCATGCCGCCCTCTTCCAGCGTGTAGCGGTGCGGGTTGAAGATCGGGCAGCCATTTTCCTCATGCAGGCGGATGATCTCGTTAAGCCGCGCCTCGGTGGTGAACTTGACCAGCGGCAGGCCGAAGCAGGTGATGTTGCCATCCAGCCGCACGAATTCGAGATGCGAGAACACTTCGCCGGGAAACATCGCATCCATTTTCTCTACCAGCGCCAGCTGGTTGGGAAAGGGATAGAGCGACTGCAGGTAGGTGACGGCGGGGTCGACGCGCAGCGCCCGGAGCGTCGTGTGGTTCCAGGCCAGCTCATAGGCCGGCGGCAGGCCCTTTTTCTCCTCAGGGGTCGCAGTGGTGGCGTTGTAGGTCACCTCACCCCCGGCGCGGCGCGTAAAGGCCAGAAAAGCATCCAGCCCATGTCGCGCCACCATGACGACGCAGATGCTTTGACCTTCCCTGAAGAATTTCTGGTGCCGCTTGAAATAAAGCTGCGGCACGGGTGCCGCGACCGGCGTGATCAGCTTGGTCAGGATGCCGTCTTGGCAGGCCAGCGCATTGCCATAGCGCGCCGCATCCATGAATTGGTCGAAGCCGACGATGACGTCGATCCAGTCATAGGCCGCCGTCAGCGGCATCTCGACTTCCGAGATGATGCCATTGGTGCCATAGGCGTGGGTCACCTTGTGCAGGTCTTCGCCGGTGAGTTCGAGCACCCTCGGCTCAGCCTCCATCGTCACCACGCGCAGGCGCAGCACATTGCCGAAATCACGCAATCCGCCGAAATTGATCGAGCCGACGCCGCCGGAGCCGCCGGCGATGAAACCGCCGATCGAGGCGGTGTTGTAGGTGGAGGGCGACAGTCGCAGCTCCTGCCCGGAATGCGCGCGCGTCGCCTTGTCGATGTCGGCCAGGACCGCGCCCGGTCCGGTCACCACACGCCCCGGCGCGATCGACTTGATCTCGTTCATCTCGGCGAGATTAAGCACCACACCGCCCGAAAGCGGCATTGCCTGGCCATAATTGCCGGTGCCGCTGCCGCGCGGCGTCACCGCCACGCCATGGCGATGACAGGCGGCAAGCACGCGGATCAGTTCGGCTTCGTTCCTGGGCGTCACGATGAGGTCGCCGGTGACATGGTCGAGCTGTTGTTTCAGCACCGGACTGTACCAGTAGAAGTCGCGGCTCTTCTGCTGGACGATGGCCGGATTGTCGTCGAGTTTTATCCCGTCGAGATCGCGTTTGAGCGCCGAAACATCCATCATTCCACCATCAGTCCGTCGAGTTCGGCATAGTCGGGCAATTGCCGGTCTATCGCTCGCCCCGCACGCACGACGATGCGATCCGATTCGGGGCGCGACAGCAATTCCGTCCAGCTTCGACCTTTGAACAGCACGAAGTCGGCATCGCCTCCGGCGGTGAGCGTGCCGAAGCCATCGAGCCGCATCACATGGGCCGGCGTCGCGGTGACCGCCTGCGGCCAGTCGCCGACCGGATGATCGAAATGCAGGACGCGCGTCGCCATGCGGTAGACCTCCAGCATATCGAGATCGCCATAGGCATAGAAGGGATCGCGCGTGTTGTCCGAAGCGACGGCCACCGCAATGCCCCTCGCCTTCATCTCATGCAGCAGCGTCACGCCACGCCAGCGCGGTGTGGTTTGGTCAGCGCGACGGTCCTGCAAATAGAGATTGCACATCGGCAGCGACACGATTGCCAGCCCGGCCTTCGCCACCTTGTCCAGCGTGTCCAGCACCTCGAGATCGGGCTGGCGCGCCAGCGAGCAGCAATGGCCGATGAGGATGTTGCCCTCGAAGCCGTTCCACAGCGCTGCCTCGGCGATCTTCTTCAGCGAGATCGCGGCGATGTCATCAGTCTCGTCGGCGTGGAAATCAAGGTCGAGCCCGTGCTTGATTGCCTGCGCGAAAACGTGGTCGAGCAGCTCTTCCAGGTCCGGCACCATATAGGTGACGACTCCAAGCACGCCCTTGGCGGCGGCTACGCGTTTGGCCAGCCTGTCGAACCATTTCTTGTCGCGCACGCCCTCGATGCCGAGCAGGCAGGCACCCTGCAATTCGATGCGGCCACGCCATGCCTCGCGCATCGTCTCGAACACGGGCCAGGAGATTTCCTCCTGCGGCGCGACGCTGTCGATATGAGTTCTAAGCGCCCTGGTGCCATGCGCGTAGGCCGAGCGCAGCGAGAAATCCATGCGACGCGCCACATCCTCGGCGCTCCAGCGCGCCACGCGGTCGGCGCCCGTGGCGTTCAGAGCGCCCATGAAGCTGCCGTCTGGATTGGGCTTTCGTGGCCAGATATGGCCCTTGTCGATATGCGTGTGGCAGTCGACGAAACACGGCAGCACGATACGGCCGGCAAGGTCGATGACGCCCGGCGGTAGCTTCGATGCGGCCTGCGCGGCGATGCTGGAAATCTTGCCGTCCGCGACGGTAATGTCGGCAAGGGCGAAACCGTCGCTGTCGAAGGTCGCAGCCAGACCAAGCGTGACAGATTGATGAACACGCGCGTTGGCAAGGCGGTAAGAGCCAGAGGCTGGTATCAAGGTCTACCGCTCCTGCTTCAGCGCGCTCTCGTGCCAGCGCCGCAAAATGAGATGCGAAATCAGCGACAGCACGAGAAAGATCAGGATGCCTGTCAGCGATATCAGGAACAGCGCCGCGAACAGCCTTGGCGCGTTGAGCCGGTAACCCGCTTCGATGATGCGCGAGGCAAGCCCGGACGACTGGCCGGTGGCGCCGGCGACGAACTCGGCCACCACGGCGCCGATCAGCGACAGGCCGCCGGCGATCTTCAGCCCGCCGAGAAAATACGGCATAGCCGCCGGCAGCCTGAGATAGCGCAGCTGCTGCCAGCGCGTCGCGCCGTTGAGCTTGAACAGGTCGCGCAGGTTGCGGTCGACCGAGTTGAGGCCGAGCGTGGTGTTCGACAGGATCGGGAAGAAGGCGACGATCCAGGCGCAGAGCAGGAGCTTGGTCGTCTGATTGTCGACATAGATGTTGATCAGCGGAAAGATCGCCACGATCGGTGTCACCTGCAGCACGATGGCGAAGGGGAAGAACGACATCTCCACCCATTTCGACTGCGCGAACAAGACCGCCAGGCCGACGCCACCGACCACCGCCAGCAGCAGGCTGAGGAAGGTGATGCGCAAGGTGACCAGCAGTGCGGAAAACAGCAGGCCGGCATCGTTGTAGAGCGTTGTCAGCACAACGCCGGGGCGCGGCAGGATGTATTGCGGGATCTCGTTCCACACGCAGATGCGGTCCCACAGCCAGATCGCCAGGATCATGATCGCCAGCGGCAGAACCCAGCGGCCGATCCGCTCAAACCGCTCCTGGCGCACGCGGCGCGCTTCCTCGGGGTCGAGTTTCAACGTGCCGTCAATGGCCGTCATGATGCGAGCCCACTGTTGAATTGATGGCATTGACCAGCACATCCGAGGCTTGCCGGCAAAGGGCCGCATAGTCAGGCGAGGTGCGAAACGCATCATCGCGCGGATAGGAGGCCTCGATCGCGAGTTCGTCGAACACCCGCCCCGGCCGAGCCGCCATGACGACGACGCGGTTGGAGAGAAACACGCTTTCGAACACACTGTGGGTGACGAAGACGACGGTGAAGCGCTCGTCTTGCCACAGTTCCAGCAGGTCGTTGTTGAGCTTGAAGCGGGTGATCTCGTCGAGGGCCGCGAACGGCTCGTCCATCAACAGCACGCGTGGCTTGGTCACCATGGCGCGCGCGATCGAGACGCGCATCTTCATGCCGCCGGAGAGTTCGCGCGGCACGGCGTCCTCGAAGCCGGTGAGGTGCACCCGCGCCAGCATCTCCGTTATCGCCGGGGCGGCCTTGGCGCGGGAAATGCCTTTCAGCCTGAGCGGCAGCCAGACATTGTCGAAGACGCTGGCCCAGGGCAGCAGCGTCGGCTCCTGGAAGACGAAGCCGATATTGGCACGGTCGAGCGAGCCGCCGCCGCGCCAGTCGAGCACGCCGGATGTCGGCGTGGACAGGCCGGCAATCAGCCGCAGCGCCGTCGACTTGCCGCAGCCCGACGGTCCGAGCAGGCTGAGGAAATCGCCTTCCCGGATCGTCAGGTCGACATCGCTGAGCGCCGTCACGCCGTTGGAAAAGACCTTGCCGACGCCACGAAGCGCCAGCAAGGTCGGAGCCATGTCCGAGGCGGGCGTTTGCGCCACCTGTTCCCGCATCATGCCGGGCCGGCCTATTTCTTCAGCTCGAGCCCGACCCCCTTGTTGATGAAGGCCAGCGTGTAGGCTTTCGTGATGTCGATGCCTTCAGGCGTGACCTTGGCCTTGACCATCTTGTCGTAGAAGCTCTTGATCCGTTCTTCCTTCATGGCGCCGATGCCGAGCTTCTCGGTGTCGCCGGAATCGGCCAGGCCGAACTTCTTCATCTGCTCGATCGAGAAGGCGATCTGCTCGTCGCTCATGTCAGGATTGTCTTTCTTGATCATGTCGTTGGCGGCCTTGTTGTCGCCGTAGAGGTACTTGTACCAGCCCTTGGCCGAGCCATCGACGAAGCACTGGACCACCTCAGGCTTCTTGTCGATCGTCTCCTGCATCACCTCGATCGTAGTCGAATAGGTGTCCCAGCCGTAGTCGGCGAGCAGGAACTGGTTCGGCACGAAGCCGCCTTCCCTCTTGACCGCGAACGGCTCCGAGGTGACGTAGCCCTGCTGGATCGACTTCTTGTTGGCAAGGAAAGGCGCGGTGTTGTAGGTGTAGGGCACGCGCTTTGAAGCGTCGAAACCGAGCTCGATGACCATCCACTGGAAGAAGGTCTGCACGCCTTCGTCACCCAGAATGTACTGCTCGGCGTTCTTCAGGTCTTCCCATTTGTCGAGCCCCTCGCCGGGGTGGGACATGATGACCTGCGGGTCCTTCTGGAAGTCGGCTGCCACCACACGCATCGGAATGCCTTGCTGGACGGCGTCGAAGGCCGACAGCAGATTGCCGCCCATGTAGAAATCGATCTTGCCGGCGAGCAACATCGGCCGGCCGCTGACCTGCGGGCCGCCCTGCATGATGGTGACGTCGAGACCGCAGGCGGCATAGGTGCCATCGGCCACGGCCTGGTAATAGCCGCCATGTTCCGGCTCGGCGAGCCAGTTGGTGCCGAAAGTGACTTTTTCATTCGCCGCCGCGCCCAGCGTGCTGGCTGCAAGCAGGGCCACCACCGCGGCCGAAATCTTCTGTTTCACGTACATTGACACCGCCCTTTATTTGCACCGGCGCGTTGCGCGCCGTGCTTGACACCAAAGATTCAAGAAGCAAGACACATGCCACCGGCGTCGCGCGCCGGGACCCGCCCGCCTGCACCACAGCCATCTGCGAAAGCCGGAAAGGTCGTGCTGCACCGAAGGGCATCGTGCCTATTTTTTGAACGCCTGTCCACAATCGCACCGGCGACATGCACCACCATCTTGATGGTGCAATGCATCCGGCCTTAGGCTGGCGATATCCAGGAGATTGCCATGTTCAAATTCCTTACCCCTAAGTCGATCAAGCCACCCTTTGCCCGCTACAGCCACGGCGTCGAGGTGCCGGCCGGCAAGCGGCTGGTGCTGTGCTCGGGCCAGGTCGCCATCACGGCGGACGACCAGATACCGGAAGATGCCGGCGCGCAGGCCGAACTCTGCTTCAGGAACATCGCGGCGGTTCTGGGCGAAGCCGGGCTGGGACTTGGCGACATCGTTCGCATCAACGCCTATGTCACCGACCGCGCGCATCTGCGGCCCTATATGGAGGTTCGCGACCGGCTGTTTTCGAGCCCGGCGCCAGCCTCGACGCTGATGATCGTTTCCGGCTTTGCCCGGCCCGAATTCAAGGTCGAGGTCGAGGCCATCGCGGCCGGGTGATCGACAGGCCGGCCGCACCGCGCTAGGTCTGACCTGATCATTTGAAGAGGCGTGACATGACTGCTGGCAAGAAACGCGTATGGTGGGGCGACTACCGGACCACCGAATACGCCTCGATCGATCCCGAGGCGACAATCGCGGTGCTGCCGCTGGCGGCTATCGAGCAGCATGGACCGCATCTGCCTGTGTCGACCGACACTTCGATCATGAACGGCATGCTCGACACGGTGATTTCACGCTTGCCCGACGATCTCGACATCCGCATCCTGCCGGTCCAGGCGGTTGGCAAGTCGAACGAGCATCTGCACGCGCCGGGCACTCTCACCTTGCCGGCAACGACGCTGGTCGACGCCTGGACCGAGCTTGGCCTGTCGATCGCGCGCGCCGGCGTGCGCAAGCTTATCGTCGTCAATTCGCATGGCGGCAATGAGGAGATCATGGGCATCGTCACGCGCGAATTGCGCGTGCGCGAAAAGATGCTGGCGGTGAAGACCAGTTGGCAGCGCTTTGGCCGCCCGGCCGGCATGTACACCGAACTCGAGGATCGTCACGGCATTCATGGCGGCGATGTCGAGACGTCGCTGATGCTGCATTTCCGGCCAGATCTCGTCGACATGGGCAAGGCCGACAATTTCGTTTCCAACGTCGCCAAGGCCGAGAAGGAATTCTCGCTGTTGCGCCACACAGGCACCCACGCCTTCGCCTGGATTGCCGGGGATCTCAACCCGAACGGCGTGGTCGGCGACGCCAGCATCGCGACAGCCGAGAAAGGCCGGCTGACCGCGGAATATCAGGCTGACGGGTTCATCAACCTAGTGCGGGATGTGCGCAAGGCCAAGCTCGCGGAGTGGCTGAAATAGCTAACCGTCGATCTGGAGGGCGAACGGCGTGCCTTCAAAGGCGTCGGCGCCGCGCCCGATCGACTCGATCGCCTCGATCATGCGGCCGTTGCGCTCGAGCAGCGCGTCGGCCACCGCGATCAGCCGCGGATTGGGCGTCGCCGAAGGCGATAGCGCTCGCAGCGTCCGCGCCAGTTCCACCTCGTTGCGTTTCGGCGCCAAAGCCGCGGCGATGATATAGGCCGAGGCGGTCGAACGGCTGATGCCGGCATAGCAGTGCACCAGCATTGGTTTCGCCCGGTCCCAGCGGCGTGCGAAATCGAGCAGGTTACGGACATGCTCCTCGCCCGGCATGGTCATGCCGTCCTGCGCCACGGCGATGTCGTGCATGACCAGGTGCAGATGGTTTTCCCTTGGGATCGAGGCCGGTCGGACTACGTCCGTTCCGGCGGCGAGCAGCGACAGCATGCGGTCGGCGCCGGTCCTGGCCACCACTTCCTCGATTTTCGCCAGCGAGCAGACATGGATCATTGTTTGAAACCTTTCGACCGATCCTCGCGCCGCGACGCCCAATCGGCAAGGGCGGATTCGAGCCTGCGCCATTCCTCCTCGCTCCCCGGCAGGCCGGCGCGCAGGGTATGCGGCCGTTCAGAGAAATGCCGCAGCAGGATGCCGCTCTGGCCAAGGCCGGAAAACAGGCCGTCGGCATCGGGCAGGCTGAGATAGCGGAACAGCGTGGTGCCCCCCGCGACGGGAACGCCGAAACGGCTAAACAGCGCGTCGAGCCGCATCGTCGCTTCTGCCAGCGACGCCCGCATCGCATCCTGCCAGTCGAGATCGGCGAGCGCGCGGATGCCATATTCCAGGGCCGGTCCTGCGACAGCCCACGGCCCGAACTGCATGTCCAGCCGTTCAGCCGTCGGCGCGTCGGCAAGCGCGAACCCGAGCCGCAGGCCGGCCAAACCAAAGAACTTCCCGAAGGAACGCAGCACGACGATGCCGCCCTGGCCGACATCGCCGGCGAGGCTGTGCTCGCGTGGACCGACATCCATGAACGCCTCGTCGACGACCAGCAGCCCGCCCTTGGCGCGAAGTCCGGCGGCCAGCACCAGCAACCGGTCGCGCTCGACGACGCGCCCATCGGGATTGTTCGGATTGACTATGATGGCGAGGTCGGCTTCCGCCAGCGCCGCGAAATCGCTGACCTCGACCACGTCGTGCCCGGCAATCGCCGCCGCCCGGGCGTGTTCGGCATAGGTCGGCCCCAGCACCATTGCCTTGCCGGGCCTCACCAGCGAGGCGACGCGCGGCAACAGGATCTGTGTGCCAGGGGCCGCCACCACGCTTGCTGGGGAAGGCGCGCCATAGGTGTTGGCCGCAATCTCTATCAGTTCGCGCCCACGCGCGGCCTCTGGCAATCGCCACAGCGAGGTGGCGGGCAGGTCGAAAAGCGGGTAGGAGTGCGGATTGATACCGGTCGAGAGGTCGACGAAAGGCAGCACGGCATTGGGGAAAAGCGCCCTTGCCCGGCCAAGACTTCCACCATGGTCCACCGCTCTTTCAAGAAGCTTCATGTCAGTCCTGATCGCTTTCCTGTCATTAATTGTCGAATTCGCCCTTGGTTATCCCGACTGGCTGTTTCGCGCCATCGGCCATCCGGTGACATGGTTCGGCAGGCTGATATCCTTTCTCGACTTGCGGCTCAACCGCGCCACTGATCCCGACGCGTTGCGTCGCCAACGTGGTGTCCAGGCGCTTCTGGTCATCGTGCTGGTGCCTGCGATAGCGGGCCTTTGCGTGCAGCTTGTTCTGCTCTGGTTCGTCCCCCTGGGGTGGATCGTTGCCGTCTTTCTGGCGACATCGCTTCTGTCGCAGAAAAGCCTTTACGAACATGTCGAAGCCGTCGCCGACGCGCTCGACAGCGGAGGCCTCGACATGGGCCGAGCCGCCGTTTCGCGGATCGTCGGCCGTGATCCCGAGACGCTCGACCGCGCCGGCGTCTGCCGCGCGGCGATCGAGAGCCTGGCGGAAAATTTTTCCGACGGCATCGTCGCCCCCGCCTTCTGGACCGGGGTCGGAGGGCTCGCCGGCGGCGCGGCCTACAAGGCGGCCAACACCGCCGATTCGATGGTCGGCCACCGGACTCCGCGCCATGAGGCCTTCGGCTGGGCGGCGGCGCGCTTCGACGACTGGATCAACCTGCCTGCATCGCGGCTGACGGCGCTGCTGATCGTGCTCGCTTCCCTCCTGGTCGAGGGCGCCGACCCCCGCGACGCCTGGCAGGCGGTGAGGCGCGACGCGAAAAAACACCGCTCGCCCAATGCCGGCTGGCCGGAAGCGGCCATGGCCGGCGCGCTCGGGCTGGCGCTCGCCGGACCACGCAGCTATGGCGGTGTCATGGTCGACGACATCTTCATGGGCGAAGGCGGCCGCCGCGATGTCGACAGCGGCGATATCAGGCGGGCGCTCAAGCTTTACCGGGTCGCGGACTACCTGCTGATCGGCTTGTTCGGCCTTGTCGCGCTGATCGCCGTTCTGGTTTTCTAGAACTCGATGCCTTGCTGCGCTTTCACGCCAGCCGAGAAATGGTGCTTTGTCACCCCCATCTCGGTGACCAGGTCCGCCGCCTCGACCAGTGCCGGCTTGGCGTTGCGGCCGGTGACGACGACATGCAGGCCTTCGCGGCGAGCCTTGAGCGCCGCAACCACCTTGTCGAGAGCGAGATAGTCGTAGCGCAAGGCAATGTTGAGCTCGTCGAGCACGACAAGGCTGATCGAGGGATCGTCGATCAATTCCAGAGCCTTGGCCCAGGCGGCCTCGGCGGCCGCGATGTCGCGCTTCAGGTCCTGCGTCTCCCAGGTGAAACCCTCGCCCATTGCGTGCCAGACGACACGGTCGCCAAAGACGGCAAAGGCGTCCTTCTCGCCGGTGTGCCACTTGCCCTTGATGAACTGGACGACGCCGACGCGCTTGCCGTAGCCGAGCACGCGCAGCGCGAGACCGAAGGCGGCCGTGGTCTTGCCCTTGCCGGGACCGGTGTTGACGATCAGCAACCCTTTCTCGATCGTCTTGCCCGCAACCTCGGCGTCCTGCACTGCCTTGCGCTTGGCCATCTTGGCGCGATGGCGTTCTTCATCCTTGCCGTCGATATCGGTCATTTCACTTCACCTTGAGCGGTAGCCCCGCCACCATGAGCAGCACCGTGTCGGCTACTGCCGCGACCCGCTGGTTGAGCCGGCCGGCATCGTCACGAAACCGACGCGCCAGCGCGTTGTCGGGCACGATGCCTTGCCCGACCTCGTTCGTCACCACGAACCACGGTCCGCGCGGCCGAGACAGCACGTCCGCCAGCCGCCGGCACGCGGCCTCGACGTCGTGATCGGCCACCATGTGATTGGTCAGCCACAGCGTCAGGCAGTCGACAAGCACCGGCTGCCCGTCTGGCAACGCCTCCAGCGCTTCGGCGAGGTCGAGTGGCGCATCGGTGGTCGACCAGCCCTCACCGCGCCGCGAGCGGTGCAGCGCGATGCGCTCGCGCATCTCGTCGTCATTGGCTTGCGCCGTGGCGATATAGGCCCATGGCGAGGGCAATGCCGTCACCAGGGTTTCGGCGTGCGCGCTCTTGCCGGAGCGCGCACCACCGATGATGAAGGTCAGCCTGCCGCGATCAGGCAAAGCTGTCGCGCAGGCTGGTCGCCATGCCGGTGAAGCGCCTGCGCACCACGCCCACGATCGCGCCGAGCACCAGCCAGAACACCAGATTGGTCACCGTCACCGCCACCACGAACTGATGGTGCAGGCCTTCCGGGATCGGTGTTTCGAAACTGTCGGGCTGCGGCGCGCCGACGACATGCGGCGCGACGATCAGCAAGACGGCGAGGATGGTCAATGGCAGCGATCTGCGAAAGACGATCAGGCCTAGGCCGATCGCGGTCGCGGCCGCCGTCGCCGTCCACCAGATCTGGCGCGGCAGAAGATCGGCCGCCGGCATTGCCGGCAGTTCCGGCTGCAGTCCGAGGCCCGGTGCCAGTGTGAACACGGCAAAGCCGGCCAAACCCCAGAACACACCCTGGCGCCAGTTGCCGACGCCGCCGAAGAACTCGGAAACCGCGACCAGGACCAGTGCGAAGCCGATCCCGGTGACGATATTGGCAACCACGCTAAAGGCGAAACGCTCGAAACCGTCGGCCGGCGCCCAGCCTTCGTCTTCCTCCGCCGGTGCCATGGCATCGGTGCCCGCGGGCGCGGCAGAGCTCATGGCATTGCCAGCGGGCGCCGTGCTCATGGCATCATTGGTCGCCGCTGGTGCGATCGCGTGATCATGGTGGTGGCCGCCGCCGGCCTTTTCATAGACTTCCGCCTTGAGGATCAGCGGCACGGTGGCATAGGCCTGCATGCAGGCGAGAACGACACCGGCCACGAGCCCCGCGATCGCCGCGACGAACACGACGTTGCGAAACAGATTCATGATGTCGGATCCTCGTTAGTGGCAGGGAAACGCCATCGAGTGGCGATAGTCGTGGGCAGCATTGTGGACCGCATCGATATGCGAGAAGCCGACAAAGCCGACGACGAAGATGCCGAGCAGCGCCGCGAGCGCGAGCTGCATGAAGCGCGACTGCGAGGAGACGGAGGCGCCGAGGGAGACGGAAGCGGTAGTCATGTCTTGTCCTTTCGCCCTCCACCCGAGGGCATCGAAGTCAGTTTCCTGTCGCCGGCAGGTCTCCTGGCTCGCGGATAAGCGCCCTTCCCCACCTTCCCGAAGAAAAATCTTCAGTGGCATATGGAGAGGACTACCGCACACAGTTGCGGGGGCAGCCACGGCATTGGGCAGGAATTCCTGCCCGCACCGCATTCCCTCTTGGCTCCAAAAAGGAACCGACGACATCGGTGACTATAGGGAAATTCGCCGCGCCCGGCAAACCAAATTCCGACAGCCGCCAGCGCAGGAGCGTCGCATCGGCGAAGCTGCCCTCATCCCGTCCCGATTGACAAACTTCATGGCCGGGTGTCGGCTGGCGCCCCTCACGGGAAGCCAGCCATGCAGCCCAATGCCAGCGAGCGCGTGCCCTATAACGGCCTGACTCGAACCGAGCCGACGCTGCCCTCGTCGGCCTATTGGGACCAGGACAACTATCAGCGCGATCTCGACGCCATCTGGTACAGGAACTGGCTGCTCGTCTGCCGCGAGGCCGACCTTGCCCAGCCTTTGGCGTTCCGCACCTTCCGCGTCGGTATGCAGGAAATCCTCCTGCTGCGCGACGACACCGGCGAGTTGCATGCCTTCCACAACACCTGCCGGCATCGCGGCTCGCAGCTTTGCCAGGAAAGCCAGGGCCGGCTGAAGGCGCGGCTGATCACCTGCCCGTATCACGCCTGGTCCTATTCGCTGCGTGGCGATCTGGTGCGCGTGCCGTCGAAATCGCTGCCTGACGGCTTCGACAAGGCCGATCACCCGCTTTATCGCGTCGCGCTCTCGGTGTGGCGGGGCTTCGTCTTCGTCAATCTTGCGGAAGATGCCGCCAGCTCGGCGCAATCCTCCTTCGACCCGGCCTCCGGCGACTTCGACAACTGGCCGCTGGAAACGCTGGTATCAGGGCACGTGCTGCGCAAGGTGATGAACTGCAACTGGAAGATTTTTTGGGAAAATTTCAACGAGTGCCTGCACTGCCCGGGCGTTCACAAGGACCTGTCGCGGCTGGTGCCGATCTATGGCCGCGGCCTGATGAGCCGGCATGACGATCCCGAATGGCTCCGTCACGCCGACAATGACGCGCCGGAATTTTCCGGCGGCCTGCGCACCGGGGCTGAGACATGGTCGCGTGATGGGCAGGCGCACGGGCCGGTCTTCCCGGGCTTGACGCCGGCGGAACGAACCGCCGGTCAGACTTACGCCACCAACCTGCCGTCGATGTTCATCGTCGGCCATGTCGACTATGTCAGGACCGTGCGGCTTACGCCGCTCGGTCCCGAACAGACCGAATTGACCGCGGAATGGCTGTTCGCGCCCGAGGCGCTCGCTGAGACCGACATCGACAACATCGTTGCCTTCGGCACACAGGTGCTGGAGGAGGACGCAGCAATCTGCGAGGTCAACCAGAAGGGCCTGCGCTCGATGCGTCATACAGCTGGCGTGCTGATGCCCGAGGAGTACGACCTTCACCGCTTCCACGATTGGGTGCGCGAACGGCACGCTGCGCGCTCACCCGAGGCCTGAAGATCACAGGGACTTCGGCAGATATCGCCAGGTCATGAAGCCGCAGAACACGGCAAGCAGTCCGAGCGTGACGAACACCGAGCCCAGACCGAAGAAGGCCAGCACCACCGAATAGACCAGCGGCGGCGTCAGTTCGGAAAAATCGAGATAGGTGCGGTAGACCGCCGCCATCTGCGCGCGCTCATAAGAGCGCACCGAGCGCATGAAGGCGGTCGAACCGAGCGCGTCGAGCGCGATGGTGAAGAAGGCGCCGCACAGCAGGAAGGCGCCGGTGAGCAACGGCACGGTTTCGCCCACGGCACCGGCCGCCAGCAGCGTCGCCGACATGGCGAAATAGGCAAATGTCATGGTCCTGCGGCCGCCGAAGCGTTTCCCCGCCTTGCCCCAGAAGATCGCCATGAACAGCAGCGCGTTGCCGGCCGAGACCAGCAGGCCGCCGGCCAATTCACCCTCGCCGGTGATGACCATGAACAGCGGACCATAGACGAAGAAGGTCGTCCAGAAGCAGGAGCGGCCGAAGGCTATCAGCCAGGCGAGCCTCAGCCTCGGCTGCGCGACGAAGCGGCCGATGTTGGCGAGCGGATTGGCCGGTCGTGTCTTGCCCGGGCGGATCGACTGGTTGTCGCTCAGCCGATAGGTCCAGAACAGCGCCAGCAAGGCCATGGCGAACACCGCCACCGCGCCATGCGCGGCATAAATGCCGAAGCGCGTATAGAGAAAAATGCCGAGCGTCGGCCCGCAGGTCCAGGCAACCATCGACCACGCCATGCGCAGCGATTCGGCCTGCATGAAATCGGTCTTGCGGATGTGATCCATGATGTAGAGGTTGAGCGTGATCGACAGCGCGCTGGCGCCCATCACCCGGCACAGCATTCCGGCCAGTTGCCCGGCGAGCGTATGGGTGACGAAGAACAGCGAGCCGATGGCGAGCAGGCAGGCGCCCGCCGTGTAGACCCAGCGCCGCGCGAAGCGGCGGATCAGCATCGGCATGAACAAGGTCACCGACAGGCCGAGCAGGGACACGGCGGTGTAGAGTATCGAGACGATCTGCTCGTTGCGGAGAATCTCGTAGGCCTGGATCGGTATGACGCTCGACACCATGGCGCGGGCGAAGGATTCGACCGCGTACAGCGAGGCGAAGGTGCGCGCATCCGCGGCCTTGAGGGCCGGAAGCCAGATCGGATGGCGAACATGGGTGGACATTGCTTCCCCAAAGCAGAATCGAGGCGTTAAATCTGCCGTGGACATTTCAGGCCCATTAAGAGGAAACCGACGCACATCCGGCAAAAAGCGAAGCCGGTCAAAGGCTTTTCCGCGCTGGCCCAACCCGGCGGCTGGCGCGGACCCCGCCGCGCGGTGCAGGCCAAGGCGCCCGGTCTTCTTCTATCCGGTGCAACCGTGATAGTCGTCGTGGAGGGGCTGAATCAGATCGCGAGACCATGAGCATCCACACGCCGACCGTACCCGTCCCGCAGCCATCGAAGCGCATCGTCGCCATCGATATCTTGCGTGGCATCGCGCTGATCGCGATGGCGAGCTACCACTTCACCTGGGACCTGGAATTCTTCGGCTACACCGATCCCGGCCTCACCGCCTTCGGCTGGTGGAAGTTCTACGCCCGCTGCATCGCATCGACCTTCCTGTTCCTGGTCGGGGTCAGCCTCTATCTCGCCCATGGCCGACAGATCCGCTGGAACGGCTTCTGGAAGCGGTTCGCCATGATCGCCGGCGCGGCGGTCGCCATTTCGGTCGTCACCCGCATCGCCACGCCCGACGGATTCATCTTTTTCGGCATCCTGCACGAGATCGCGCTCGCCAGCCTGCTCGGCCTCGCGTTCCTGCGCCTGCCGGCGCTGCTGACGCTTGCCGTCGCCGCGCTCGTCATCGCGGCACCAGTCTACCTGCGCTTCGAGGCCCTCGATCATCCCTGGCTCTGGTGGATCGGCCTGTCGGCGATCAACCCGCGCTCCAACGACTACGTTCCGCTGTTCCCCTGGTTCGGCGCCGTGCTTACGGGCATTGCGGTGGCCAAATTCGCTTCCACTTCCGGCATAAGGGCACGCCTGGCGAACCTGGCGCCCGGACGCTGGTCCAACCCGCTGGTCTTCATCGGCCGCCACAGCCTGGCTTTCTACCTGATCCACCAGCCGCTGCTGATCGGCTGCGTCTGGCTGTTCTCGCAAGTGATGCCGGCGCAAGTCGAAACCCCGCAGGTCAATTTCCTGAAAACCTGCCAGCGATCGTGCGAGCAGATGCGCAACGCAACCTTCTGTTCGAGCTATTGCGGCTGCATGCTCGAAACGCTCGAAGGCGAAGCCTCTCTTGATCGGCTCTTCAACAACGACCAGACTGCGGACTTCAGGGCGCATCTGTCCGATCTTGCCGCAACGTGCACCGCCAAGACCGAGGACAAGATGACGGAGGGAGGGACACAATGATCGGGCCAAAACCTGGGATCGAACCGAAGCCTGGGACCGGGCCGAAGCCTGGGCTGGTACCGTGGCCGCCGGTGATCTACGCCGCCGCCATCCTCATCAGTGTCGTGCTCGGCCTCTACATCCCGCTGCCCTGGATCGGCGATCTCCTTGGCGACATCCTGTTCGCCGCCGGCTGGGTGGCATTGTTCGCCGTGGCCGTACTCTGGTTCACAGCGATCCGCACCATGATACGGGCCAGGACCACGCTCAATCCCAACGCCGTGCCCGATCATCTCGTCACGACCGGCCCCTTCGGCGTCAGCCGCAATCCGATGTACCTGGCCAACACGCTGCTGTTGATCGGCGTCGCCTTCGTCTCGGGCATCGCCTGGTTCTTCCTGCTTGCCTTCGTGGCCGCCTTCGTCACCCAGAAGGTCGCGATCGAGGGCGAGGAAAAGATATTGGCGGCGAAATTCGGCAAGAAATACCGCGACTATGCAAAAAGAGTCCGGCGCTGGATTTGAGCAGGGCTACGTGTTGACGCCGAGCTCGACCAGCCGCTCGACGCAAGACTCCTCGGCCTGGTCGAGTTCGGCCAGCGTCTCCTCGAGGTCGCGACGTTTCTGCCTGAGGTCTTCGCGCTTTTCCTCGATGCGCTTGATCATCAGCTTGAGCTGCCCGACCTCGCCCGGCGGCTCCTTGTACATCTGGATGATCTCGCGGATCTCGTTGATCGAGAAGCCGAGGCGTTTTCCGCGCATGATCTGCCGGATGAGATGGCGGTCGGAAGGGCGAAACAGCCGGGTGCGGCCGCGCCGCACCGGCTGCACCAATCCCTCGTCTTCATAGAAACGCAGCGTCCGCGTCGACACGTCGAATTCGCGGGTCAGTTCGGTGATCGAATAATATTCCCGCATTGTCACTCCCTGCCGGAATTCCAGGCGATCGCCATGCGGCGTCGCCCTTCTGTCCCGAACCAAACCCTTGCCCGCCGGAATCGACACGGCACCCCGTACAAGCCTCGCACGGCATTTACGTAAAAGTCAATTGACACCCTTACCGGACGCCGAACCACCAGCTCGCGAGGCCGAGGAAGGCAAAGAATCCAACGACATCGGTGACCGTGGTGACGAAAACCGCCGAAGCGACCGCGGGATCCACCTTGAACCTGTCGAGCAGCAGCGGGATCAGGATGCCGGCAAGGGCCGCCACGAACATGTTGATGATCATAGCCGCCGCGATGATGCCGCCGAGATTAGGGTCGTGGAACCAACTTGCGGCGACGATGCCGATCAGCACGGCGAAGACGATGCCGTTGATGAAGCCGACGCCCATCTCGCGGCGGATGATGCGGCCGGCGTTGTAGATGTCGAGATCCCTGGTCGCCAGCGCCCGCACGGTGACGGTCATGGTCTGCGAACCGGCATTGCCGCCCATGCCGGCCACGATCGGCATCAGCACGGCGAGTGCCACGATCCGCTCGATCGTGTGGTCGAACAGGCCGATCACCGATGCCGCCAGGAATGCCGTCAGCAGATTGACGAGCAGCCAGGGAACGCGCGAGCGCGAGGTCGCCAGAATGCTGTCGGAGAGCTCTTCGTCACCGACGCCGCCCATGCGCAGCAGGTCTTCCTCCGCCTCCTGCTGGATGACGTCGACGACATCGTCGATGGTCAGCACGCCGACCAGCCGTTCGTTTTCGTCGACGACCGCGGCCGACAGAAGGTCGTATTGTTCGAATTCCCGCGCCGCCTCTTCCTGGTCCATGGTGGCGGGAATGGCGTGCCGCGTCTCATGCATGACCTCCCCCACCTTGACCGCGCGCTTGGCGCGCAGGATCTGGTCGAGATCGATGGCCCCCAACAACTTGAAGGTCGGATCGATGACGAAGATCTGGCTGAAGCGGTCCGGAAGGTTCTTGTCCTCGCGCATGTAGTCGATGGTCTGGCCGATGGTCCAGAAAGGCGGCACAGCGACGAACTCGGTCTGCATGCGCCGCCCGGCGGTCTCTTCCGGGTAGTCGAGCGAGCGCCGCAGCCTGATCCGCTCGGTGAACGGCAGCTGCGACAGGATCTCGTCCTGGTCTTCCGGCTCGAGGTCTTCGAGAATGTAGACCGCGTCGTCGGAATCGAGTGCCTGCACGGCCTGCGCGATCTGCGCATTGGGCAGATTGTCGACGATATCCATGCGGATCGCCTCGTCGACTTCGGTCAGCGCGGAAAAATCGAAGTCGGCGCCCAGCAGCTCGACCAACGCGCGCCGCTGCTCGGGATGCAGCGCCTCGATGAGGTCGCCAAGTTCCGACTGGTGCAGGTCGTCGACTTCGCGCTTGAGGGTCAGCGTATCGCGGTCGGCGATCGCCGCACCGATCTGAGCAAGGAAGGACGAAAGGACCGCGCCGTCCTCGCCATAGATGTCGGCGTGGGCGTCGTCAGCCGCCTTGGCGGAGGTCGTCTGCTTGTCCTGGCCTTCCACCAGCGTCTCCAGCCATCAGAATCCCGGAAAGGTTGCCAGTCAGGTCTAGACCATGATTCCGAAAAGTGGAAATCGGTTTTGGGTCCGACCACAAACAAGAAATTTGGAGCGGCGGCATGATTCGATTTCGCAGCCCGTCGCTCCAACGCACGGGAATTCCAGCCGAAAAATCCCGCTTGCGCAAAGGCGTCGTTTTCCACCGACGCGACATTGTCGGGCGTGCGCGACCTAGTCGATTCCGTCAAAAGCGGGTGTGCTTGTGGCCCGGCCACGCGACAGCGCATGTCGCTGGGGAAAGAGCACCCGTGCGCGATTGGGGCAGAATTGTCATGATGCAGGTCCAGGCATCGGCTGGACCCCCAAGCCGCAACAAAAAAGCCGGAAGCCCTTGAAGACCAGGTCGCGGACAGAAAGCAAGGCAATCGACGAGCGGCGCGTTCGCGTGGTCGTGGCTGAACGCAATCCGCTCGTCATATCGGCTCTGCGCGAAATGCTGGACTGCGACGGGCGCTTCGAGCTTTTGGCCTCCGTACAAAGCGGCAGGCATTTCCTGGAGCTGGCAGCGGTCCAGGAGTTCGATGTCGCCGTGATCGGCTGGAAGCTGTCCGACATGGACGGCGCTGATGTCCTGGCCGAGGTCCAGGCCCGCAAGCTCGACGTTCGCATCGCGGTCTTTTCAAACGACCATGACATCGGCATCCTGAAACAGTGCGTGCGCCTGGGGGCCCAGGGCTACTGCTTCCAGTTCGACGATCCCGCCATCATCTTCGACACGATCCTGGCTGTCGCGCACGGCCGCATCTGCATCCCCTATATCGACATCAACAAGGTCAACGATACGCCTCTATCCCGGCTTACCGTGCGCGAGCGTGAACTGCTGGCGGTATTGTCCGACGGCTGGACCAATTTGCAGATCGCCACCCGGACCGGCATCTCCGAAAACACCGTGAAGTACCATCTCAAGAATCTGTACGACAAGCTGGACGTCCGCAACCGCGCCATGGCGGTCGCGCTCTATTCACGAGAGAGGCGTAGCCAAAGGCAGCCTTTCGGGTAGGGCGACCGGGTAGGCCATACCCACCCGCATGCGGTGAGATCTTACCCGCCAAGGTGTTGTCGGCATCGGCCGTCGAAACGAAACTCCCACCACCGCTTTGCTGGATCAGGAGGAGTTCGCATCATGGCCGGTTTCACCCATCTTTTCATTCCCGGGCCGACCAACATCCCCGAGCAGGTACGCCAAGCGATGAACCTGCCGATGGAGGACATGCGCGCGGCCACCTTTCCCGACCTCACCCTGCCGCTGTTCGAGGACATCAAACGGGTCTTCAAGAACGAGACCGGCCGCGTCTTCATCTACCCGTCCTCGGGCACCGGAGCCTGGGAAGCGGCGATGACCAATGTGCTCAGCCCAGGCGACCGCGTTTTGATGTCGCGTTTCGGCCAGTTCTCGCATCTGTGGGTCGACATGGCCGAACGGCTCGGTTTCGAGGTCGACGTCATCGACTGCGAATGGGGAACCGGCGTTCCGCTGGAACTCTATGCGGAGCGGCTGAAGGCGGACAAGACGCACCGCATCAAGGCGATTTTCTGCACACAGAACGAGACGGCGACAGGCGTCACCAGCGACGTCGCCGGCTGCCGCGCCGCGCTCGACGATGTGAACCACCCTGCCCTTCTTTTCGTCGACGGCGTCTCGTCGATCGGCTCGATCGACTTTCGCCAGGAAGAATGGGGCGTCGACTGCGCCGTCAGCGGCTCGCAGAAAGGCTTCATGCTGCCGGCCGGCCTCGGCTTCCTGTCGGTGAGCAGGAAGGCGCTCGTCGCTTCGAGAACCGCCACCCACCGGCGCTGTTTCTTCTCCTTCGAGGACATGATCCGCGCCAACGATGCCGGCTATTTCCCTTACACCCCGGCGACACAATTGCTGCGCGGCCTGCGCGCCTCGCTCGACCTGATCGCCGAGGAAGGGCTGGAGACCATCTTCTCCCGGCACCATCGCCTCGCCGAAGGTGTGCGCAAGGCGGTCGACGCGTGGGGGCTGAAGCTCTGCGCCAAGGCGCCAAAATGGCATTCGGACACGGTCAGCGCCATTCTCGTGCCGGATGGCATCGACAGCGGCGACGTCGTCAAGCGCGCCTACCAGGCCTACCAGGCGTCGCTGGGCGGCGGCCTCAACAAGGTGTTCGGCAAGGTTTTCCGCATTGGCCATCTCGGCTGGCTGAACGAGGTGATGGTTCTGGCCTCGCTTTCGGCGGCGGAAATGGCGCTGCTCGATTGTGGCGTCCGGCTGGCGCCGGGCTCCGGCGTCGGCGCCGCCATCCAGCATTTCCGCGCCTCGGCCGCGCTGCCGGTCGCCGAAGCCGCCTGAGGGAGTCGACGATGAGCCACACCATTAACCACCTCAAGAAACTCAGGTTGCAGCGCAGCGAACTGGCGGTTCCAGGCTCCAGCCCGGAGATGATCGACAAGGCGGCCAACAGCGCCGCCGACTTCGTCTTCCTCGACATTGAGGACGCCGTCGCGCCGCCCGACAAGGAACGCGCACGCAAGAACATCATCCAGGCCCTGAACGACATCGACTGGCGCGCCAAGGGCAAGACCGTCTCGGTGCGCATCAACGGGCTGGACACGCACTACATGTACCGCGACGTTGTCGACGTCATGGAGCAGGCCGGCGACCGGCTGGACACCATACTGGTGCCCAAGGTCGGCGTTCCGGCCGACCTCTACATGGTCGAGGCCATGGTCAACCAGATCGAGATGGCCAAGGGCTTCAAGACCCGTGTCGGCCTGGAAGCCCTGATCGAGACCGCGCTCGGCATGGCCAATGTCGAGGCTATCGCCGCCACCCCTGGACGGCTGGAAGCCATGCATTTCGGCGTTGCCGACTATGCGGCAAGCTGCAAGGCGCGGACCGTCAATATTGGCGGCCTCAATCCCGACTATCCCGGCGACCAGTGGCATTTCGCCCTGTCGCGGATGACCGTCGCCTGCCGCGCCTACGGCCTGCGCGCCATCGACGGACCGTTCGGCGATTTCTCCGACCCGGAAGGCTACAAGGCGGCCGCCAGGCGCGCCGCCGCGCTCGGCATCGAAGGCAAATGGGCGATCCATCCCTCGCAGATTGCCTTGGCCAACGACGTCTTCTCGCCGCCGGAGAAGGAAGTCACGCGCGCCCGCCGCATCCTCGAAGTGCTGAAAGAGGCGGAGGCGCAGGGCAAGGGTGCCGCCGCACTCGACGGCAAGATGATCGACGCCGCGTCGGAACGCATGGCGCGCAACGTTCTGGTGGTCAACGACGCCATCGAACGCGCCGGCCAACAGCACGTCGCGGCACTTTGACGATTTGGGGAGGAGAAAAGAATGGACATCCACGAATACCAAGCCAAGGAACTGCTCGCCCGGCATGGGATCCATGTGCCGCGTGGCGGCCTGGCCTACAGCCCCGAACAGGCGACCTACCGGGCGCGCGAGATCGGCGGCGGCAAATGGGTGCTGAAGGCGCAGGTTCATTCCGGCGCGCGCGGCAAGGCCGGCGGCATCAAGCTCTGCGCCAATGACGAGGAAATTTCCAGCGCCGCCGAAGCCATGCTCGGGCGCAAGCTGGTGACCCACCAGACCGGCCCGCGTGGCAAGCTGATCTCGCGCCTCTATCTGGAGGAAGCCGTCGACATCGCGCAGGAGCTCTATCTCGGCTTCGTGCTCGACCGCAAGGAAGAGCGCGTCATGATCGTGGCCTCGGCCGCCGGCGGCATGGAAATCGAGGAGATCGCCGAGAAGGCACCCGATTCGATCATCCGCGCCACCGTCGATCCCGGTGTCGGCATGCAGCGCTTCCAGGCGCGCGAGATCGCCTTCGGGCTCGGCCTGGAGGACAGCCTGATCGGCAAGGCGACCGAGACCATCTTCAGCTGTTACCAGGTGTTCCGCGACTACGACGCCTCGATGCTGGAGATCAATCCGCTGGTGGTGACCCGCGACGGCAGCCTGGTGGCGCTCGACGCCAAGATGTCGTTCGATGAGAACGCGCTGTTCCGGCGGCCCGAAATCTCCGAATTGCGCGACAAGAGCCAGGAAGACCCGCGCGAAACCTTCGCCAGCGATCGCGGCCTCTCCTATGTCGGCCTCGACGGCAATATTGGCTGCATCATCAATGGCGCCGGGCTCGCCATGGCGACGATGGACATGATCAAGATCGCTGGCGGCGAGCCGGCCAACTTCCTCGACATCGGCGGCGGCGCTTCGCCCGAGCGGGTCGCGAAATCCTTCCGCGCCGTGCTCGGCGACAAGAATGTCGAGACCATCCTGGTCAACATCTTTGCCGGCATCAACCGTTGCGACTGGGTCGCCGAGGGCGTCATCAAGGCGATCCGCGAGGTCGGCGTCAACGTGCCGCTGGTGGTGCGGCTGTCCGGCACCAGGGCCGAGGAAGGGCGCAAGATCCTGGCCGATTCCGGCGAGGCGGTGATCGTCGCCGACACGCTCGCCGAAGCCGCCGAAAAAGCCGTCGCCGCCTGGCGCGTGGCCACCAACAAAAAAGCAGCCTGAGGGAGGACGGAAAAATGGCAATCCTGCTCAACCGCAGCACGCGCGTCATCGTGCAAGGTTTCACCGGCAAGATCGGCAGCTTCCATGCCGAGGACATGAAGCGCTACGGCACCAAGCTCGTCGGCGGCGTCACGCCCGGCAAGGGCGGCCAGACGCATCTCGGCCTGCCCGTCTTCAACACGGTCAAGGGCGCGGTGCGCGAGACCCGTGCCGAAGCTAGCATCGTCTTCGTGCCGCCGCCCTTTGCAGCCGATTCGATCATGGAAGCGGCGGATGCGGGAATAAAGCTCTGCGTCTGCATCACCGACGGCATCCCCTCGCAGGACATGATGCAGGTCAAGCGCTACATGCGCCGCTACCGCTTCGAGGACCGCATGCGGCTGGTCGGGCCGAATTGCGCCGGCATCATCACGCCGGGACAGGCGCTGATGGGCATCATGCCCGGCTCGATCTACCTGCCCGGCCGCATCGGCATCGTCGGCCGCTCGGGAACGCTGGGCTATGAAGCCGCCTCGCAGATGAAGGCGCTCGGCATCGGCGTGTCGACCAGCGTCGGCATTGGCGGCGATCCGATCAACGGCTCCTCCTTCAAGGACGTTCTGAAGCTGTTCGAGCAGGACGACGAGACCGACGCCGTGGTCATGATCGGCGAGATCGGCGGACCGCAGGAAGCCGAAGCCGCGATCTGGGCGCGCGACAATATGAGGAAGCCGCTGATCGCCTACATCGCCGGCCTGTCCGCCCCCAAAGGCCGCCGCATGGGTCATGCCGGCGCCATCATCTCGGCCTTCGGCGAGTCCGCGCAGGAAAAGGTCGAGATCCTGAAAGAGGCCGGCGTCATCATCGTGCCGACGCCGTCATCGTTTGGCGAGGTTGTGGCAGATACGCTGGCGCGGAGGAAGCAGGCGGCGTAGCCGCAGGTTCGGGCGAAAGACGGACGCGGCGACGCAGTCTCCAAGACGCGCCGCCGCCTTCGTTTCCGGGCGCGCAAAGCGATTGATCCGTTGTAGCCATTCCCAGCGATTAAATACTCGTGGCGCACTTGTTTCGCTGGAAACGATTTGCTACACGCCGCGAGCCGGTCGGTTCCGGCTCTACCACGTGCGGTCGTGGCGGAATTGGTAGACGCGCAGCGTTGAGGTCGCTGTGGGGCAACCCGTGGAAGTTCGAGTCTTCTCGACCGCACCAAATCATCCTGACGACACAGCTGCGAATTGAACCAGCAAGCACTCATTGTCTTGCCGGCGCGTCGGATGCTCGGCGCCCAAGCGCACGGCGAACTGGACGTTTCTGCTTGATATCGCCATATGGAAGGCGACAAGAGAGACGCCATGCCAGAACGCAGCCAGATTGCCACGTCGTTCCTGCCCTTGCCCGGTTCGGCCCCGGTGGAATGGCTGGTCGAGCCCGGCCTTGTCGCCTATCCCGATGCGCTTGCGTTCATGGAGGCGCGCGCCGAGGCGATCCGCGGCGGGGCTGCCGGCGAAATGGTCTGGCTGGTCGAACATCCGCCGCTCTACACCGCCGGCACCAGCGCCCGCATCGAGGACCTGATCGAACCCGATCGCTTTCCGGTCTTTGCGGCCGGACGCGGCGGCGAATACACTTATCATGGGCCAGGCCAGCGGGTCGCCTATGTCATGCTCGACCTGAAGCGCCGGCGCGAGGACGTGCGCGCCTTCGTCGCGGCGCTCGAACAGTGGATCATCGGCACGCTCGCCGCCTTCAACGTGCGCGGCGAACGCCGCGAGGACCGGGTTGGTGTCTGGGTGGTACGGCCAGATCGCCCTGCTTTGCCCGACGGCTCACCTGCCGAGGACAAGATCGCGGCAATCGGCATAAGGCTGCGGCGGTGGGTGAGCTTCCATGGCATCGCCATCAATGTCGAACCGGAGCTCGAGCATTTCGGCGGCATCGTGCCGTGCGGGGTCCAGGACCACGGCGTCACTAGCCTCGTCGACCTCGGCCTGCCCGTCGGCATGGCCGATCTGGATCTGGCGCTGAAATCAGCCTTCGAGGATGTTTTTGGTCCCGTGGCGGCTTTGCCGGTCGAGGCTGCCCGCAAGACGGGTTGATCCTTTCGGACCCAACCAGCTCAGAGCAACTGCCCTGACGCCCACAACACGCCGCAGCCGTGGATGGCGAACACCGCCAGCAAGGCCCCGGCGATGACCAAACGATCGACAGTGCCGATCGGCTCCAGTTCGTGGCGTGGCTTCACCCCGCTGCCGACGGTGAGCAGGCTGAGAATCGAAAATACCGCACCGGCCGCGAGCAGGAAGCCCAGGGAAAAACCGGCCCGCCAGCCAAGCGCCAGAAAGGCCGAGAGCAGCGAGAAGGACGCCAGCGCCAGGACGACCGGCCCCGGGCAGATCTGGCGCAGCACCTGGCCGCCGTCGAACTTCCACACCGGCACCAGATTGGCGATGTTGAACAGGGCAGCGCAGCCTGCGAGTGCGGCGAGTAGCGCGGCAGCCGCCTTGTGACCCTCGCCGCCGGCAAGAACGCTGGCGGCGATGACGATCGGCACCAGGAAGGCGGAAAACCCCGCCCCCATCAACGCCACGAAGGCCACTTCGAAACGGCTGTTATAGGGCCGGCCGCCAATGGCGATGCCGCCAAGCAGCGGGATGAAGATCATCCGCGCCCTGCGATGGCCCGTCAGCCGGAACGCCGCCATGTGGCCGAGTTCGTGCAGCGCCACCACCGACGTCAGGATCGCGGCCAGCGCCAGCCCGCCGAGGTGAAGGCCGAAGAACGGCCACAGCATCAATGCCGACAACACGGCAAAGCCGACCTGGCTCAGCGGATGCTCGAACCAGCCACCCTTGCGATACTGCCCGGTCCTTGCCCAACGCTGCAGCTTGGAGAGCTCGCGGCGCATGGCGAAATAGCGAAACACCAGGAAAGCCACGCCGCGGTAGCGGTCGGTCCGGCTGAGCGTCACGCGCGTGCCGCTTCCCTCCGAAACCAGTTCGGCGGTCTCGCCATAGTCCTTCCAGAACGAGCTATCGAGCGCGGTGTCCTCGATCACCTGCATCGAGAAGCGGCTGCCCTCGACGACATCTTCAAACTGCGCCCTGCGCTCTATCGGCTTGCCATCGCGGCCTTCCCAAGAGAGCGTGATGCGGGCGACGCCCTCTTCGTCCAGCGGCTGCGCCGACAGGATCTCGCCGGACCAGCCGGCATTGCTGCCGAGCGGCCACAGCGCCTGCCACAGGCGCTGCCGGTCCATCGCCACGATGCGGCTCGACCTGACCGTGCGCAAACCAAGCGGCACGGTCATCAGGAGAAAGATCAGCCCGAGATTGCTGGCCACGAGAATGGCCGTGACGATGGGCGACACCTGGACGTTGCTCCCTGCCTTGGAGCCGCACCCTAACTTTGCTGCGGCAAGAAAAGCTTAACGGCGGGGCGGCATTGGTCATCGAGAAACAGCGACGGCCGACGCTGCCAAATCACATGGCTCCGATCCAGATCGCCATGGAGACAAGAAACGCGCTCATGCAAACCAGCGAGATGACATCCTGAACCAGATCGGTCATAACTCTCTCCTGTTGTTGATATGTTTCTAGTTTGTTCTAATTTTGTTCCATTGTCAACCGCTGGGAGGTATGGCCATGGGCGGGGAACTGTGCACGGTTAGTGAAACGTTAATTGGTCGCTAAGAGAGGGAGTTGGAAGCTTGCCAGGGTAGGCTTCAGCCCGGGAAGAACAAATTAGCGACCGCTTGTATTAAATTTTGGCTGAGCCGAAAATGCCTGGGCCTGAGGCATTGCTGAGCGATCGACATGGGGAAATACGGAGGCGCAAATCAAGGGAACGCTGGCGAAAGCGTATGCGACAAGGTCGCCGGCGGCGCCTCTCTCGCAATCTCGTAATTTGGTTGGCCATCCTGGCGACGAGCGCGATATCGTCCACTCTGATCGCAATGAGCGCTCACTGGCGGTTCTAAGCTACCCCCGCGCGGTACACGTCGGGTGAGAATCGTCCTTAGAGCGGCACCACCTTGCCGTCGGCCAACGTGACGCGCCGGTCCATGCGCGATGCAAGCTCGTGATTGTGGGTGGCGATCAGCGCCGCGAGGCCCGATTGCCGCACCAGTGCCTCCAGCGCCTCGAACACGTAGGAGGCTGTGACCGGGTCGAGGTTGCCGGTGGGCTCGTCGGCGAGCAGCACCAGCGGCGCATTGGCGACCGCACGCGCGATGGCGACGCGCTGCTGCTCGCCGCCGGAAAGCTCCGACGGCCGGTGCGACGCCCGTTTGCCGATCTGCATGTAGTCGAGCAGTTGCGCCGCTCGCTCGGACGCTTCCTTGCGCGGCAGGCCCTTGATGAGCTGCGGCATCATGATGTTTTCCAGCGCGGAAAACTCCGGCAGCAAATGATGGAACTGATAGACGAAGCCGACATCGTTGCGGCGGATCGAGGTGCGCTCGTCGTCGGACAGCCGGCCACAGGCGCGTCCGGACAGGATCACGTCGCCGGCATCCGGCCGCTCCAGCAGCCCGGCCGTATGCAGCAGCGTCGATTTGCCGGTGCCCGACGGGGCCACCAGCGCCACCATTTCACCGCGCCGCAGCGCGAAATCGGCGCCGTTCAGGATGGTGAGCTTGCGCGGCCCCTGGACGTAGTGCCGTTCGACGCTCTTCAGCTCGATAAGGACCTCGGCCACTACTCGTACCTCAAGGCTTCGACTGGATCGAGGCGGGCCGCCCGCCATGCCGGAAACACCGTTGCCAGGAAGGACAGCGCAAGCGCCATGATGATGACATAGGTCGTCTCGCGCGGATCCATCTTGGCCGGCAACTGGCTGAGGAAATAGAGCTCCGGGTTGAACAGCACCTTGCCGGTCATCCAGGAGAAGAACTGGCGGATCGATTCGATGTTGGTGCAGATCACGACGCCGAGCAGCACGCCGGCGAGCGTGCCCGTCACGCCGATCGCCGCCCCAGTCATCAGGAAGATGCGCAGGATGGCGCCGCGCGAGGCGCCCATGGTGCGCAGGATGGCGATATCATGCCCCTTGTCCTTCACCAGCATGATCAGTCCGGAAATGATGTTGAGTGCCGCCACCAGCACGATCAGCGTCAGGATCATGAACATGACGTTGCGTTCGACCTGCAGAGCCGAAAAGAAGGTCTCGTTGCGCTGGCGCCAGTCGACCATGTCGATCGGCCGCTGCGCCGCCGCTTCCACCTTGGGTTTCAGCGCGTCGACATCGTCGGGATTGTCGACATAGATCTCGATCGTCTGCGCCCGGCCGTCCATGTTGAAGTAGAGCTGCGCTTCGGAGAACGGCATGTAGACGATCGACGTGTCATATTCAGACATGCCGACCTCGAAGATCGCCGCGATCTTGTAGCCCTTCATGCGCGGTGTGGTGCCGAGCGGCGTCACATCCCCGTCCGGCGAGATCAAGGTAATGGTATCGCCGAGCGTCAGGCCGAGATTCTCGGCCATGCGCTTGCCGATGGCGACACCCTCGCCGGTATCGAAATCGGCGAGCGTGCCTTGCTTGATGTTGCTGGCCACGATGGCGATCTTGCCGAGATCTTCACCCCGGATGCCGCGCACCAGCGCGCCGGTGCCGCCGCCGACATTGCCTTGCGCCAGCACCTGGCCGTCGATCAGCGGGATGGCGTATTTGACCCCGGGTACGCCGTTGATGCGGCTGGCGACCTGGGCATAGTCCTCAAGCGGTGAATCGAGCGGCTGCACGATCAGATGGCCGTTGACGCCAAGGATGCGCGTCAAAAGCTCGGCGCGGAAGCCGTTCATCACCGCCATGACCACGATCAGCGTGGCGACGCCCAGCATGATGCCGAGAAAAGAGATCGAGGCGATCACCGAGATCACCGTCTCCTTGCGCCGCGAACGCAAATAGCGCCAGGCGACCGTGCGCTCGAAGATGGAAAAAGGGCCGGCGCCCGCCGATCTCGCTGCCGCCGCCTCGCTCATGCGGCGGCACCGAAGTGTTTGGCCGCGTCGGCGATCGGCAGCGTCACGCGCTCGCCGGTCTTGCGATTCTTGATCTCGACCTCGCCAGCGGCGACGCCGCGCGGCCCGACGATCACTTGCCACGGCAGGCCGATCAGGTCGGCGGTGGCGAATTTGCCGCCCGGCCGCTGGTCGGTGTCGTCATAGAGCACATCCTTGCCGGCGGCGGTGAAGGCGGCGTTGAGCTCGTCGCAGACGCGATCACAGTCGGCATCGCCCGCCTTCATGTTGATCAGGCCGATATCGAACGGCGCCACCGCTTCCGGCCAGATGATGCCGTTCTCGTCATGGCTGGCCTCGATGATCGCCGCGACCAGCCGCGACGGGCCGATACCGTAGGAGCCGCCCGAGGCGAAATGATCCTTGCCGTCGGGCCCCGTCACCTTGGCCCCCATCGGCTTGGAATATTTCTCGCCGAAGTGGAAGATATGGCCTACCTCGATGCCGCGCGCCGAGACCCGGTCGCCAGTCGGAACCTTCTCCCAGGCCGCCTCGTCATGCATCTCGTCGGTGGCGGCGTAAGGCGTCGTCCACGTCTTGACGATATCTGCTATCTCGCCGTCATTGGCGAAGTCGGTGTTCGCGCCGGGCACGGCAAGCGACAGGTAATCGCGATGGCAGAAGACCTGGCTTTCACCAGTGTCGGCCAGGATGATGAACTCGTGGCTGAGATCGCCGCCGATCGGACCGGTGTCGGCCCGCATCGGAATGGCCTGCAGGCCCATGCGCGTGAAGGTCCTGAGATAGGACACGAACATCCGGTTGTAGGCGGCTCTCGCGCCTTCGAAGTCGAGATCGAAGGAATAGGCGTCCTTCATCAGGAATTCGCGCGAGCGCATGACGCCGAAGCGCGGCCGCACCTCGTCACGGAACTTCCACTGTATGTGGTAGAGGTTGAGCGGCAGGTCCTTGTAGGATTTGACGTAAGCGCGAAAAATCTCGGTGACCATTTCCTCGTTGGTCGGACCGTAGAGCATGTCGCGGTCCTGCCGGTCCTTGATGCGCAGCATCTCCTTGCCGTAGTCGTTGTAACGGCCGCTCTCGCGCCACAGATCGGCCGACTGGATGGTCGGCATCAGGATCTCCAGCGCACCGGCGCGGTTCTGCTCCTCGCGGATGATCTTGCAGACCTTGTCCAGCACCCGTTTGCCCAGCGGCAGCCAGGAAAAACTGCCTTGCCCCTGCTGGCGGATCATGCCGGCGCGCAGCATCAGCCGATGCGAGACGATTTCGGCCTCGCGCGGGTTTTCTTTGAGGATAGGCAGGAAATAGCGCGACAAACGCATGGACAGGTCCGTGAATGAGAATGGCCACGCCAGAATCGGCGCGGCGCAGGCTTGCTTGCCCCGGCTTCATAGCGATTTCATGACCGAATGGAAACCCGGCCATCCCACCACGTAGGCCCCTTCCGAGCCCGAATCCCTCGCTTCCGGAACAACCCGCGCCGACAATGGAACGCACCGAACCTCTTCGTGTTTGGCCGTCAATTCTTTGCGCGCGTCAATTGCGAACATGCCGCAAAGGCTCTGTCGACCCTGACTGGACGTTTCAAAAGCAAAGCCTGCCGCACTATTGTGCAGTGCAGCACGAGATTGCCCGTTTCAAGGCAAAATTCTTCGTGACATTTTCATTTCCGTTGGGCTAATGTGCCCCGATAACCGAGAGGGCAGAAAAAAATCTGCTCTCCTACGCGGTCAAAGTCTTGGGAGGATGCGATCTAGGCGCGGTTACTCGCTGCCGCCGGATACCGGAAACAGATCGGACGCGTTTAATTGCAAGGCCTTGTGCCTTGCATTTTTTTTGTGCAATCATCTGGTTAGCGCCGCGAATTGGCAGGCTACATGACCTTGCGTCAGCAGCAGTAGCCGCCGTACAGGGCGGCATCTCAATCCCATCCGCAGCGCTCCGACCTTATCGGAGCACCCTTGCCGCCACGTCTATTTCCCTGGGGTCGGACTGAAATCCGGCACGATGTGCGGGATGTCGTTGAGGCTGTATCCCAGCCCGTGCGTCAGGCCGTAGAAAATGCCCATCAGGACCGCCGTTGCGATGGTGGTGCGGATCACCGCACGCAGCATATGCGGCCCGCGCGGCGCGCTCGGCACCGTGCCCAGCGTCACGTCGTGATCGTCGTCCTGCGTTCTGACGCTGAACGGCAGGACGGCAAACAGCACCACCCACCAGGTCGCGAAAAACAGCGCGGTGAACGAGACCCAGCTCATGATTGCTCCAGTTCGATCAGCGTGCCGAAGAAATCCTTCGGATGCAGGAACAGCACCGGCTTGCCGTGCGCGCCTGGTTTGGGATTGCCGTCGCCAAGCACCCTGGCACCGGCGGCCTTGAGCTGGTCGCGCGCGGCCAGGATGTCGTCGACCTCGTAGCAGAGATGATGCATGCCGCCCGACGGGTTCTTCTCGAGGAATGCCGCGATTGGCGAGCCCTCGCCAAGCGGCTCCAGCAACTCGACCTTGGTGTTGCCGACATCGACGAACACCACGGTGACGCCATGCTCCGGCAACGCCTGCGGCTCGGTCACTTCGGCGCCGAGCGTGTTGCGGTAAGCTGCAACGGCGGCGGTCAAATCCGGCACCGCAAGCGCGACATGGTTCAGCCGTCCGAGCATGTCCGAGCTTTTTCTCCCAGGTCCAACGACTGGCGTCATACGTCAAATCAGCCGAGATCAACAGCCTTTCGCGAGGAGCGCACTGTCGCACCTGTTGCAACCAGCAGCCACAAAGTACAAAGGCCAATGTCCGGAATCAGCCCTGCCCGCCCCCGCGTTTTCACCTTCGATCTCGGGTCGTTCAAAATTGCCGCTCTGCTCGATGCCGTCGATGTCAGAGACGGGCTTGCATCGGCCTTCGCGGCCGGACAGCCGCCGGCGGCCGTGCTCGAACTCGCGGTTTCGAACTTCATCGACCAGGATCGCTACGAGCATTGCTTCATCCCGACGCTGATCGATACCGGTTCCGAAAAGATCCTGTTCGACACTGGCTGCGGAGATGAAGACAGTTCACTCCTGGAGTGTTTGCAAGCCCTTGGGCTCGGCCCTGATGACATCGATGTGGTGGTCATCACCCACGGGCACCCGGACCACATTGGCGGGCTTGTCCGGAATGGCGCATCCGTTTTCAGCCGCGCACGCCTGGTATTCGGCGCAGCGGAATTCGCGTTCTGGACCGAAGGAAATGCGGTGCGTCCGGCCAGGTTGGCCAATCGTGATCTCTTTAGGCGCATTTGCACCGGCTTGGCCGACCGCGCGACGTTCATAGCGCCTGGAGACGAAGTGGTGCCGGGCATCACTGCCATCGACGCGGCCGGTCACTCCGCCGGGCTTTTGGCCTTCCTTGTCGAAAGCGACGGACAGCAATTGCTGATCTGGTCGGACGCTTTCCTGCACTATGTCGTGGCGATCCAGCGTCCGCAATGGCATGCCGATTTCGACGACGACAAGGAAAAGGCGATCGAGACCCGCAAGCGGCTGCTCGGCATGGCTGCCGAGCGGCGCCTGCTCGTCGCCGGCCACCACATGCCGTTTCCGGGTCTGGGCTATGTCGAGCGGACAGACCATTCCTTTCGCTGGATTCCGGTCAGCTATCAGCTGAACATCCGAGCCCCCGACGCCTCCGTCACCGGGTGACGAAAACCGTCACCAGCGGTTTCTTGCCCCACGCTTCGTTGGCCGCGCCGCGCACTGCGCGCCGCACCGCCTCCTGCACCAGGTCGAGGTCCTTGCGGCGCTGGCGGGGGATCGAATCGACCGCACCGACGGCCGCATCGATCATCAGGTCCTCGAGCATCTCGCCACGGGCGTCGGTTTCGGCGACGCCAATGGCGACCAGGTCGGGATCGCCGGCCAGCTCGTACTTGTCATCAAGCACGACATTGACCGCGACGTGACCGGCAAAGGACAGCTTGCGCCTGTCGCGAATACCCATCGCCTGATCGGTGCCGATCAGATTGCCGTCCTTGTAGACGCGGCCGAACGGCACCTGGTCGATGATCGTGGCGGGACCGGGAGCGAGCCGCAGCATGTCGCCGTCGCGCACCTGCGCCACCTGGCCGATGCCGGAGGTGGACATCAGCGAGCCCTGCGCCACCAGATGCGCCGCCTCGCCATGCACGGGAACGCCGATTTGCGGACGCACCCATTCATACATCTTGCGCAGTTCGCTGCGGCGGGGGTGGCCAGAGACATGCACCAGCGCATCGCCGTCCTCGATGATCTTGATGCCGAGATCGATGAGGCGGTTCTTGATCTCGAGGATCGCCTTCTCGTTGCCGGGAATGGTGCGCGAGGAAAACACCACCGTGTCGCCCGCCGTCAGCGACACCGATTTCATCTCGTCGCGCGACAGCTTGGCAAGTGCCGCCAACGGCTCGCCCTGGCTGCCGGTGCAGATGATGACCAGGTTCTCGCGCGGGATGAAGCCGAAATCCTCCTCGGCGATGAACTCCGGCAGGCCGTCCATGTAGCCAAGTTCGCCGGCCACATCGATGACGCGCTTCAACGAGCGGCCGAGCACAAGGCACTGGCGGCCGGCATCGCGCGCTGCCCTGGCGATGGAAACGATGCGTCCGACATTGGAGGAGAAGGTGGTGACGGCGACGCGGCCCTTGGCCGCCTGGATGACGCCTTTCAGGCCCTCGCCCACGGCCACTTCCGAAGGCGACTCGCCTTCGCGCAGCGCATTGGTCGAATCGCAGATCAGCGCCAGCACGCCTTTCTCGCCATAGGCGCGGAACCGCGCCTCGTCGGTCTTGGGACCGATCGTCGGCTCCGGATCGATCTTCCAGTCGCCGGTGTGGATGACGGTGCCGGCCGGCGAGGTGATCGCCAGCGACATGGGTTCGGGAATGGAGTGTGCCACCGGAATGGCTTCGATCTCGAAGGGGCCCACCGTGAACTTTTCGCCCGCCCGGTAGATTGTCAGCGGGATCTTCGGCGCGCCCTGCTCGCCCTGACGCTTGGCTTCCAGCAGCCCGGCGCTGAACGGCGTCATCCAGACCGGCGCCTTCAGCTTCGGCCAGATGTCGAGCAGCGCGCCGTAGTGGTCCTCATGCGCGTGGGTGATGATGATGCCGCGCAGATTGGCGAGGTTCTCCTCTATGAAGCGCGTGTCGGGCAGAATCAGGTCGACGCCCGGATGCGCCGCGTCGGGAAAGGTGACGCCGACATCGATGACGATCCATTCGCGCGCGCTCGGCGGGCCGTAGCCGTAGAGGGCGAAGTTCATGCCGATCTCGCCCACGCCGCCGAGCGGCACGAAGACGAGTTCGGCGTTGTCCGCTTTCGCCATGATTTTTTCCTTCCTGACCCTCGGGCCAAGCCGTTAAAGCAATTCCAGCAAGTGCCTACCGGTTTTCCGTCCGGAATTGCTCAAAAACAAATTATATCCGCGCGGACGCCACCGCGCCGAAATGCACATCGCCGGCGGCGACCGTCAGAACAGACCCGTCATCGTCGCGGATCACGAAACGGCAGTCCTCGTCAATGGTCTCGAACACGCCACGCACCACATTACCGTCAATTCTGACAGCAACCTCGCCGCCAAGGCCCGCCGCGCGGGCCAGCCAACGCTTCCTGATGGCGGCAAGGCCACGTCCTTCGTCCCACAGGCGGGCATTCTCGCTCCAGGCATCCGACAGCGCCAGAAACAGCGTTTCGGCATCGCAAGCCGCGCCCAACGCGTGAAGCGATGTCGCGGGATAAGGCAAATCCCGCGGATGCGCCACCACATTGACGCCGATGCCCACCGCCACCGCGAAGCGGCTACCGTCAAGCATCGCCGACTCCAGCAGGATGCCGGCCAGCTTGGCGCCGGAGGCGAGCACATCGTTTGGCCATTTCAGCTCGAAACGGTTCTGTCCCTGGCTCGCTCCGTCGAGGCCTATCGCGATGCGGCCCTTCGGCACCACCGCGTCGAGCGCGTCGGCCAGCGCCAGCCCCGCGACGAAGCCGAGCGTCGCGGCAAGGCGCAATTCGCCGCCGGTGATGAGGAGCAGCGTCGCCGCCAGATTGCCTTCCGGCGTTGCCCAGGCACGGCCACGCCGGCCGCGTCCGCTTTCCTGCTTCTTGGAAACGACCCAGAGCTTGCCCGGATCGCCCGCCCGGGCATGGTCTAGCGCCAGCGCGTTGGTGGAGCCGACACTGTCATGCGCTTCGAGCCGGAACCCTTCCGACGCCGAGGTTGGAGCCAGCCGAAATGCCATCCCGTCAGAAAAATGTCTTGGCGGCGGCTTCGGCATAGGTCCCGATCGGCCCGCCGATCAGCACGTAGAACAGCACGAAGGCGCCACTGACGCCGAGCACGACACGCAACTCGCTGGCCATCGGCACAAAGCCGCCGACCGGCTCATCGAACCACATGATCTTGATGATGCGCAGGTAGTAGTAAGCGCCCACCACGGAAGCGAGCACGCCGATGATTGCCAGCGCATAAAGGTTGGCGTTGATGGCGGCGAGGAAGACGTACCACTTCCCCCAGAAGCCGGCGAGCGGCGGAATGCCGGCCAGCGAGAACATCAGGATGGTCAGGATCGTCGCCATGATGGGGTTGGTCGACGAGAGGCCGGCGAGATCGCTGATCTGCTCGACATTGCCTTCCTTGCGCCGCATGGCAAGGATGAAGGCGAAGGTGCCGAGCGTCATCACCAGGTAGATCAGCATGTAGATGGCGACGCCGCGCACGCCGGCCTGGCTGTTGGCGGCAAGGCCGACCAGCGCGTAGCCCATATGGCCGATCGAGGAATAGGCCATCAGCCGCTTGATGTTGGTCTGGCCGATCGCGGCGAAGGAGCCAAGCGCCATCGAGGCGATCGAGATGAAGACGATGATCTGCTGCCAGTCGGAGGCGATCGGCTTGAACGCACCCATGGTGACGCGCACGATCAGCGCCATCGCCGCCATTTTCGGCGCTGCCGCCAGGAAGGCTGTCACCGGTGTCGGTGCGCCCTCATAGACGTCTGGCGTCCACATGTGGAACGGCACCGCCGAGATCTTGAAGGCAAGCCCGGCCAGCACGAAGACGAGGCCGACGACAAGGCCAAGCTGGCGCTCGCCGCCGCCCAGCGCCGTGGCGATCTCCTGGAAGCCGGTGTTGCCGGTATAGCCGTAGACCAGGCTGATGCCGTAGAGCAGCATGCCCGAGGACAGCGCGCCGAGGACGAAATATTTCAGGCCGGCTTCTGTCGAACGCAAATTGTCGCGATTGATCGCCGCCAGCACATAGATCGCAAGCGACTGCAGTTCGAGGCCGAGATAGAGCCCGATCATGCCGTTGGCCGAGATCATCAGCATCATGCCGAGCGTGCAAAGCAGGATCAGCACCGGATATTCGAACTTGTCGAAACGTTCCGCCTTGGCAAAGCGCATCGACATGATCAGCGTCACCGCCGAGCCGATCAGCGCCAGCACCTTCATGAAGCGGGCGAAGGAATCCTGGATGAAGGCATTGCCATAGGCGCTGCCCTGCCCTGCGTGGAAGATCAGCCAGGCGCCTGCGATCACCAGCACGGCGACGGCAAGGCCGGTCACGGTATTGGCGGTGTTGGAACGCGAATAGGCCCCGACCATAAGCAGCGCGAGCGCGCCGATGGCAAGGATCAGCTCGGGCGTCGAGAGCGACAGGCTGGAGAGAAGGTCCGGCGTCATGGTTCGCAAAACCCCTGGGTCAGTTCGCCGCCGCGGTCTGCGCGGCGCCGATGGATGCGGTGACATTGGTGACGAGCGACTTGACCGACTGGGCCGTCGCGTCGAAGACGGGTGCGGGATAGACGCCGAAGAAGATGACCAGCACGACCAGCGGATAGATGATCGCCTTCTCGCGGGTCGACAGGTCGAGCAGCCCCTTCAGGCTGTCCTTGGTCAGCGCGCCGAAAATCACCCGGCGGTAGAGCCAAAGCGCATAGGCCGCCGACAGAATGACGCCGGTGGCGGCGAAGAACGCCACCCAGGTGTTGACCCGGAACACACCAAGCATGGTCAGGAACTCGCCGACGAAACCTGACGTGCCCGGCAGGCCGACATTGGCCATGGTGAAGATCAGGAACACGGTCGCGTATTTCGGCATGTTGTTGACGAGACCGCCATAGGCGGCGATCTCGCGGGTGTGCATGCGGTCATAGATGACTCCGACGCACAGGAACAGCGCGCCCGACACCAGACCGTGGCTGAGCATCTGGAAGATAGCGCCCTGCACGCCTTCCTGGTTCATTGCAAAGATGCCCATGGTGACGAAGCCCATATGGGCGACCGACGAATAGGCGATCAGCTTCTTCATGTCCTCCTGCATCAGCGCCACCAGCGAGGTGTAGATGATGGCGACGACCGACAGCGTGAACACCAGCGGCGCGAACATTTCGGAGGCCAGCGGGAACATCGGCAAGGAGAAGCGCAGGAAGCCGTATCCGCCCATTTTCAGCAGGATGCCGGCCAGGATGACCGAGCCCGCCGTCGGTGCCTCGACGTGGGCGTCGGGCAGCCAGGTGTGCACCGGCCACATCGGCATCTTCACCGCGAAGGAGGCGAAGAAGGCAAGCCACAGCCAGGTCTGCATGTTGGCCGGGAAGCTGTGCGTCAGAAGCGTCGGGATGTCGGTGGTGCCGGACTGGAAGAACATCGCCATGATGGCGAGCAGCATCAGCACCGAGCCGGCCAGCGTATAGAGGAAGAACTTGAACGAGGCGTAGACGCGCCGCTTGCCGCCCCATACGCCGATGATGATGAACATCGGGATCAGTCCGGCTTCGAAGAAGACGTAGAACAGCACGATGTCCAGCGCGCAGAACACGCCGATCATCAGCGTTTCCAGAAGCAGGAAGGCGATCATGTAGGCCTTGACGCGCTTTTCGATCGCTTCCCACGACGCCAGGATGCAAAGCGGCATCAGGAAGGTCGTCAGAACGACGAACAGCATGGAAATGCCGTCGACGCCCATATGGTAGGAAATGCCGGAATCGAGCCAGGCGACCTTTTCGACAAACTGGAATCCGGCCTGCGAATTGTCGAAGCCGGCCCAGATGAACAGCGACACCAGGAAGGTGAACGCCGTGGTGATGAACGCAATGGCGCGGATGTTGCGGCGCGCGTTTTCGCTGTCATCGTTGATGAACAGGATCAGCAGCACACCAACCAGAGGCAGGAAGGTGACCAGCGAGAGGATTGGCCAGGCGGTCATCAGAGCATCATCCAGGTGACGAGTGCGGCAACGCCGATCAGCATGGCGAAGGCGTAGTGGTAGAGATAGCCGGTCTGCAGCTTGACGACGCGGTTGGTGACGTCGACGACGCGCGCCGAAATGCCGTCAGGCCCGAGCCCATCGATGATGGTCCCATCACCGGTCTTCCACAGGAAGTGACCGAGACGCTTGGCCGGGCGAACGAACAGGAAGTCGTAAAGCTCGTCGAAATACCACTTGTTGAGCAGGAAGGCGTAAAGCCCGCGATGCTGGGCGGCCAGATTGACCGGCATCTCCGGCGAGCGGATGTAGAACTTCCAGGCCAGAGCGAAACCGATCAGCATGGCGATGAAGGGCGAGAGCTCTACCCACAGCGGCAATTCGTGGATCTCGTGCAGGATATGGTTGTCCGGCAGCGTGAACAGCGACGCCTTCCAGAACTCGGCATAGCCTTCGCCGATAAAGGAATTGTGGAAGATGATACCGGCAAACAGCGCGCCGGCCGCCAGCACGAACAGCGGCACCAGCATCACCGGCGGCGATTCATGGACGTGATGCATCACCTCATGGCTCGCCCGCGGCTTGCCATGGAAAGTCATGAAGATCAGCCGCCAGGAATAGAAGGAGGTGAAGCCGGCGGCGATGACCAGCAGGATGAAGGCCAGGCCGGCGACCGAATTGTGGCCGGCGAAGGAGGCCTCGATGATGGCGTCCTTGGAGAAGAAGCCGGCGGTGCCGATGACGGTCACCGGAATGCCGACGCCGGTCAGCGCCAGCGTGCCGATCACCATCATCCAGTAGGTGGTCGGGATCAGCGTCCTCAGGCCGCCCATCTTGCGCATGTCCTGCTCGTCGGAGACGGCGTGGATGACCGAGCCGGAACCGAGGAACAGCAGCGCCTTGAAGAAGGCGTGCGTGAACAAATGGAAGATCGCCGCGCCATAGGCGCCGACGCCGAGCGCCACGAACATGTAGCCGAGCTGCGAGCAGGTCGAATAGGCGATGACACGCTTGATGTCGTTCTGGACCAGGCCGACAGTCGCCGCGAAGAAGGCGGTGAAGGCGCCGATGAAGGTGACCACCGTCAGCGCCGAGTGCGACAATTCGAACAGCGGCGAAAGCCGCGCCAGCATGAACACGCCGGCCGTCACCATGGTGGCGGCATGGATCAGCGCCGACACCGGGGTCGGGCCCTCCATGGCGTCCGGCAGCCAGGTGTGCAGCGGCACCTGCGCCGACTTGCCCATTGCACCCATGAACAGCAGCAGGCAGACGACGGTCATTGCCGCCTGCTTGTCGAGCGCATGGCCGAGGAAGGTGAGCACGGCGGCACCTTGCGGCGCGCCTTCGGCCGGGATGAACGTCGCCGCATTGGCAAAGATCGTGCCGAGATTGACCGAGCCGAACAGCACGAAGACGCCGAAAATGCCGAGCGCAAAACCGAAATCGCCGACGCGGTTGACGACGAAGGCCTTTATTGCCGCGGCATTGGCCGACGGCTTCTTGTACCAGAAGCCGATCAGCAGGTAGGACGCGAGGCCCACCCCTTCCCAGCCGAAGAACATCTGCACGAGGTTGTCAGCCGTGACCAGCATCAGCATGGCGAAGGTGAACAGCGACAGATAGGCGAAGAAGCGCGGCCGGTTCGGATCGTGGTGCATGTAGCCGATCGAATAGATGTGAACCAGCGCCGACACGGTGTTGACCACCACCAGCATCACCACCGTCAGCGTGTCGATCCTGAGCGCCCAGGAGACGTCCAGCCCGCCGGACTGGATCCAGTGCAGCACCGGCACTGTGAACACCTCGCCATGGCCGAAGCCGACGGAAAAGAAGGCGACCCACGACAGCACGGCCGCAATCACCAGCAAGCCGGAGGTGATGTATTCGGATGCCTTGGCACCGAGCGCATTGCCGAACAGGCCGACGATCAGGAAGCCGAGCAGCGGAAGGAAGACGATCGCTTGATACATAGTCGCCCCGTCAACCCTTCATCATGTTCACGTCTTCGACCGCGATCGAGCCGCGGTTACGGAAGAAGACGACGAGAATGGCAAGCCCGATGGCGGCTTCAGCCGCCGCGACCGTCAGCACGAACAGCGCGAACACCTGGCCGACCAGATCGCCGAGCGCCGCCGAAAAGGCGACGAAATTGATGTTGACCGCCAGCAGGATCAGCTCGATCGACATCAGGATGACGATGATGTTGCGGCGGTTGAGGAAGATGCCGAACACGCCGAGCGTGAACAGGATCGCCGATACGGTCAGATAATGTGCGATGCCGACGACCATCTCAGACTCCTTCGCCCGACTTGACCTTGCGGATTTCCATGCCGGTCGCCGCGGTGCGGCCGACCTGGGCTGCGATCGACTGCCGCTTGACCCCTTCCTTGTGGCGCAGCGTCAAGACGATGGCGCCGATCATGGCGACCAGCAGGATGAGGCCCGAAATCTGGAAGTAGTAGAGGTAGTCGGTATAGAGGATGTCGCCGAGCGCCGCCGTGTTCGATCGCGCGGCGAGATCCGGGATGGGCTTTGCGACCGTCGAGGCGAGCTTCGGCGCGAAGGTGTAGCCGCCCAGCACCACGATCAGCTCCGCCGCCAGGATCAGCCCGACCAGCGCGCCGATCGGCGCGTATTGCAGGGCGCCGCTCTTCAATTCGGCGAAATCGACGTCGAGCATCATGACGACGAACAGGAACAGCACCAGGACCGCGCCGACATAGACGACGAGCAGGATCATCGCCAGGAACTCGGCGCCGGTCAGCATGAACAGGCCGGCGGCGTTGAAGAAGGTCAGGATCAGGAACAGCACCGAATGCACGGGGTTGCGCGACGAAATGACCATGAACGCCGACGCCACGGCGACAAAGGCGAAGAGGTAGAAGAAGGCCGCCTCTAGTCCACTCAGCATTGGGGATCCCCCGGGTTCCTGTCCAAACAGGACGCTCGTCCTGTTTGATGTTTGCGACCGCCTCCGGTCGGCAAGTTTCGTTGTGTCCTATCGCATGTTCCGATCGGGTTGAAATACCTGATCAAAAGAAACATGCGACACTTTTGTCTTCCGGAGGATGATCTTGTCCGAAAAGTCCGCAACTTTTCGGGATCATCCCCTGGACGAGGCCCCTCGCCCCGTCCATGCGTCAGATGTCAGCGATAGGGCGAGTCCAGCGAGATGTTGCGCGCCAGTTCGCGCTCCCACCGGTCGCCATTCGCCAGCAGCCTGTCCTTGTCGTAGTAGAGTTCCTCGCGCGTTTCCGTCGCGAATTCGAAATTCGGCCCCTCGACGATGGCGTCGACCGGGCAGGCTTCCTGGCAGAAGCCGCAATAGATGCACTTCACCATGTCGATATCGTAACGCACCGTGCGGCGCGTGCCGTCATTGCGGCGCGGGCCGGCCTCGATGGTGATCGCCTGCGCCGGGCAGATCGCCTCGCATAATTTGCAGGCGATGCAGCGTTCCTCGCCATTGGGATAGCGGCGCAACGCATGCTCGCCGCGAAAGCGCGGGCTGATCGGCCCCTTCTCGTGCGGATAGTTGATCGTCTCCTTCGGCGCGAAGAACTGGCGCATCGACAGGAAGAAGGCGCTGACGAAATCCTGCAGCAGCAGCGATTTTGCGGCCTGGGACAAAGCGGACATCACGCAAACCCCGTGATCTTGAGGAAGGCGGCGGTGGCGACCACCATGAACAGCGAGATCGGCAGGAACACTTTCCAGCCCAGCCGCATCAGCTGGTCGTAGCGGTAGCGCGGCACGAAGGCCTTCACCATCGAGATGCCGAAGAACACGAAACAGACCTTCAGCACGAACCAGATGACGCCGGGCACCCAGGTGAAGGGCGCGAAGTCGAAGGGAGGCAGCCAGCCGCCGAGGAACAGGATGGTGGCCAGCGCGCACATCAGCACGATCGCGACATACTCGCCGAGGAAGAACAAAAGGAACGGCGTCGACGAATATTCGACCATGTGGCCGGCGACCAGCTCCGATTCGGCTTCGACCAGATCGAAGGGCGGACGGTTGGTCTCCGCCAACGCCGAGATGAAGAAGATGACGAACATCGGGAACAGCGCCAGCCAGTTCCAGTCGAGGAACGTGTTGGGCAGCCCGAGCCGCGTACCAAGCCCACCCTGCTGCGACAGCACGATATCGCTGAGGTTGAGCGAGCCGGCGGTGAGCAGCACGGTGACGATGACGAAGCCGATCGAAACTTCGTATGACACCATCTGCGCCGCCGAACGCAACGCGCCGAGGAACGGATATTTCGAGTTGGACGCCCAGCCGCCCATGATCACGCCATAGACCTCGAGCGAGGAGATGGCGAAGACATAGAGGATGCCGACATTGACGTTGGCGATCGCCCAACCCTGGCTGACCGGTATGACCGCCCAGGCCGAGATCGCCAGCACGGCGGAGACAAGTGGCGCCAGCAGGAAGACGCCCTTGTTGGCGCCCGACGGGATGACCGGTTCCTTGAAGACGAATTTCAGCAGGTCGGCGAAGGCCTGCAGCGTGCCCCAGGGGCCGACGACATTCGGGCCACGGCGAAGCTGCACCGCCGCCCAGATCTTGCGGTCGGCATAGAGGATGTAGGCGACGAAGATCAGCAGCACCACGATCAGCACGACCGACTTCAAGAGGATCAGCAGCGCCGGCAGCACGTAGAAGGAGAAGAAGGTGTCCATGCTTATTCCGCCGCCTGCTTGAAGCCGCTCTTGGCCAGTGCCGAGCATTCCGCCATCACGGCCGATGCGCGCGCGATCGGGTTGGTCAGGTAGAAATCCTTGACCGGCGAGGTGAAGGTTCCCTTGTTCAACCGCCCGCCGAGCTTCGCCACGCCGGCGATATCCTCGGCATTGCCGGCCGCGACCTGGTCGATGCGAGCCAGATGCGGGTATTCGCCATAGAGCTTTGCGCGCAGCTGCGGCAGCGAATCGAACGGCAGTGTCTTGCCCAGTACGTCGGACAGCGCCCGCAAGATGGCCCAATCCTCGCGCGCGTCGCCCGGCGCGAAGCCGGCGCGGTTGGTCTGCTGCACGCGCCCTTCGGTGTTGACGTAGGTGCCGGACTTTTCGGTATAGGCAGCCGCCGGCAGGATGACATTGGCGCGATGCGCGCCGGCGTCGCCGTGCGTGCCGACATAGACGACGAAGGCGCCGCCGGTCTTGCTCATGTCGATCTCGTCGGCGCCGAGCAGGAACAGGACATCCGTCTCGCCCAGCATGCCGGCGACGTTCTTGCCGCCCTCGCCCGGCACGAAGCCGAGGTCCAGGCCACCGACGCGCGCCGCTGCGGTGTGCAGCACGGCAAAGCCATTCCAGTCGGCGCGTGCGGCATTCACGGCGGCGGCGAGCCTGGCCGCTTGGCCGAGCACGGCCGCGCCATCGGCGCGCGCCAGAGCGCCCTGACCGACGATAATAAGGGGATGCGTCGCCTTCTTCAGCGCCTGGAAGAACTTGCCGTTGCCGTCCGCCAGATCCTTCAGCGAATCCGGCCCGGCGCCCAGCTGTTCGTAGTCATAGCGCGTGTCGCCGACATCGCCGATGACACCGACCGGCAGATTGCCGAGGCGCCAGCGCTTGCGGATGCGGGCGTTGAGCACCGAGGCCTCGAAGCGCGGATTGGCCCCGATGATCAGCACCGCGTCGGCCTGCTCGATGCCTTCGATGGTCGGGTTGAAGATATAGCTGGCGCGTCCGAGTGCCGGATCGAGCGCCGCGCCGTCCTGGCGGCAATCGGTGTTCTTCGAACCGAGCGAGGCCATCAGAAGCTTCAGCGCGTAGATTTCCTCAACCGCCGCGAGATCGCCCGCGATGGCGCCGATCTTGTCGGGGGCCGCCGCCGAAACCGCGCCCTTGATCGCCGCGAACGCTTCGGCCCAGCTCGCCGGAACCAGCCTGCCGTCCTTGCGCACATAGGGGCGATCGAGGCGCTGCGTGCGCAGGCCGTCCCAGATGAAGCGGGTCTTGTCGGAAATCCATTCCTCGTTCACGGCTTCGTTGACGCGCGGCAGGATGCGCATCACTTCGCGCCCACGGCTGTCGACGCGGATCGCCGAGCCGACGGCATCCATCACGTCGATGGATTCGGTCTTGGTCAGCTCCCACGGCCGGGCCTGGAAGGCGAAGGGCTTGGAGGTCAGCGCGCCGACCGGGCAGAGATCGATCACATTGCCCTGCAACTCCGAGGTCATTGCCTGTTCGAGATAGGTGGTGATCTCGGCATCCTCGCCGCGGCCGATCAGGCCGAGTTCGGAAATGCCGGCAACTTCGGTGGTGAAGCGGACGCAGCGCGTGCAGTGGATGCAGCGGTTCATCACTGTCTTGACCAGCGGGCCGATATACTTGTCTTCCACCGCGCGCTTGTTCTCGTGGTAGCGCGAGGAATCGACGCCGAAGGCCATCGCCTGGTCCTGCAGGTCGCACTCGCCGCCCTGATCGCAGATGGGGCAGTCCAACGGATGGTTGATCAGCAGGAATTCCATCACGCCTTCCCGGGCCTTCTTGACCATCGGCGTGTTGGTGAAGATTTCCGGCGGCTCGCCGTTCGGGCCGGGGCGCAGGTCGCGCACACCCATGGCGCAGGAGGCCTGCGGCTTGGGCGGTCCGCCCTTCACCTCGATCAGGCACATGCGGCAATTGCCGGCGATCGACAGCCGCTCATGGAAGCAGAAGCGCGGCACTTCCGCGCCCGCGTCCTCGGCCGCCTGCAGCAGCGTGTAATGGTCGGGTACAGTGATTTCTTTCCCGTCGACCTTGAGCTTTGCCATTCGCCTCAAACCCCTGCGGATTTCCCGCAATCTCATTTTCCGGGCGCGACAGACGCAGCGCCCGACATTTCATTCACTTCTTCGCGGCCAGCGCCGCCGCCTGGGCAGTCCAGTCGTCACGGCCGATGCGGCCCTTGAACGACAGATAATCGTCGACCCAGGCAATCTCTTGCGGCGACCATGCGGCGATCTGGGCAAACGTCCAGATACCGAGGCCGTTCAGCACTCTTTCCAGCTTCGGGCCGATGCCCGATATCGCCTTGAGGTCGGACGGCCTCGTCGGCTTCTCCATGGCCTTGGGCTGCCTGAAATCTTCCGGCAGCAGCACATCCGCTGCCTCGCTTGTTGCCGGAGCGGCATTGGCGGCCGGCGCGGTGGTGGCGGCTTCCCTGGCTGCGATATCGGTGACTTCCTGGGCGAAGGACTGCGCCTCGGCAATCATCGTCTTCGCGGTCGCCCGCGCCCTGATGGACGACGAGTTCGCATCCTCGAATTGCTCGACGCGTGCCTCGAAATCCTCGATCAGCGGCTGCATGAGGCGGTGTGATGCCTCGGCGGCCCCCGAAAGCGCGCCCATCCAGACGCCGAACGCATGATTGGCGAGCCCCATGCCAAGCGCCGACATCGCCGCCGCACCCGCGACAGGGTGCGCGAAAAGGTTGACGGCGCTGGCCATCTCCTTCGGCATCATCCTGGTCAGGTCCTGGTTCATCTTCTCGATCTGGTCCAAATTGGGCATCAATGGGTAGGGTGTCGAATACGGCGCCATAGAGTTCTCCTGGTCGTTTCTTCGTTCGCCCCGCCCCGTTTCTTCCCGCGTTCAAAAGTTTCTTGTTATTCCGCCGCCACCATCACCGGTTCGGCCCGGTGCGCGTTGCGCGAAAACTCGTCGATGCGCCGCTCCACCTCGCCGCGGAAATGCCGCATCAGGCCCTGGATCGGCCATGCCGCCGCATCGCCCAGCGCGCAGATCGTGTGGCCTTCGACCTGCTTGGTGACGTCGAGCAGCATGTCGATCTCGCGCTTCTGAGCCTCGCCGCGCACCAGCCGCTCCATCACCCGCCACATCCAGCCGGTGCCCTCGCGGCACGGCGTGCACTGGCCGCAGCTTTCATGCTTGTAGAAGTAGGAAAGCCGCGCGATCGCCTTCACGACATCGGTCGACTTGTCCATGACGATGACGGCGGCCGTGCCGAGGCCGGACTTGAGATCGCGCAGCGCGTCGAAATCCATCGGCGTATCGATGATCTGCTCCGCCGGCACCAGTGGCACCGAGGCGCCGCCCGGAATGACGGCGAGCAGATTGTCCCAGCCGCCGCGGATGCCGCCGCAATGGGTCTCGATAAGCTCGCGGAACGGGATCGACATCGCCTCTTCGACGGTGCACGGATTGTTGACGTGGCCGGAAACGCAGAACAGCTTGGTGCCGACATTGTTGGGCCGGCCGAAGGACGAGAACCAGGCAGCCCCCCGGCGCAGGATGGTCGGCGCCACCGCGATCGATTCGACATTGTTGACAGTGGTCGGGCAGCCATAGAGGCCGACATTGGCCGGGAATGGCGGTTTCAGCCGGGGCTGGCCCTTCTTGCCTTCGAGGCTTTCCAGCAGCGCCGTTTCCTCGCCGCAGATATAAGCGCCGGCGCCGTGATGCATGTAGATTTCAAAATCGTAGCCCGACGTGTTGTTCTTGCCGATCAGCTTGGCCTCGTAGGCCTCCTCGATCGCCCGCTGCAGCGCCTCGCGCTCGCGGATGAACTCGCCGCGCACATAGATGTAGGCGGCAATCGCGCCCATGGCGAAGCCGGCCAGAAACGCGCCCTCGACCAGCGTGTGCGGATCGTTGCGCAGGATGTCGCGGTCCTTGCAGGTGCCGGGCTCGGATTCGTCGGCGTTGATGACGAGATAGCTTGGCCGGCCGTCGCTCTGTTTGGGCATGAACGACCATTTCAGCCCGGTCGGGAAGCCGGCGCCGCCGCGTCCGCGCAGTCCCGACGCCTTCATCTCGTTGACGATCCACTCACGCCCCTTGGCGACGATGCCGGGCGTGTTGTCCCAGGCGCCGCGCGCCATGGCGCCGGCCAGCGACTTGTCGAAGAGGCCGTATATGTTGGTGAAGATGCGGTCTTTGTCCTGAAGCATTTTTCGTCCCTCAGACCGGCTTCTTGGTCGGCTTGGCGGCAGGCTGCTTGGTCTCTGGCGCCTTGAAGGCGCTGCCCGGTTCGGCCCGGTTCTTCGGCCCATTGCGTTGTTTTGGAGTCGCCTCGACTTCAGGAGCGGCCTTGTTGGCGTTGGCGGCCGAGTGGAGGGGTGCCGCAACGCTGGCCGCGTTCTCGGTGACCGGCGCGACCTTGGCCGGCGACGGCGTCTTCAACGTCGGGTTGGTCTCTGGCGCGGCGGTCTTCGGCCTGCTGGATTTCGACGGAGCAACCGGACCAGGCGCAGCTGGGGCGGCCGGTGCCGGCACAGGCGCAGCGATGATCGCGTCGGGCGCTGCCTTCGCGGCCCTGGCCGCTTCCCGGGCTTCACGGTCGCGGGTCGACTTGAGGATCGCCTTCTCGCTCTTCAACGTGGTCAGGCCGGAGGCCGGCTCCGAGCCGGTGCGGCCGTTCTGCGGTCCCGGCGTCACCGAGGCGCCCTTGCCCGCATCGTAGAGATCGATGATTTCAGCCAGCCGTTCCGGTGTCAGATCCTCGAACGTATCCTTGAACACCATGACCATCGGCGCGTTGACGCAGGCGCCGAGGCACTCGACCTCCTCCCACGACAAGGTGCCCTTGTCGTTGGTGTGGAATTGGTCGTGATGGATCTTCGAGCGGCACACATCCATCAGCGCTTCCGAGCCGCGCAGCATGCAGGGCGTGGTACCGCAAACCTGGATGTGCGCACGGGTGCCGACGGGGTTCAACTGGTACTGCGTATAGAAGGTCGCGACCTCGAGGCCGCGGATACGCGGCATGCCGAGCATGTCGGAAATCGTCTCGATCGCCGCCTTGGTGACCCAGCCTTCCTGCTCCTGCGCTATCATCAGCAGGGGAATGATCGCCGACTGCTCGCGGCCCTTGGGATACTTCTTGATCCATTGCTTCGCCGCTGCCGCATTCGCCCGGTTGAAGGCGAAGGAGGCTGGCTGGACGCTGGCTTCTGCGAGACGGCGGACTGACATTTAGCGATCGACCTCACCAAACACGATGTCGAGGGAGCCGAGGACGGCGGTGACGTCGGCCAGCATGTGGCCGCGGCAGAGGAAGTCCATGGCTTGCAGATGCGCGAAACCGGGTGCGCGCAGCTTGCAGCGGTAGGGCTTGTTGGTGCCGTCGGAGACCAGGTAGACGCCGAACTCGCCCTTTGGCGCCTCGACCGCCGCATAGACTTCGCCGGCCGGCACGCGGTAGCCCTCGGTATAGAGCTTGAAGTGATGGATGAGCGCTTCCATCGAACGCTTCATCGCCTGGCGCTTGGGCGGCACCACCTTGCCGTCGAGGTTCGACACCGGGCCGGTGCTTTCCTTGCCGAGCAAGAGATCGATGCACTGGCGCATGATCCGTGCCGACTGGCGCATTTCTTCCATGCGCACGAGGTAGCGGTCGAAACAGTCGCCATTCTTGCCGATAGGGATGTCGAAATCCATTTCCGAATAGCATTCATAGGGCTGCGACTTGCGCAGGTCCCACGGCGAGCCCGAACCACGGACCATGACGCCCGAAAAGCCCCAGGCCCAGGCGTCGGCCAGCGAGACGATGCCGATGTCGACATTGCGCTGCTTGAAAATGCGGTTGCCGGTGAGCAGCCTGTCGAGATCGTCGAGCGATTTCAGGAAAGGTTCGATCCACTTGCCGATGTCCTCGACCAGCTGCCGCGGCAGGTCCTGGTGGACGCCGCCGGGCCGGAAATAGGCCGCATGCATGCGCGAGCCGGAGGCGCGCTCATAGAACACCATCAGCTTTTCGCGCTCGACGAAGCCCCACAGCGGCGGCGTCAGCGCGCCGACATCCATGGCTTGCGTCGTCACATTGAGGATGTGCGACATGATACGGCCGATTTCGCAATAGAGCACGCGGATCAGCTGGCCGCGCCTCGGCACCTCGATGCCGAGCAGGCGCTCGGCGGCCAGCGCGAAGGCGTGCTCCTGGTTCATCGGTGCGCAATAATCGAGCCGGTCGAGATAAGGCAGCGCCTGCAGATAGGTTTTTGCTTCGATCAGCTTCTCCGTACCGCGATGCAAGAGCCCGATATGCGGATCGACGCGGTCGACGACTTCGCCGTCCAACTCCAGCACGAGGCGCAAAACGCCGTGCGCGGCAGGGTGTTGAGGTCCGAAGTTGATGTTAAAGTTGCGGACGGAGGTTTCAGCCATTACTGCTTTGCCTTCTCATCCCCTGGCAGCACGTAATCCGTGCCTTCCCATGGGGACAGAAAATCGAAATTGCGGAATTCCTGCTTCAGTTCCACCGGCTCGTAGATGACGCGCTTGGCTTCGTCGTCGTAACGCACTTCGACGAAACCGGTCAGCGGGAAATCCTTGCGCAGCGGATGGCCCTCGAAACCGTAGTCGGTCAGCAGGCGGCGCAGGTCCGGATGGCCCGAAAACAGCACGCCATAGAGATCGTAGGTTTCGCGCTCGAACCAGTCGGCGCCGGGATAGACGCCGGTGATCGAAGGCACCATCGTCTCCTCGTCGGTCTGCACCTTGATGCGAATGCGCACATTCTGCTTCGGCGAAAGCAGGTGATAGACGACGTCGAAGCGCTTGGCCCGCGACGGGTAGTCGGCACCGCAGACATCGATGATCGAGATGAACTGGCAGCGCGCATCGTCGCGCAGGAAGGTCATCACCTCGATCAGGTTTTGAGGCTCGACGTGAACGGTGAGCTCGCCATAGGCGAATACCGCATCGCCGAAGCGGCCAGGCAGCTTCTCGCCGAGATAGGTCGACAGTTCGCTTAAGGAGGCGGCCATGGATTTACCGTTCGATCGTGCCGGTGCGGCGGATCTTCTTCTGCAGCAGAAGAATGCCATAGAGCAGGGCTTCGGCGCTCGGCGGGCAGCCGGGCACATAGATGTCGACCGGCACGACCCGGTCGCAGCCACGCACCACCGAATAGGAATAGTGATAGTAGCCGCCGCCATTGGCGCAGGAGCCCATCGAGATGACGTAGCGCGGCTCCGGCATCTGGTCGTAGACCTTGCGCAGCGCCGGCGCCATCTTGTTGGTCAGCGTGCCGGCGACGATCATGATGTCGGACTGGCGCGGAGACGCGCGCGGCGCGACACCGAACCGCTCCGAATCGTAGCGCGGCATCGAGGTGTGGATCATCTCGACCGCGCAGCAAGCCAGACCGAAGGTCATGAACATCAGCGAGCCGCTGCGCGCCCAGGTGATCAGCGCCTCGGTCGAGGTGACCAGAAAACCCTTGTCGGCAAGCTCATTGTTGATTTCGAGGAAGAAGGGATCGTCCTCCCCCACCGGCCTGCCGGTGTTGGGATCGATAATACCTTTGGGCTTCGGCGCGACGAGGGTGCCTGAACTGTCGTTCAATCCCATTCCAGCGCTCCTTTTTTCCATTCATAGGCAAAGCCGATGGTCAGCACTGCCAAAAACACCATCATTGACCAGAAACCGAGCATGCCGATCTTCGAGAAGGACACTGCCCAGGGGAAGAGGAAGGCAACTTCCAGGTCAAATATAATGAACAGGATCGACACCAGGTAGAAGCGGATGTCGAATTTCATGCGGGCATCGTCGAACGAGTTGAAACCGCACTCGTAGGCGGAAAGCTTTTCGGGATCGGGGTTGCGATACGCCACCAGGAACGGAGCCGCCAGCAGCGCCAGGCCGACGACCAGTGCCACGCCGATAAACAGGACGATGGGCAGGTACGAACTGAGAAGTGCGTTCATGCAGCGGCTTTCCGTTGGCGCCAATCCATTTTGACTACAGCACCGAACCTTAATGCGGAAGCGTGACAGATTAACCGCTGAACCGTTTTAAGGGGCCTATGCTGCAACGCGGCGAGGGTTAGCGCAGCACTTCCAGCGAAGCAAGTCAAACCTTGTTCAAAACACCGAGCTGGACGGCATTCCGGGAGAAACTGGTCCCATCCGCTCCTGTTTGATTTCCTTCGCTTTTAACTCCACTTTTCTCTCCTGACAGGGTTGCCGCCAAAACCCTGCTAGCATGGACGGGAATCACGCCGAGCAATGACGCCAGACAGGTCCATCAGGGACGCATCCGAATGAAGGAAAAGATCTCGCTTGCCGCCGCGCGGCGCATCGCGCTCGCCGCCCAGGGATTTCTCGATCCCCGCCCCGCCGGCACGCCGGACCGCCGCCATTTCGCCCGCGTTCTGTCCCGCACCGGCCTGTTGCAGATCGATTCCGTCAGTGCGGTGGTGCGCGCTCATTACATGCCGCTCTATTCGCGTCTCGGCCCCTATCCCCTCGCTTTGCTCGACAACGCCGCCGTGACGCGCAAGCGCACCGTCTTCGAATATTGGGCGCATGAAGCCTCGTTCCTGCCGGTCGAGACCTACCCACTGATGCGCTGGCGCATGCAGCGCGCCGAGCAAGGCGATGAAATGTATCTGGGGCTGGCCAAATGGGGCCGCGAGCACGCCGCCTATATAGAAGAGATCTACCGCGAGGTCGTCACGCGCGGGCCGATCGCCGCTTCGGCGCTCGAAGGCCAGAAAGGCTCCGGTGGCTGGTGGGGTTGGAGCCATGCCAAGCACGCCTTCGAATGGCTGTTCTGGGCCGGGCGCATCACCACCGCGCACCGGCGCGGCTTCGAGCGCTTTTACGACCTGCCGGAGCGCGTGCTGCCGCAGGCGATCCTCGATCTGCCGGTACCGACGCCTGAGGACGCGCACCGCGAATTGCTGCGCATTTCCGCCCGTGCCCATGGCGTGGCGACATCAGGCGACCTGCGCGATTATTTTCGACTCTCGCCGGCCGACATGAAAGGCCGGCTGGAGGAACTGGTCGAGCTCGGCGACTTGCTGCCGGTCCGTGTCGAGGGCTGGGACAAGCCGGCTTACCTTCACAAGGACGCCCGTATCCCGCGCAAGATCGAGGCCCGCGCTCTGCTGGCGCCGTTCGATCCGGTCGTCTTCGAGCGTTCGCGCTCGGAGCGGCTGTTCGACTTCCATTACCGCATCGAAATCTACACGCCGGCCGACAAGCGCCAATACGGCTACTATGTCCTGCCTTTCCTGCTCGGCGACAGGATCGTGGCGCGCGTCGACCTCAAGGCTGACCGGCCGGCCAGTGTCCTGCGCGTCCATGCCGCCTACGCCGAGCCCGGCGCACCGCCCGAAACCGCAGCCCAGCTCTTCGAGGAATTGAAGCAGATGCAGGGCTGGCTTGGCCTCGAGCGCATGGAAATAACGCCTGCCGGCGACCTCGGCCCGGCGCTGTCCGACATCGCGGTGTCGTAAGCTCGCGTTGACACCGCTGCCCGCAAGAGCCTAAATCCCATCCAGACGGTCTCCTCTCGGCAAAGGGAGGAGCCAAGAGGGAATGCGGTGCGGGATTGAAGATCCCAAATCCGCGGCTGTCCCCGCAACTGTGAGCGAAGAGCCAAGGCCGAAAGCCACTGGGATTGTCCCGGGAAGGCGGCTACCCAAGGCGATGACCCGCGAGCCAGGAGACCTGCCGTCTGGAATGCAAGAATCCGATCGCCTGGCGGGTTTTCCGGGCAAGGAGCCTGATGTGGATCGCGACAGCAGTTTTTCGGCTGAAACAACCGACATTTCGTCCGGCGGGGATCATCCCCTGGCCGGCATCACGGTCATCGTCTGCGCTTCCTGTCGCGACGAGACCGGCTCCGACGCCCATCCCCGGGCCGGCGAACTTTTGGCCGAAGATACGCGCCAAGCCGCCTCGGGCGAGAAGATTCGCATCCGCACGGTCGAATGCCTCGGCAATTGCAAGCGCCGGCTGAGCGCCGCGATCCTGCGCGACGGCTGCTGGAGCTATGTGTTCGGCGATCTGACCGCGAGCAGCGGCGCCGATCTCGTCACCGGCGCGAAACTCTTCGCCACCTCGAACGACGGCCTCATTCCCTGGCGAGGCAGACCCGATAGCCTCAAGCGCGGCCTCGTTGCCCGCATCCCTCCCCTCGACATGCTGAAAGATTGATCATGACAACATCTCTGTCCCGCGTTCCCTGCACCGTCGTCACCGGCTTCCTCGGCGCCGGCAAGACGACGCTGGTCCGCCATCTCCTGGAAAACGCCGGCGGCAAGCGGATTGCCATCATCGTCAACGAGTTCGGCGACATCGGCATCGACGGCGAGATCCTCAAGGGATGCGGCATCGACACCTGCCCAGAGGAAAACATCGTCGAACTGGCCAATGGCTGTATCTGCTGCACCGTGGCCGATGATTTCGTGCCGGCGCTCGACCAGATCCTGTCGCTGACGCCTAAGGTCGACCATATCCTGATCGAAACCTCGGGCCTCGCTCTGCCCAAGCCGCTGGTCCAGGCTTTCCAGTGGCCGACGGTGAAGAGCCGCGTAACGGTCGATGGCGTCATCGCCGTGGTCGACGGTCCCGCACTGGCGGAAGGCCGCGTCGCCAACGACATGGACGCCCTGCAGGCGCAGCGCGCGCAGGACGAGAGCCTCGACCATGACGACCCGGTCGAGGAAGTGTTCGAGGACCAGATTGCCTGCGCCGACCTGATCATCCTGTCGAAGAGCGACCTGATGGATGCCGCCGGTTCAGCCCGCGCCAACGCCATTATCAACGAACACTCCGCCCGCGCCGTGAAGATCGTGCCGACGTCTCATGGCAAGGTCGATCCCTCGGTGCTGCTCGGGCTCGGTCTCGCCGTCGAGGACGACATCGAGAACCGCAAGACCCATCACGACGACGAACTCGACCATGAGCACGATGATTTCGATTCCTTCGTCATCGACATTCCGTCGATCGCCAATCCGGACGAGTTGGCAAAGCGCGTCGCGATCGCGGCCGAACAGGAGAACGTGCTGCGGGTGAAAGGCTTCGTCGAGGTCGGCGGCAAGCCGATGCGGCTTTTGCTGCAGGCGGTCGGTCCGCGCGTCAACCATTATTACGACCGCGCCTGGACGGCTGACGACGACCGGCGCTCGCGCCTTGTCGTCATCGGGCTCAAGGGGCTGAACCGCCCGGCGATCGAGCATATACTCGCCGGCTGAGCTCAGACACGGACCGCAATGCACATCCTCACCACCACTTCCGCCTCGCTCGACGATCTCGCCGAGCCGGTCGATCTTCGGCAGACGCCGGCGGACATGGTGGCGCTGTCCTTCACCGACAGCGACCTTGCCGGACTGGCCGCGGCATGGAAGGCCGACGCCGACCGGCTGCCCACGATGCGGCTGGCTGCGCTGCGCGACCTGCGCCATCCCATGTCGGTCGATCTCTGGGTCGACAGCGTCGCCCGCCACGCCAGGATCATCCTTGTGCGCATTCTCGGCGGCTATGATTGGTGGCGCTATGGCTGCGACCAGTTGGCCGCGGTTGCCCGCGAGCGCGGCATAAAACTGGCGCTGCTTCCCGGTGAAAGCCATGACGAGGACATCAGGCTGATCGAAGCCTCGACGCTGCCGCGCGAGGAACTGGACGGGCTGCTCAACTATTTCCGCGAAGGCGGACCGGCCAATATGAGCGCGCTGGTGCATAGGCTTGCGTCGCTTGCCGGATCGGACGTGGCCGTGGCCGAGCCGGTCAAGGTGCCGAAAGCGGGTTACTATCAACCGGCATTTGGCGTCGTAGAAAAGTCGGAACTCGGCGCCGACAAGTTCGGCGCGCCCATCATCCCTATCCTTTTCTACCGTTCGATGCTGCTGGCCGCCGATGTCGCCCCCATCGATGCGCTTTTTGATGCGCTGGAGCAGCGCGGCATGCTCCCGGTTCCGATCTTCCTTTCCAGCCTGAAGGACCCAGCGTCCCTAGGGTTCGTCGAAAACGCCATCGCATCGCTAAAGCCCGCCGCCATCATTACCGCCACAGCCTTCGCATCCGGCGCCGAGCCCGGCGTCGAAACCCTGTTCGACCGCGCCGGCGTGCCGGTTTTCCAGGTCATCGTCGCCACCACCCGCCGCGACGTCTGGCAGGCCAACCAGCGCGGGCTGGCGCCCGCCGACCTCGCCATGCATGTCGTGCTGCCCGAACTCGACGGCCGCATCCTGGCTGGCGCGATCTCATTCAAGGACGAAAGCGAGGTTGACCCGGCGCTAGGCCATCGCGCCTTCGCCAACCGGCCGGAACCGGATCGCGTGGCGCAAGTGGCGAACCGCGTCGCGGCCTTTATCCGGCTGCGAGCAACGCCCCGCGCCGAGCGCAAGCTGGCGATCCTCATCCCGGATTATCCCAGCGCGCCCGGCCGCACCGGCTACGCCGTCGGGCTCGACGTGCCGTCCAGCGTGCTTGCCATGCTGCATGATCTCAAGGAAGAGGGCTATGCCGTTGAGGGGATTCCGCAAACGGCACGTGAGTTGCTGGATTTGCTGGCAAGCGGCGGGCACGGACTGGCGTTGCAGGATTATTTGGGGTTTTCGAAGGAGCTACCGCCCGCAGCAATTGCCGCGGTAGAAGCCGCTTGGGGAAAGGCAGAGGGGACAGGTTTGCGCGAGGCGCCCCCCTCTGTCCTGCCGGACATCTCCCCCACGAGGGGGGAGATTGCCCTCCGATCGCCGCTTTCGCTGACCATCAAGGACGCAGGGGAAGAGCCGGCTGTCACACTGCCGATCTCCCCCCCTGTGGGGGAGATGTCCGGCAGGACAGAGGGGGGCGCGACGGAACGCCAACCTTCGCTGGCTGGCTTGGAAAACCACTTCCCCTTCCGCGCCGCAATCTTCGGCAATATCACCGTGGCGCTCGCTCCCGACCGTGGCCGCTCGGCCGACCGCCGCGCCGATTACCACGACCCGGTGCTGCCGCCGCGCCATGCATTGCTCGCCTTCGGCCTCTGGCTGCGCAAATCGCTCGGCACTCACGCTCTCATCCATGTCGGTGCGCACGGCACGCTGGAATGGCTGCCGGGCAAGACGGTTGCGCTCTCGCAAACCTGCTTCCCCGAGATCGTCACCGGCGCATTACCCGTCATCTATCCCTTCATCGTCTCCAATCCCGGCGAGGCGGCACAGGCGAAGCGGCGGATCGCCGCCGTCACGCTCGGCCATCTGCCCCCGCCGCTGACCGGCGCCGGGTTGGACGAGAACCAGCACAAGCTTGAACGGCTGGTCGACGAATACGCGCAGGCGGATGGGCTTGACCGCCGCCGCCGCGACCGCCTGGCCAGGCTGATCATCGAAACCGCGCAGACGACAGGCCTCGCCGTGGAGGCAGGCGTCGCCGGCACCGACGCGCCGGACGAGGCGCTGCGCCGCATCGATGCCTGGCTCTGCGATCTCAAGGATTTCGCCATCAAGGACGGGCTGCATGTCTATGGCCGTGCAGCCGAGGACGAGCCCGACCTTATGCGCCGGCAAAGCGCCGAGACCGAAAAGGCCGCATTTCTCGACGCACTCGACGGCCGCCACGTCAAGGCAGGCCCGGCCGGCGCCCCCGCGCGCGGCCGTTCCGACGTGCTGCCCACCGGCCGCAACCTGTTCACTTCGGACCCGCGCACGATGCCGACGCCGACCGCTTATGAGATCGGCAAGGCCGCTGCCGAAGAAGTGGTGCGCGCCTATATGCAATCGCATGGCGACTGGCCGCGCTCGCTGGTCATCGACCTCTGGGGTTCGGCGTCGCTGCGCACCGGCGGCGAGGAGATCGCGCAGGGGCTTTCGCTGATGGGCTGTCGGCCGCAATGGGATGCCGCCACCGGCCGCGTCACCGGCATCGAGGTGCTGCCGCCGGCCACGCTTGGCCGTCCGCGCGTCGACGTCACCTGGCGCATATCAGGCCTGTTCCGCGACATGTTCCCGACCCAGATCGCGCTGATTGATGCCGCTGCCAACGCCGTTGCCGCGCGCAACGAGGAGGATTCGGAAAACCCGCTTGCCGCAAGGACGCGTGCCGAGGGCAAGATCAGCCCTCGCATTTTCGGCACCTCGCCCGGCATGTACGGCGCCGGCGTCGAGGACTTGCTGTCGAGCGGCGACTGGGCGGCGCGCGAAGAGATCGGACGCGCCTATCTCGATGCCACATCGCATGCCTATGGCGGCGCCGGCGGCGAAGGGGTCGCCGCGCCAGGCGCTTTCGAGAACCGCATCGCCGAAGCCGATCTTCTCGTTCACACCGGCAACGATCCCGGCCGCGACATCCTCGAAGGCTCCGCCGATGTCGCCTTTATCGGCGGCTTTTCGGCCGCCCTTGCAGCACTTGGCAGGAATGCCGACGTCATCGTGCTCGACACCACGGATCCGCAGAGGCCGAAGCCGCGTTCGCTCGGTGAGGCTGTGACGCGCGTGGTGCGCGCCCGCGCCGTCAATGCCCGCTTCATAGCGGGCCAGATGCGCCACGGCCCGCGCGGCGCCTCGGAATTCGCCGAAACGGTCGACCGGCTGGTCGGCTTTGCCGAGACCACCCAGGCGATACCGGGCGCGCTGATCGAGGCCGTGCACGATGCCTATCTCGGCGACGCGGACGTCCGCGCCTTCATCCTGCGCGAAAACCCGGCCGCCGCGAAGGTCATTGCCGAACGCCTCCTGTCGGCGCGCCGGCGGGGCCTCTGGCATCCCTTGCGCAATTCGATCGACGACGACCTCGCGGCCCTGATTGCCGAAGCACAGGAGTTGGCGGCATGAACGCCTACTCGCGCCGCGGCGCCTGCCCCGCTTTGTCGGCACCGATGCAGACTGGCGATGGCCTGCTGGTTCGGCTCAATCCGGTCACCGGTGGGTTGCCGCCGGCATTGCTGGTCGGGCTGTGCGAATCCGCCCTGCGCCATGGCAAGGGCATCATGGAGGTGACCGCGCGCGGCAGCCTGCAGATACGTGGCCTGACCACGCAAAGTGCGCGATTGCTGGCTGCGGAAGTCGACGCTCTGGGCATTGCGATACGCACTGGCGTGCCTGTCGAGACCGGACCGCTGGCTGGCATCGACCCACACGAGATTGCCGATCCGCGGCCGCTGGCGGAACGGATCAGGGCGGCCGTTGAAGATGCCGGACTGGCGCCAAGGCTGGGGCCGAAGGTTTCGGTTGTCGTGGATGGCGGCGGGCAGCTGACTCTGGATGCGGTAACAGCCGATGTGCGGCTGAAGGCGGTACGGAGTGGTGTCGGAGTTCAGTGGCAGGTCTCTGTTGCCGGTGATGGGCAGAGCGCAAGATTGCTGGTCGCGGCGGAAGAAGACACTGCGCGCGATGTTGCGGTTGCGGTGCTCAGGATGGTTACCGAGAAGGGGCGCGAGTCTCGTGCGCGGGATTTGTCGGAGCGGCAGTTGGTGTCTCTGGCGGGTTGGCTATGCTTGACAAGTTTGCGCGAGGCGCCCCCCTCTGTCCTGCCGGACATCTCCCCCTCTAGGGGGGAGATCACGATGTCACCGACGGTTTCGCCAATCTCCGATGTTGTTAAGGAAAAGCCGGAGTCGAAGCTGCCGATCTCCCCCCCTGATGGGGAGATGTCCGGCAGGACAGAGGGGGGCGCCTCGCGCAGGCCTATCGGCCTTTTCTCCTTAGCCGGCGACATTTTCACCTTCGGCATCGGCCTTCCCTACGGCAGCATGCCGGCGGACAAGATCATCGGCCTCGCGCAAAAAGCTCTTGCCCTCGGCACGTCAGAGATCCGCCTCGCCCCTGGCCGCGCCTTGCTTTTCCTCGGCCAGCCGACGGAAGCCAATCAATCCCTTCACCACACCGCCGCCACCCTCGGCTTCGTCACCTCTCCCACCGACCCGCGCACGCGCATCGCGGCCTGCCCCGGCGCCCCGGCCTGCGCTTCCGGCCGGATCGCGACCCGCGACATCGCCGAGGCGATCGCCACCAAAAACGCCGACATCCTCGATTTCACGCTGCACGTGTCGGGCTGCGCCAAGGGCTGCGCCAATCCCGGCCCGGCAGCGCTCACAATAGTCGGCGGCGAAAATGGAGCCGGACTTGTCGTGAACGCGACGGCAAAGTCTCTTCCTGCCGGCTACAGGCCGGGCTATGACGCCCCGCGCGGCTTCAGCCGCGTCGCGGCGATGATCCGCGGCGCACGACATCAGGGCGAAACCGCCGCCGCTTGCCTGACAAGGCTTGGCACGGCAGCAATCGCCGAAATGTACCAACAGGAATGAGCATGGCCGCCTACGACTATATCCACGACGGCACGGCGATCTACGAGCGCTCCTTCGCCATCATCCGCGCCGAGGCCGATCTCTCGCGCTTTTCCGAGGCCGAGGCCGATGTCGCCATCCGCATGATCCATGCCTGCGGCCAGGTCGAGGCAGCAAGTCATTTCGTTTTCTCCCCCGATTTCGTCAGCGCCGCGCGCAAAGCCCTTGCCGCCGGCGCGCCGATCTTCTGCGACGCCGAAATGGTCTCGCATGGCGTCACCCGCGCCCGGCTGCCGGCCGGCAATGAGGTGATCTGCACCTTGCGCGACCCGCGCACGCACGACATCGCGAGGCAGATCGGCAATACCCGCTCGGCGGCCGCCATCGACCTCTGGGGCGAGCGCATCGCCGGTTCGGTGGTCGCCATCGGCAACGCACCGACCGCGCTCTTTTATCTCCTGGAGAAGTTGCGCGATGGCGCGCCGAAGCCGGCGGCCATTATCGGCATGCCGGTCGGCTTCGTCGGCGCTGCCGAATCCAAGGACGCACTGGCCGAGAATTCCTATGGCGTGCCCTATGCCATCGTGCGCGGCAGGCTTGGAGGCAGCGCCATGACCGCCGCCGCGCTCAATTCACTGGCGAGGCCGGGTCTGTGAACGCGCTCCCCAAAGGCCGTCTCGTTGGTGTCGGCACCGGTCCCGGCGACCCAGAATTGTTGACGCTGAAGGCCGCGCGGGTGCTGGCCGAGGCCGATGTCGTGGCGTATTTCGCCAAGCGCGGCAACAACAGCAATGCGCGCGCCATCGTCGAGGCGCGCTTCCGGCCCGACATGCTGGAACTGCCGCTGCTCTATCCCGTGACCACCGAGATCGACAAAGATCACGACGATTACCGGTCGCAGATCACGGGTTTCTACGAGGAGTCGGCGGAACAGGTCGCCGAGCACCTCGACGCCGGCAGGGTGGTTGCCGTGCTGTCCGAAGGCGATCCCCTGTTCTACGGGTCCTACATGCATCTGCATGTCCGCCTTGCCCATCGTTTCCCCACCGAGGTCATTCCCGGCATCACCGCAATGTCCGGCTGCTGGTCGCAGACCGGTGTGCCGATCGTCCAGGGCGACGACGTGCTGACCGTGCTGCCCGGCACGATGAGCGAGTTCGAGCTGACGCGCCGCCTCGCCGACACCGACGCCGCCGTCATCATGAAGGTCGGCCGCAACCTGCCCAAGATCAGGCGCGCGCTGGAGGCGACCGGCAGGCTGACGCGCGCCGTTTATGTCGAGCGCGGCACGATGGCCGGCAGCGTCTCGATGAAACTTGCCGACAAGCCGGATGACAAGGCGCCCTACTTCGCCATTGTGCTGGTTGCCGGCTGGTCCGGTCGGCCGGGCGCGGCTGGAGCCCAGATATGAGCGGCCGTCTCACCGTCATCGGCCTCGGGCCCGGCAATGCAGACCAGGTCACGCCGCAAGCCAGCCACGCTATCGCCGAGGCCAAATTCTTCTACGGCTACAAGCCGTATCTGGACCGGCTCGGCCTGCGCCCGGACCAGACCCGTGTCGCTTCCGACAACCGCGAGGAACTCGCCCGCTCCAAGGATGCCTTGACCAAGGCCGCCGAGGGTCACGACGTCGCCGTGGTGTCGGGCGGCGATCCCGGCGTCTTCGCCATGGCCGCAGCGGTCTGCGAGGCCATCGAGGCCGGTCCGGCCGAATGGCGCGCGGTCGATGTCGCTGTCGTGCCCGGCGTCACCGCCATGCTCGCGGTCGCCGCCCGCATCGGCGCGCCGCTTGGCCACGACTTCTGCGCTATCTCGCTGTCCGACAACCTGAAGCCTTGGGATCTGATCGAACTGCGTCTTCTGGCGGCGGCCGGCGCCGGCTTCGTGATTGCGCTCTACAATCCGATCAGCAAGGCGCGTCCCTGGCAGCTTGGCCGCGCCTTCGAATGCCTGGCCGCCATCCTGCCCGGCACGACGCCGGTGATCTTCGGCCGCGCCGCCGGCCGGCCCGACGAGCGCATCGAGGTCTATCTGCTGGCCGATGTCGACGCCGAAAAGGCCGACATGGCGACCTGCATCATCATCGGCTCGCCGGAGACCCGGATCATCAAGCGCGGCGAAAAGCCGGCGCTGGTCTACACGCCGCGCTCGGCATCGGGCTCGACGAAATGACGGACCATCGCGGCCAGCGCTTCGACGGTCTCAGCCGAAGGCACATCCGGCAGGACGGGCCTGCGCACCATGATCACCTCGATGCCGAGCGTTCGCGCCGCGGCAATCTTCCCGTATGTCGCCGTGCCGCCGCTGTTCTTCGACACCACGACATCGATACGATGCTTTTCGAGCAGCACGCGCTCGTCGGTCTCGCCAAATGGCCCCCGCGCGAGCAGATAGTCGGCATCGGGCACAACCAGCTTCGGCTCGACCGGATCGACGCTGCGGATGAGGTAGTGGTGTTGGGGTGCGGCCTCGAAGGCGGTGACCTCCTGCCGGCCCAGCGCCAGAAATACACGGCGTGGCGCCGGTCCAAGCGCCCGTGCCGCCCCGGCAACGCTGTCCACCTCAAGCCAGCGGTCGCCCTGAACGACATCCCAGCCCGGACGCCGCAAGGCAAGGATCGGCACGCCTGTGGCGCGTGCCGCTTGCGCGGCATTGACGGAGATACGCGCCGCGTAGGGATGCGTGGCGTCGATCAGCAGACCAGTGCCTTTCTTCCTGAGGTAAGCGGCCAAACCGTCGGCACCCCCGAACCCTCCACTTCGCACGGGCACCCCTTGCGCGACGGGATTTTCCGTACGGCCGGCCAGCGACAGCGTGACCGAGCAATCGGCGCGCGCCGCCAGTTTTCCGGCCAGTTGCCGGGCTTCGGTGGTGCCGCCGAGGATCAGAATGCGGTGGGTCATCATGCCTGCTGAGGGTCCCCGCGCCGCCAAGCCCAACCCGAGATGGCTCACAATCGTCGGCATCGGTGAGGACGGTTTAGCGGGTCTCGGCGACGAGGCCAAGCGGCGGATCGCCGAGGCGGAGTTCATCTTCGGCGGCAAGCGGCACCTGGCGCTCGTCGCTTCCTTCGCCAAGGGCAAGCCGCGTCCCTGGCCGGTTCCTTTCGATGCCGGGATGGCCGACGTCCTGGCGCTTGCCGGTAGGAACGTCTGCGTGCTCGCCTCCGGCGACCCGTTCTTCCACGGGGTCGGCGCCACCCTCGCCCGCAAGGTCAAGCCGCGCGAGATGCACGTCATACCAGCGCCGTCGGCGTTGTCGCTGGCCGCGGCGCGGCTTGGCTGGGCGCTACAGGATATCGAGACCGTCTCACTGCACGGCCACCCGATCGACCTGATCCGCCCACTGCTGCAGCCCAACGCCCGCATCCTGGCGCTGACATCCGATGGCTTCGCTCCGGCGGCGGTTGCCCGCCTGCTCGCCGAACTCGACTTCGGCACTTCGCGGCTGACGGTGCTGGAAGCGTTGGGCGGGCCGAAGGAGACATTGCGCTCGGCTCGCGCCGATGCTTTCGACCTCGAAAACATCAATCCGCTCAATGTCCTGGCCATCGAAATTGATTCGGCCCCGCAGGCGCGCGTGCTGTCGCTCACGGCAGGCCTCGCCGACCATCTGTTTGAGCATGACGGCCAGATCACCAAGCGCGAAATCCGCGCTATCACCCTGTCGGCGCTGGCGCCGAGGCGGGGCGAATTGCTGTGGGATGTCGGCGCCGGCTCGGGCTCGATTGGCATCGAATGGATGCTCGCCCACCCTTCGCTGCGCGCCATCGCCATCGAGGCCGACCCGGCTCGCGCCGCCCGCATCGGCCACAACGCCGTTGCCTGCGGCGTTCCCGGCCTTGTCATTGTGGAAGGCAGCGCGCCCAAGGCCCTGGCCAGACTGGAGACACCTGATGCCATCTTCATCGGCGGCGGCGGCAGCGACGCCGGCGTCATGAACGCCGCCATCAGAGCCTTGCGCGCCGGCGGCCGTCTTGTCGCCAACGCGGTGACGTTGGAAATGGAAGCCCTGCTCCTCGCCCAGCACACAAAGCGCGGCGGCGACCTCACCCGCATCGGCATCTCCCGCGCTTCGCCGGTCGGCTCCATGCAGGCATGGCGGCCGGCCATGCCCGTCACGCAATGGAGCTGGGTGAAGCCATGATGGTCGCGGGCATCGGCAGCCGAAGGGGCGTCACCGTCGAGGACGTGCTCGCGGCCATAGAAACCGCACTCGAAACGCATGGCCTGGCGATGACAGCTCTTTCGGCACTGGCCACCGCGGCGCTCAAGAAGGATGAAGACGCCATCGCCGCCGCCGGTCGCAAGCTGAACCTTCCCGTCATTATCGTCGACGACGCAGCCCTTCAGGCCGCCTCGCCGGGGACGCTCAGCAGCTCCAGCCTCTCGCGGGAGCTGGCGGGCACGTCATCGGTCTCGGAAGCCTCCGCCCTTGCCGTCGCCGGCAAAGGCGCGACGCTGCTTGGGTCCCGCACCGTGCTCGGTCCGGTCACCTGCGCCATCGCCATCAGCGGAGACGCGCCATGACCGTCCATTTCATCGGCGCCGGCCCAGGTGCGGCGGACCTCATCACGCTGCGTGGCGCAAGGCTCCTGGCGAGTTGCCCGGTCTGCCTCCACGCCGGCTCCATCGTCGCGCCGGAACTGCTGCAGCATTGCGCGCCGGGAACGAAGCTGGTCGACACCGCGCCGATGTCGCTCGACGAGATCGAGGCTGAATATGTGGCAGCCCAAATGGCCGGCCATGATGTTGCCCGCCTGCATTCCGGCGACCTGTCGGTGTGGAGTGCCGTGGCCGAGCAGATCCGCCGGCTGGAAAAGCATGGCATCCCCTACACGCTGACGCCGGGCGTCCCTTCCTTCGCGGCCGCCGCCGCCGCACTTCGCCGCGAGCTGACCATCCCCGAAGTCGCGCAAAGCCTGGTGCTGACCCGCGTTTCCGGACGTGCGTCGAAAATGCCGCCGGGCGAAACCCTGGCCGGCTTCGGCCGCACCGGCGCCACGCTGGCCATCCACCTTGCCATCCACGCCATCGACCGCGTCGTCGCCGAGCTGACGCCGCACTATGGCGGCGATTGCCCGGTGGCGATTGTCTTCCGCGCCTCGTGGCCGGACGAACGCGTGCTGACCGGCACGCTGGAATCCATCGAGGCACAACTGGCGGCCGATCCGATGGAGCGTACAGCGCTCATTTTCGTCGGCCGCTCGCTGGCGGCACAAGATTTCGGCGAGAGTTCATTGTACGACGCCCATTACCAGCGGCGTTTTCGCGGACGGGACGGATTGTGAGCGCCAGCACTGGAAATAACGGCGAAAACGCCACACTCGAACAGGCGCTCGCACGGCTGAACTTCAAGCCGCGTCCGCTTGAGCCGGGGCATGTCTGGCTGGCCGGCGCCGGTCCCGGCGATCCCGGCTGCCTGACGCTGGAGGTGCTGGCGGCACTGGCCGAGGCGGATGCGCTGGTCTACGACGCGCTGGTTTCGCCCGATGTGGTTGCTGTTGCCGGAAATGCCGAGCTTTTCTTTGCGGGAAAACGCGGCGGCAAGCCCTCGATGAAGCAGGATGACATCACCGCTCTGCTGGTGCGGCTGGCGCGTGAAGGCCGCCGCGTCATCAGGCTGAAGGGCGGCGATCCCTATATTTTCGGCCGTGGCGGCGAAGGGGCGCTGGCGCTGGCGCGTGAGAACATTCCGTTCCGCGTCCTGCCAGGCCTCACCTCGGGTCTCAGCGCGCTCGCCGCCACCGGCATTCCCGCCACCATGCGCGGCATCAACAAGGCTGTCATTCTGGCGACTGGCCACGCCGCCGGCACCGATGACGATCTCGACTGGGCGGCGATCGCCCGCACCGGCCAGCCGGTCGTCGTCTACATGGGCATGGCCAATCTGCCTCTCATAGCAGCCGCCCTGCTCGACGGCGGACTGGCGCCATCGACACCGGCGGCCGTGATCGTCGCCGCGACGACGCCGCGGGAAAGGACCATCGTCGCCACGCTCGCCACCATTGCCGAGGCAGCGGCGGCGGCCGGGCTCGCCTCGCCGGCATTGATCGTCGTCGGCGGCATCGTCGCCATGCGCGCGGCACTGGCGGGCGGGGCATGACGGCCCGGGCGATCATCATCGGCGCGCCGCGCTCTGGTTCGGGCAAGACCAGCGTCACCATCGGCATCCTGCGCGCACTCACCCGGCGTGGCCTGAAAGTGCGCGGCGCCAAGTCCGGCCCCGATTATATCGATCCTGGCTTCCACACCGCCGCCACCGGCCTGTCCGGCGTCAATCTCGACAGCTGGGCGATGTCACCGTCGCTGCTCAATGCGCTCGCCGCGCAAGCGGCCGACGACACCGATTTCGTCATCCTCGAAAGCGCCATGGGCCTGTTCGACGGCATCCCGGCCTCGCCTGGCCGCACCGGTTCGGCTGCCGATCTGGCCCGGCTCTACGGTCTGCCGGTGCTGCTGGTGCTCGACGTGTCAGGCCAGTCGACGACGGCGGCGGCCGTCGCCAAGGGTTTTGCCACGTACGACCCGGATGTGCGCATGGCCGGCGTCGTGCTCAACCGGCTGGGCAGCGAGCGCCATCGGAAGCTGTCCGGCGACGCCATCGAGGCGATCGGCCTGCCAGTCGTCGGCGCTATTTTGCGCGACCCCTCGCTCAATTTGCCCGAGCGCCATCTCGGCCTCGTCCAGGCCGGCGAATATGACGACCTGATGGCGCATCTCGACCGGCTCGCCGACACGGCGGAGAAGTCGCTCGACCTCGACGCGGTCATGGCGCTGGCAACGCCCTTCGCCCCGGCAGCAGGTTCCTTCGCCGACGCGCTGCGGCCGCCCGGTCAACGCATCGCGCTTGCCGAGGATGCCGCCTTCACCTTCCTCTACCCGCATGTCGCCGCTTATTGGCGCAAGGCCGGCGCGGAAATCGTCCCGTTCTCGCCGCTCGCCGACGAAGCGCCGGACGAGGATTGCGATGTTTGCTGGCTGCCCGGCGGCTATCCCGAGCTTCATGCCGGCAAACTCACGGCCGCCGCGAATTTCCATGCGGGGATGGCACGTTTCGCCACGACAAAGCCGATCCATGGCGAATGCGGTGGCTTCATGGTGCTTGGTGAAGCGATGGAGGATGCATCAGGCGAAACGCATCGCATGCTCGGCCTGCTCGGCCATTCCACCAGCTTCGCCAGGCGCAAGATGAATCTTGGCTACCGCGAGGCTCGGCTGCGTGCCGATTGCCCGCTGGGTTCGCAGGGCGCGCTGATCCGGGGTCACGAATTCCACTATGCGCAGATGACGGCCACCGGCAATGACGAGCCGCTGGCTGACCTTGCCGATGGCCAGGGCAATCCGCTCGGCGCCTCAGGCTACCGGCGCGGCCACGTCAGCGGCACCTTCTTTCATGCGATTGCGAGGAGCTAGGGCCATGAAGCTCCCGAAAATCACCCTGTCGCCCCGGCAAGTCCTCGACGACATCGCGCTTTGCCTGGTCTTCTTCACCCGCCTGCCGCTGCCCGTGTTTGATTTTCGCGGCCGCAACCTCGCCGCCGCGATCTGGGCCGCCCCCATTGCCGGCCTTGTCGTCGGCCTGATCGGCGCCGTCGTTTTTGCCACGGCGGAACGCTTTGGCCTTGCCACTGGGCCGGCGGCTGCCCTTGCCCTTGTTGCAACCGTGGCTACCACGGGCTGCCTGCACGAGGATGGATTGTCGGACGTTGCCGACGGCTTCGGTGGCGGCAAGTCGCGCGGCCGCAAGCTCGAGATCATGCGCGACAGCCGCATCGGCGCTTATGGCGCCATGGCGCTGGCGCTGGCGCTGCTGATCCGCTGGAGCGCGCTGTCGCAAGTGGTGGAACCCACACAGGCTCTGTTTGCGCTCGTGGCGGCGCACGCAGCCTCGCGTGGCGTGCTCGGCGCCTTCATGCATCTCTTGCCACCGGCGCGGTCCGACGGCCTGTCGGCTGGCGCCGGCACCGTTTCGCTCGAAACGGCAATAGCCGGAGCCGTGCTCGGCGCGATACCACTACTCCTGCTCGGGCTTGGCGGCGCCATTGCCGCGCTCATCCTGCTCGGCCTGTTCTTTGCCGCCTTCCACGCCCTTTGCCTCAACCAGATCGAGGGCCAGACCGGCGACACGGTTGGCGCCTTGCAGCAGTTGAGCGAAATCGCGGTGCTTCTCGTCGCTTCCGTCGCCCTTTCCTGACCCCCTTGACCTGATTCCCTTCCGGAGACATTGCCCCTATGCCCTTCAAATCCCTCGATGAACTGCGCGCCGCCTGCCTCGACCTGCCTGCCGGCAGCGAAGTGGCCGCCAGTGCCGTCGCTCGCCGCCAGGACACGCTGACCAAGCCGCAAGGCAGCCTCGGGAAACTCGAAGCGATCGCCGCCTGGCTGGCGCGCTGGCAAGGCCGCGACATGCCAAGGCTCGACCGCGTGAAAGTCTTCGTCTTCGCCGGCAACCACGGCGTCACCGCGCAGGGCGTGTCCGCCTATCCCTCCGAAGTCACCGTGCAGATGGTGGCGAATTTTGCCGGCGGGGGGGCCGCCATCAACCAGCTCGCACGCATCGCCGGCGCGGAACTCGACGTCATCCCGCTCGATCTCGACCATCCCACCGGTGACTTCACGCAAGTGCCGGCAATGGATGAGAAGGCCTTCCTCGCCGCTGTCTCGGCGGGCTATGACGCCGTGACGAAAGACCTCGACCTGGTCTGCTTTGGCGAAATGGGCATCGGCAACACCACGCCCGCCGCCGCCATTTCGGCTGCCTTGTTCGGCGGCGGCGCCGAAAAATGGACCGGGCGCGGCACCGGCGTCGACGACGCCGGCCTGAAGCGCAAGGTGGTCGCCATCGAAGCCGGCCTGAAGCGCCACGCCGCGGCCCTCGCCGATCCGCTGGGCATCGCTGCCGCGCTCGGCGGGCGCGAACTCGCCGCCATCTTCGGCGCCACGCTCGCCGCCCGCCATCTCGGCATACCCGTGCTGCTCGACGGCTTCGTCTGCACCGCCGCCGCCGCGCCGCTGGCGAAGCTGCACCCGACCGGCCTTGCCCATACGATCGCCGCCCACGTCTCAGCCGAATCGGGTCATCGCGGCCTGCTCGAAGCGCTCGCAATGCCGCCGCTGCTTGATCTCGGCATGCGGCTCGGCGAAGGCTCCGGCGCCTGCCTCGCCGTCAACATCGTCCGCTCGGCGCTGGAGTGCCATGCGAGGATGGCAAGCTTTGCCGAGGCTGGAGTTTCGGAGAAATAATCGGTCAAACTTTTAACGTGATTGAGCCAAAATAATAACGTCGTTTGATTGTTACATGAGATCAGTAGATCTCATGCGGAGATCAGGCGATGTATTTGAAGGCGATACCTGTCATTGCACTGCTTTTCGGCACTGCTGCGCCAGCTTTTTCGCAGTATGTCGATGAGAACGGCTGCTTCCGGCACACGGGCGACGATGGGCTGGCCAAGGTCCAGTCCAGCCTGACCATGACCCTTCCGGTCAAGGACGAAGAGGATGTCGCCACACAGCAGCAAACCGCGCTGCGTTCGTTCTACAAGGTCGCTGCCGCCAGTTTCGCCATGGTGCTCGATACCGTCGCCGACACGTGCGAGTAACCAGCGTGACCACGAACGTCAACGCCAGGGATCGCAGCATGGGAGGCGCTGCGGGATCGCAGATGACGGTGACCGGGCAGATCGCCATGAAGGTCAAGTTCAAGGCCAGTATTGGCAAAGCGGCGCAGTGAACGGCCATTGCGGTGCGAGACGCGCCAAACGCCTCTTGCCTTCAGGGTCTTTCCACCAAGTCTTCTAGGAATTTGGTGGGTGCGCACAGGATTGAACTGTGGACCCGCTGATTAAGAGTCAGCTGCTCTACCAACTGAGCTACGCACCCACTCGGCCGGCAAAAACCGGCGTTGGCGGGCATATAGCCGCCGATACCGGTCCTGTCCAGCCCTGCTGGAATCATTTCCCGACAAATCGACCGGGGCTCTCTCCAATCAGGCGAAAAGCTTGCCTTCCGCCACCTTGATCGCATGCCCGCCAATGCGCGCGGACGCCAGTTTTCCGCCTTGCACGGTCAGTTCGAGGCGGATGCGCGACGGCCGGCCCATCTCCAGTCCCTGTTCGATCCATAGCTGCGAAACCCCGTCCGTCGGACCGTCGAAATGCATGATGGCGCCGGCGAAGGCCGCCGCTGCCGAACCGGTCGCCGGGTCCTCATAGGAAGGCGTGCCGGGAACGATCATGCGGACATGGAAAGCGCTTTCGTGATTCACCGTCTCGCGGCAATAGACGTACGGGCTGGCGAAGGCCCATTCGCTCTTGCGCGGCGCCAGTTCCGACCATGCCTGGTTGTCCAGCCGGATGCGGCCCGCCGCTTCGAGATTGGCGACAGGAATGGTCACATAGGGCACGCCGGCCGACCAGAAGGCGATGCGGTGATTCTCGAAGCCGATCTCGTGCGGCGCCAGGCCAAGGGCGGCGCCGATCGCCTCCGGATCGGTCTCCAGCTTCAGCGGCTCCGGCAATTTTGCCAGGTCGAACTCGGCGAAGGTGGCGCCATCATGCGTGCTGACCGCGCAACGCACCGGGCCGATGTTCTCTTCAAGCACGAAGATGCCGGCGCCGCCCTCGCCCGCCAGTTCGGCCAACGCGATGGCCGAGCCCACCGTCGGATGGCCGGCGAATGGCATTTCATAATCGGGCGTGAAGATGCGGATGCGGTTGCGGTGCTTGGGATTGTCCGGCGGCAACACGAAAACCGATTCGGACAGGTTGAACTCGCGCGCGATGGCCTGCATCGCTGCCGTGTCCAGACCTTTGCAATCCAACACCACGGCCAGCGGGTTGCCGGCCAGTCGCTCGGTCGTAAACACATCGTAAAGCAAGTAATTCCGGGTTTGCATCCCTGCCTCAATCCCAACATGGGCGAAATTTAATTTGATATTCGAACCGGTAAGCCTGATCTGTGCACAGACAGGGACATTACGCATCATAGGGGTCCGACGTGGACCAGATTGTCAATCTGCCAAAGACGGAATCGGATTCCGCCATCGAGACGGCGCTTGGGCTCGACCAGACCGGTCGGCGCAGGACGCGCCGGCGTGGCTGGCTCTATGCGTTGCTGACCCTCATCGTGCTTGCCGCCGGCCTTGGCCTCTATCAATGGTATGCGGGCACGCCGACCAGGATTGACTACACCACGGTGCCGGCCGCCAAGGCCGACCTCACCGTCCAGGTGTCGGCGACAGGCACGCTGCAGCCGCTCACCCAGGTCGACATATCAAGCCAGCTCTCAGGCATCATACGCTCGGTCGCGGTCAACGAGAACCAGCAGGTGAAGAAGGGTGACGTGCTGGCGGCCCTCGACACCGCCAAGCTGCAGGTCCAGATCGAACGCGCCGAAGCGTCCGCTAAGGGAGCGGCCGCCAATGTGGAGGACGCCAGGGTGACGCTCGCCGAGAACGAGAGTGCGCTTGTCCGCGCCGCGGCCCTGACCAAGCGTGGCATGGCAACCGACCAGTCGCTCGAGGCGGCGACGGCGACGCGCGACCGTTCCAAGGCGGCACTCGATAGCGCCGAGGCCAATCTCGCCATCGCCAATGCCGATCTCAAGTCGCAGCAGACCGACCTTGCCAACAGCACCATCTACGCGCCGATCGACGGCATCGTGCTGACGCGTTCAGTCGACCCCGGCCAGACGGTCGCTTCCTCGCTGCAGGCGCCGGTGCTGTTCATCATCGCCGCCGATTTGAGGAACATGGAACTGGTGGCGGCGGTCGACGAAGCCGATATCGGCGCGGTCAAGTCGGGCCAGCATGCCCGTTTCACCGTCGACGCTTTCCCTGAGCGGCCGTTCGATGCCAAAATCCGCGACATCTCCTATGCCTCGGTCACGACGGACGGCGTCGTCACCTACAATGCGCGGCTCGAAGTCGACAACAACGAGTTGCTGCTGCGGCCCGGCATGACCGCCACCGTTTCTGTGGTCACGAGGGAAGCCAAGGACGTGCTAACCGTGCCCTCGTCCGCTTTCCGCTACCGCCCGGCACAGCAAGCGGCGCGCGGCTGGAGCCTGAGCGACCTGTTCACCGGCCGCATGGGCCGCGGCAATCGCCAGCGCCCGGCGGCACAGACCCCGACCGATGGTTCCCGCACGCTCTATGTGCTGGAGAACGGCCGCCCGCACCCGGTCAACGTCAAGATCGGTTCGACCGATGGTGAACTGACCGAGATCACCTCCGGCCTGGAGGAAGGCGCTCAGATCATCACCGCTTCGCAGTCGCGGAGCTGAGGCAGTGGCCGCGGGCGCCCCCCTCATCACCTTCGACAAGGTCTGGAAGAGCTACGGCCAGGGCGAAGCCAAGGTGCATGCGCTGGCCGGAGTCGATCTTGCCATCCGGCGCGGTGAATTCGTCGCCATCATGGGCCCATCGGGCTCCGGCAAGTCGACGGCGATGAACATCATCGGTTGCCTCGACACGCCGACGGCCGGAACCTATTCCTTCATGGGCGTCGATGCCGGCCGGCTCGACCGCAACCGCCGCGCCATGCTGCGCAACCTCTATGTCGGCTTCGTCTTCCAGGGCTACAATCTCTTGGCCCGCACCACCGCGGCCGAAAATGTGGAACTGCCGCTGATCTATCGTGGTGTCGCCGCCCGCGAGCGCCGCGACCTTGCCATGCAGGCGCTGGCCGAGGTCGGCCTTGTCGGCCGCGAACATCACACGCCGGCCGAACTCTCCGGCGGCCAGCAGCAGCGCGTGGCGATCGCACGCGCCATCGTCACCAGGCCGACGCTGCTCGTCGCCGACGAGCCGACCGGCAATCTCGACACCGCACGCACGCATGAGATCATGGAGCTGCTGACGCGTCTGAACAAAGAGCTTGGCCTGACCGTCACCATGGTCACCCACGAAGCCGATGTCGCCGAATATGCCGAGCGTACCATCCGCTTCCTCGACGGCCATGTCGCCTCCGACACCATGAATATGGAGGTGGCATGATCTGGGAAACCGTCCGCCTCTCGCTGCGCTCGATCCGCCGCAACGTGCTGCGCTCGTTCCTGACCTTGCTCGGCATCGTCATCGGCGTCGCCGCCGTCATTGCCATGCTGACCATCGGCTCCGGCACCACGCAAAAGGTCAAGTCCGACATTTCCAAGCTCGGCAGCAATCTGCTGGTCGTCCGAGCCGGGCGCCCGGCCGGCCCCGGCGGTCCGGGCGGGCTCGACCAGACGGTGCGGCCGCTGGCGGAAAAGGATCTGGCGGCGCTGGTTGCGCATCTCACCGGCGCCCGCGCCATCTCGCCGGCCGCGCAGAAGCAGGTGCGCGTCATCTTCGGCACCGAGAGCCTGACCTCTGGCGTCACCGGCACCGACAGCGCCTATCTCGACGCACGCGACTGGAAGCTGGTGTCCGGCCGCCCGTTCAGCGATTCCGAAACCCGCTCCGGCACCGGTGTGTGCCTGATCGGCGAGACGGTGCGCCAGCAATTCTTCGGCGCCGGCGATCCCGAGGGCGAGATCATCCGCGTCAACCGCACCTCCTGCAGGATCGTTGGGCTGCTCGAGCCGAAAGGCTACACCGGCTTCGGCCAGGACCAGGACAATGTCGTGCTGATGCCCCTCGCCGCCTATCAGCGCCGCATCGCCGGCAATCGCGACATCGACAACATCTACATCGCCGCCGACGACCGCACGCCGACCACCGAATTGCAGCCGCGCGTCGAGGACATTTTGCGCGATGCGCGCCGCATTACGCCCGACCGCGAGAGCGATTTCGGCATCCGCGACATGACCCAGATCGCCGACGCCATGGCCAGCGCCACCACGACGATGACCGGCATGCTGGGCGCGGTCGCCGGTGTCAGCCTGCTGGTCGGCGGCATCGGCATCATGAACATCATGCTGGTGTCGGTCACCGAGCGCACGCGCGAGATCGGCATCCGGCTCGCCATCGGCGCGCATGAAAAGCACATCCTCATCCAGTTCCTGGTCGAGGCGACGGTGCTGTCGCTGCTTGGCGGCATCATCGGCATCCTGATTGGGCTGGCGCTGGCCGGCCTTGCCTCGGTGACGCTGACCATACCTTTCGCGCCAAGCCCGGCCGTCATTCTGCTTGCCGTCGGCTTCTCCGCGCTGATCGGCATGGTGTTCGGCTTCTTCCCGGCGCTGCGCGGCGCCAGGCTCGATCCGATCGACGCCTTGCGTCACGAGTAAAAGGGTAAGCTGCGAAGGCAGCCCGGCACTCCGGGCCGGTGTTACACAACCTTCGACGTTTCCGCCTTGCCCAACCCTGTCGTCACTGTGTTGGCGATGTTATGCCAAGGCATATCTGGACGAGGAGCAGCTGATGAGCAAGAAGGCGCGCGTGATCCTGCTGATGATCATCATCGAGGCCGCCCTTGCAGGCATCTGGTGGTATCTCGCCCGCTACGGCATGACCAATCCCGATCGCGTCACCGCCGATTTCCAGGCGGTCGTTGGCCAGACGATGGGAATGGCCATGGGTGGGTTGCTGGGTATCGGCTTCATCCTGTTCTTCGTCGCCGCGCGCAACGACCGCAAGGCACTCACAAGCAAGACATCATAGGGCCTGGCCGCTCCACGACATGGTCGCGGCACCGACGTACGGTTTCAGTGGCAGGCAAGGCTACGACGCGCTTTCCCACGGATTGACGGTGTTCAAACCGGCGGCCGCGAATGGACCGGTGTCACGTGTGGCGATAGTGAGACCGTGCGCTACGGCCGTCGCCGCGATATAACCGTCGGCGTTGCCGATCGCCTTGCCTGCGGCACGCGCCTGTACCATGAGGTCGGCATAGGCGCGCGACGCGTCGAGATCGAACGGCAGAATGCGGCCCGCAAACAACGGCAACGCGTCCTGCTCAAGACGATCATGCAGGGTCGTGCGGCGCTTGCCGGAAGGCATGGCCGCGATCCCGAAACGCAACTCAGCCACGGTGACGGCCGAAAGATATAGGGTTTCGACGGCCTGGGCGTCGATCCACGCGATGACGCGAGGATCGGGTGCAGGTCTCCATGGCTCAGACATGACGCTGGTGTCGATGAGGATCATTCGAACCGCACCGGCTCGCCCGGTGTTTTGTCGCGGAGCTGCTGCAAGGTATCGACATCCTCTTGCGACAATCCGGCCTCGCGGCCGATGGCGGCGAGCAGCGAGCCGAGCTTGACCCGGTTGGCCGGCCGCACGGCCGTTTCCAGGATCTCACGCATTTCGGCCTCAGTGCTGCGGCCATGATGCGCAGCCCGCACCTTCAAGGCGCGGAGCGTCTCCTCTGGCAAATTGCGGATCGTGACGGCGCTCATCGATATCATTCCAATCTATAATGATGTCACTGCTATCAGCATAGAAAATCTGCTATCAGATACAACTGGTACGCACCGATATTAGTCTGCGCGCGCGAAATGCCACTCGATCAGCGGCTTCATGTGCGGCGACAGGCCGTCCGGCAGGTCGCCGGCATGGCGGATGATCACCGGCCCCTCGATCTCCGGGTCGGCTTCGGTGGCGACGAAGGCCAAGATTTGGCGCGCGATCTCATCGGCGGGCGCGTCGACGTGATAGCGGCGGAAGATGACAGTGCCGCTTGCCGTCGACAGGGCGTGCCAGCGCACACCACGCCTGGCGTTCGATAGGTCGATGCCGGTCTCCTCGCGCACCTCGCGCATCATGTTGAAATCGACATCGACGAGACCGTCGCGGAAATCGATCGGCTCGAACGAACCGGCGGCGAAATAGACCCGGCCGGCACTGACGGTTCGCGGTCCCATGCGGATCGCCACCAGAGCGTTGTCCCCGGCCACCAGCACGGCATGGGCATAGGCGTGTTCGGCGCCGGAATTCTCGCGCCGCTTCCGCCACAGCATGAAGGTCGAGTAATTGACCGCATGGCAGCGGCCGATAAGGCTGCGGTCGCGATAGGCAAGCTCGGAAAGCAGCACCACAATGCCGTCGAACAGCGCCGGATTGGCCTCGATCTCGCCCCGCCAGTTCTCGGCAATCACCGCGGCATTCTCCACCGCGAAGGGATGCGGGCCGGGATCGAGACGGACATCGATGGCATCGACCGGCAGGATGACATTGCGCGGAAGATCAAAATTCATGTCGGCTCAGGCCATGTCCAGCGTGATCGCTACCGGGCAGTGGTCCGAAGCCTTGGGCCGATCCCAGCCGGCGCGCGGGAAGCGCTCGACTTCCTGGCCCGCGGGAAAGATCGTGCGCCAGGGCTGGCCATTGCGGATGATGTCGGGAACTGCGGTGGCGTTCTTCGCCGCCAGCCCCTTCGACAGCAGGATATAGTCGAGCTGGCACAGATGCCGCTCTTGCGGCCCGCGTGTGTGATAGAAGGTCCAGCGGTTCATTTCCGGCCGCCGCTCGACCACATTTTCACAGAAGCCGCCCGCCGTCAGCACATTGATGCAGGACAGGTTCTCGTCGACCACCTCGAAACGGTAGCCGTCGACCTCATCGCCGGCGATCTTCACCCGCTGGCGGTAATCGTTCATGTCGCCGCAGATCGCCCAGCGCTTGTCGGCCGCGTGCTCCGCCCCGAAACGCTCCTCGATGATGCGCCGCACGGCCTGCGCCTCCGCGATGCGCACCGGCATTGTCGCCTCGCGTCCGTCGAGCCCGTTGCGGGGAGAGCCCATGGACTTGAAGTGCACGAGATAGAGCGTCATCGGCGCGCCGCCCACCTTGATGTCGACCTCCAGGCAGTCGCGCCGGAAGATGCGTTCATTGGGCTGGTTGCCGAGGGCCGCCAGCTCGGGCGTATGCAACCCGAACTGCTCGTAGGTGACATAGGCGTGGCTGGTCATGCGCACGAATTCGATCGGCTGTCCCTGCGCGGTCTCGTTGCGCATCATCACCGCGACATCGATGCCGCGCGAATCATTGCCCGACGTGGTGTATTTCTGGCGGTAGCCCTGCCCCACCATCTTGAACAGATAGCCGTACTCGAAGGCCTTCAAGGCCTCGATGTTGTCGACCTCCTGCATGCAGATGATGTCGGCACGGGCGGCGGCAATCGCCAACGCCGTCAGCTGGCGCGTGTCGTCGGATTGCGCGATGGCGCGCGCCTGTTCCAGCATCTTGTATTCGGCCTCGCTCTGGATATCGAAGAGCGCCAGCGTGCGATCCTCGTTGAGCTGGTTGCGAAAGCCGGAAAAATCGAACCTGTTCATCAGGTTCTCGACATTGAAGGTGGCAAGGCGCAGCGACATGCGCTGACCTTTGCCTGCAAGAGCGGCGGAAAACAAGATCGCAGGACCACAAGCAGGGATCCCTTGGTCCTGGTGGCGTTCGCGCCATGGTTGACGGAACCTTTCCGTTCATCCGCCGTTCAGACGCAAAGGTCCACGGTAAGCCCATTCCAGGGTAGGCGTGGGGCCTGTTCTCTTGGAGAAGTGCAATGAACGCGCTCTTTTCTTCCACTGTCAAATCCGGGCTGATAGCGCTCGGTATTGTCTCCGGCATCACGGCGCCATCCGCTGCCGCGCCGATTCTGCAGCCGGATGTGTCGATCCCGGCCAGCACCGCCGCGCCGACGGTCATCCCGGTCCGCGAGGGCTGGGCTGGCGGAAACAACGGCGGCGATTGGAGATGGCGCCGGTCAGGCAATTGGAACGGCCGCCACTGGAATGGCGGAGGCAACTGGAGCGGCCGCCACTGGAATGGTGGTGGCAACTGGAACGGCGGCGACAACTGGCGGTGGCGCCATGGCCGCCATCATTATCGTGGCGGACGCTACTACGATGATGGCGCGGCGGCGGTCCTCGGTCTCGGCTTGGGGCTCGGCCTCGGCAGCATGTACAACAACAACTACAACAACTACGATTACTATGCGCCGGCGCCGCGCCGCTATTATCGCGCCGGCCGGCTGTCGAACGCGCATGTGCAATGGTGCTACAACCGCTACCGCTCGTATCGCGCCTACGACAACACGTTCCAACCCTATAATGGCCCGCGCCAGCAATGCTGGTCGCCCTATAGTTGAGTTGTAGCCGATCACACCAGAACGGCGTCGCATTGCGGCGCCGTTTTCGTTTGGCGAGATTAAGCGCCTCGCGGAGGTCATCTCTGCAGGGGTGGTACTGAATCATAGCTGGCATTATGTCCAGCCGCGCTCGCAACCTTCGCCCTTTCGTAAGCTAAATGATTCGGTGGAACGAACGACCCCAATACGAACCGGCCATTGAGGTCGCTAAATATTACGAGTCAGACTCCGCTGCAAGCTAGAGTTGGTAGCTCTGAGGATTTCCACATCAACAGCTAGGGGATGCGGAAAAAATCGTTGAACTTTTCCCCAGGTTAGCGCACCCTCCGAGATGCGATTCGACACTGAGAGTATGCTGTGACATACTTTAGTCATGTCGAACGTTGCCCGTTTTCCGAACGCATCGTCGAAGTCAACTGCCTCGCAGGAAACTGTGCAGGCCGAGCAGACTCTTGCCCTTATCAAGACCTTGCTTGGATCGCTCCCAGCAGCGCAAAGAGATCTCGTGGCCCGTGAGCTTTTGAAGGTGGTTGGCACGCCAGATTCGCCGAAGGCCGGCGACGTCCTCTCCAGTGTCGTCTCATTGATGAAACACCGTGAAGAGTTCACAGTTGCGGAAGTGAGGCAGCACGTAGAAGACCGCGTCGGCGCCGCTCCCAAGGAAGTCTACAACGCACTTGGCTATCTAACGCGCAAGGGTCGGCTGAAGCGGATCGGCTATGGTCGATATGAAGTGGACGGGGTCGGTCTTTCGACCTCCGATGACCTCGGAGGCGAAATGGACCGACACGAAGATTTGTCAGACGATGAAAGATAATACGAAGGCGACCGGCGTTGCCGGTCGCCTTCGAGATCGAGTGTGATGCGGTGAATGCCTAGCCAGCGGCCGCATCACAGAGCCAAAACCGGAAGGAGGCGGCAAGGACCGCGAAACCTATGGCTTTAGTTGTCCCAGTCTAGCCGGCGTTGGTTGACGGTGCGTTAGCGCCGTCAGCCAATTCGACTCCCTCATTTTACACGACTGAACTCAACTCACAACCGCGTCGACAACGCGTCGCGGAAAGGAAAATTATGTCCAAGAAAAGCCCGTGGCACTCCAAGGCGAATAGTGATCGCAACGTGTACCACGATGAAACGAAGTGCACGGAAGGCAACAATATCGAACTCAAGAACGTGGTTTCTGGAACCGGTGGACTCCCGAAATGCGATCATTGTCGCCGCATCAGCGGCTAGCCTACTGATTACGGGGGGCATTTTGCCCCCCGTACATCACGTCCGGTGAGACGGAGATTAGTTCTTGGCCTTGTCGACCAGCTTGTTCTTGGAAATCCATGGCATCATGGCGCGCAGCTTGGCGCCGACTTCCTCGATCTGGTGGCCGTCGTTGTTGCGGCGGATGCCCTTGAAGCGGGACATGCCGGCGCGGTATTCCTGCATCCATTCCGAGGTGAACTTTCCCGTCTGGATGTCCTTCAGCACGCGCTTCATCTCGGCCTTGGCCTCGGCGGTGATGATGCGCGGACCCGAGACATATTCGCCCCACTCGGCGGTGTTCGAGATCGAGTAGTTCATGTTGGCGATGCCGCCTTCATAGATCAGGTCGACGATCAGCTTGACCTCGTGCAGGCACTCGAAATAGGCCATTTCCGGCGCATAGCCGGCTTCCACCAGCGTCTCGAAGCCGGCGCGGATCAGTTCGACCAGACCGCCGCACAGCACGACCTGCTCACCGAACAGGTCGGTCTCGCATTCCTCGCGGAAATTGGTTTCGATGATGCCCGAACGGCCGCCGCCGACGCCGCAGGCATAGGAAAGCGCGAGATCGAGCGCGTTGCCCGAGGCGTCCTGGTTGACGGCGACCAGGCACGGCACGCCGCCGCCCTTCTGATATTCGCCGCGCACCGTGTGGCCTGGACCCTTTGGCGCGATCATGACGACGTCGACGGTCGACTTCGGCTCGATGAGGCCGAAATGCACGTTGAGGCCGTGCGCGAAGGCGATCGCGGCACCGTCGCGGATGTTCGGCGCGATTTCGTTCTTGTAGATGTCGGCCTGCAATTCGTCGGGCGTCGCCATCATCATCAGATCGGCCCATTTGGCGGCGTCGGCGACGCTCATCACCTTGAGCCCGTCGGCCTCGACCTTCTTGGCGGTCGCCGAGCCGGCCTTGAGACCGATCGCGATCTCCTTGGCGCCGGAATCCTTGAGATTGAGCGCATGCGCCCTGCCCTGGCTGCCATAGCCGATGATGGCGACCTTCTTGCCCTTGATCAGGTTGAGATCGGCATCACGATCGTAATAGACACGCATTTTACTTCCTTCCCGTTTTTGAAGATCAAAAGCCCTGAGGCCCGTTTTTTGCTCCGAAAAGAGCGAGAAACTGCTGCGTCGCGCGGACGGCATCGCCGCCGATCGTCGCTTCAGTCAATTCCAGCCGGTCGCCGAGCAGCAGGCGGATCTGCACGTCCCGGCCAACCAGCCCGAAAAAGGTACGGAAGGCCATCTCGGCATCCCCGAATTCAAGGAGCCCGGCCTGCCGGCCGGCTTCCAGCACGGGCTTCAGCCGCTTGGCCAGCGCAAAGCGCCCATTCTCCAGCACGACGGCGCCGAGATTGTCCTTCCCCGAACCGGCATGGCCGACCGCCACCCTATTGAGGGCGATCGACGTATCGCTGGAGATCACCTTCAACCAGTCGGAGGCAAAGCGCTCCAGGCTCGCCGTGAGCGAGGCAAGATCAAGCCCCTTGCCGTCGACGGAAGCCACCCGCACTTTCGAGGCCTGCCACTGCACGGTCGCCGTCAAGAGCCCATCGCGATCGCCGAACCATTTGTAGAGCGTCTCCTTCGAGCAGCTCGCGCGACGCGCCACGGCGGTCATGGTCAGATGATCGCCTTCCTCGACCAGCAGCCGCAAAGCCGCGTCCAGGACGGCCTGCTGCCGCTCCGTCAGCGCCGCGCTGTTGTCGATGTCGGGCACGCTGTGCAACACGCTCTTCCCTCGGAAGGACAAGGCAGGGCGTGAATTCGACCTGCCGTACCGTACGTTACGGTTCGGCATATTGCGCAATCCGGTGAGCGGCGCAAGGGCAAAGAAGAAAAAATCCGCTGATGTCCGCGCAGCCGCGCAGTCCGCATGCTCAGTCCCCGGTAGGCAGATGACGCAGGCGGCCCAGCAGTGCCGAGACCATGCTCAGCTCATCCGGCGAGAGTTTGGCGCCAACCAATTCCTCGATCGACCTGCCGTAGATCGCCCACATGCGGCGGCGCGTCTCCCGTCCCTTGGCCGTGACGCGGATGGTCTGGCCGCGGCCATCGTCGGCCACCGGCAGTTTCTCGACCAGCCCGTCGGCCTCGAGCCGGGCCAATAGACGCGAGATGTTGTACTGCGCGAACAGGGTGCGTTCGGTCAATTGAAACGGCCGCAAACCGCCCTCGCCCGCCTCGGCAAGCTCGTGCAGCACATCGTACCAGGCGAGCGGCGGCAGGCCGCCCTCCTTCAGCGCGTCTTCGGCCCGTTCCAGCAGTTGGCGCGAAACCCGCATCAGGCGGGCCCAGGCCTTGATGGCTTCAGGCGAAGGCTTGTCTTTTTCGGTCATGGCCCACCCTAGGCGATAGATGCAGATGCATCAAGCTTGACGTTCAATGCACATGCATCTACATAAATGCAATTGCATCGATATCGAAAGGCACATTCCTATGAAACCCGCCGACACCCTTGTTCTCGTCAGCCATCCGCTCTGCCCCTATGTCCAGCGCGCCGCGATTTCGCTGGCCGAGAAAGGCGTGCCGTTCGAGCGGATCGACATCGACCTTGCCGACAAACCGGACTGGTTCAAGGCGATCTCGCCGCTCGGCAAGGTGCCATTGCTGTGCGTACGGCAAAATGGCGACGAGACGATAATCTTCGAATCCGCGGTCATCCTCGAATTCCTCGAGGAAACGCAGGCCAATCCCCTCCACCCCGCCGACCCCTATGCACGCGCCCGGCACCGCGCCTGGATCGAGTATGGCTCAGCCATCCTCAACACCATCGGCCGGTTCTATTCAGCGCCGAGCGAGGCCGGCTTCCTCGCCGAAGCCAGCGCGCTGTCGGCAATGTTCGACCGTGTTGAGGCTGAACTGCCGGGCGGCGCCGGGCGGAGCGGGCCATGGTTCGCTGGCAATCGCTTTTCCCTCGTCGATGCCGTTTACGGTCCGGTCTTCCGCTACCTGGACGCCTTCGATCGGATCGGCGATTTCGGCATTCTTGACGGCAAGCCGCTTGTCCAGGCTTGGCGCAGTGCGTTGAGTGACCGTCCGTCGATCAGGCAGGCCGTGGCGCCGGACTATCCGCAGCGCCTGCATGCCTTCCTGCGGGCGAAGGGATCATTTCTATCGAGCCTCATTCGGCAAGGCGATCCGGCCATAGCGCTTCGGCAAGCCCAGCCCGCCTGAACGGATCGATCACCGTGCCGGCGACCATGGAGGCCAGGAACCGCGGCGCCGGCGGGATCTTGGCGATCGTCGCCACCAGCCTGTCGCGGATGAAGGGCAGCGCCACCGAATCCGACTGGTAGAAGGGCGTGAACGCCAGCGACAGTGCCTGAAAGACCCTGACATGCCGGCGCCGCGCTCGCGCATAGACTTCCAGCGCTGTCTCCACGCCGTCCGCTCGCGCCAGCGCATAGCTAAGTGCCGCGGCGTCGAGCAGCGCCATGTTGGCGCCCTGGCCAAGCTGCGGGCTGGTCGAATGGGCGGCGTCGCCGATCACGGCCAGCCGCCGGCAAACCGGAAACTTCATCGTGTGATGGCCGTAGCGGGCCAGCGAGAGCTGGTCGAAACTGTCGATCTGGCTGGTGAACGCCTCGGCCCGTGGCCACAGCCGCACCACCCGCTCCCTCCAGGCATCGATGCCGAGGCTGCGGACTACATCGGCATCCGCCGGTTTCAGGCTCCAGAAGAAGGCCGCCATCCTTTCGGCACCCGGTTCCGGCCGGCCGATCGGCAGCACGCCGATCATCACGCTGGCCTTGTCGTAGCGCTGCAAGAGCGCGTGCTCGTCAAAGCCCTCGCCGCGCCAGCCGAGCGATGCCCAGAACGCGCCATAGGTGAGTGGCCGTGGCGCTTCGGCACTACCGGCGCACCGCCGCAGCTTCGAGCGCGCGCCGCTGGCGTCGACAATCAGATCGAATGGCCCTTCCCTTCGGCCGTTGCCTCGGATCAGCGTGACCCGCTCGCCGGTCTCCAGGGCCTCGATTTCGACGCCGGTCTCGATGGGGATCGCCTCGCGCCGGGCAGCGCGAAAGAGTACGCCGAACAGGGCGGCCCTGTGTACCGCCAGGCCGAAACGGTTGCCGCGCTGGGCATCGTAGCGGACATCGAGCACGGTGCGGCCGCTCGACGCATCGACGCCATGCAGCCGGTCGATCCTGCTGCCCAGCGCCATGATGTCGTCGAGCAGGCCGAGATCGGCGAGCACCGTCAGCCCGGTCGGCTGCAGGATCAGCCCAGAGCCGACCGGCCTCGGTTCCTCGAAGCGCTCGAAGATGGTGACGCGGTGGCCGGCGCGCTTGAGATAGAGCGCCGCGGCGAGCCCGGCCGGACCAGCGCCGGCGATTGCGATATCGTAGGGAATGCCGCTGCCCCCAAGCCGAACTGGCCGGGACAATCCTTCAGCCGCCGGACGAAATCAAGTCGCGACGCCGAGCGCTAGCCTGCTGGTCAAGCCTGCGTCGAATCGAAGGCAGTCCGCGCGCCGCGCACTGCGTCATGGTTGTTTTCGGCCCACTGCAGCAGATACTGCAAAGCGTCGAACATCGATCGCCCAAGGTCGGTCAGGCTGTATTCGACGCTGGGCGGCTTGGTCGGAAACACCTCGCGGCGCACATAGCCGTCGCGCTGCAGATCGTAGAGCGTCTGGGTCAACATGCGCTGCGAGATATCGGGAACCAGCCGCCGCAGCTCGCCGAAGCGATAAGGCTGCTCGGCCAGCGCCGCCGTCAGCAGCGAACTCCATTTGCCATTGAGGCCCTGGATGACGTCGCGGACCGGGCAATCGGCAATGTTTCCGCCGTCGGTCATCGCTTTGTAGACTTCGAGTTTGGATTTCAGATTGACGGTCCGGCTGTCCATGGCTGGTTCCCTGCGTGTGCCTACCTCCCCAAAAACTGCCTTCTTTACGGCACCGGGTCAATTCCTATTTTAGTGCTGGTCTCTTTTTGAGACCACCACCCGAACCGCCCTTCCGGCGCAATGTCAGTATCCCCCATGACCGCAATTCTTCTCGTCACCGGCGCGTCCGGCCAGCTCGGCCGCAGCGTCATCAACCATCTGCTGGACACGTTCGAGGTGCCGGCGGCCCGGATCATCGCCACGACCCGCACGCCCGCCAATCTTGCCGACCTGTCGGCGCGCGGCGTCACCGTTCGCGGGGCCGATTTCGACGATCGGGCCTCGCTTGCCCAAGCCTTCGCGGGCGCCGACCGGGCGCTCATCATTTCGACCAACGAGCTGGCGATCCAGGGAAAGCGGCGCGAGCAGCAGCTTGCCGCCGTCGCGGCGGCCAGGCAGGCTGGCGTTGGCCACCTGCTTTACACCTCGTTGCCCAACACCGAACCCGGTTCCGCCGTGCTCTTTGCCCCCGATCATTACGACACCGAGCAGGCGATCAAGGCCAGCGGCATTCCCTACACGATCTTCCGCAACGGCTGGTACGACGAGAACCTGTTCATGGCGATGCCGCAAATCCTCGCATCGGGCCAATGGTATACGTCGGCGGCCGACGGCGCGATTTCCTATGGCGCGCGTGACGACCTCGCCGCGGCCATAGCCGCGGGGCTGGCTTCGGATAACACCGAAAGCACGACTTACACGCTGACTGGCCCCGAGGCCTACACATCAGCCGAAGTCGCCGTGCTCGTCACCGAAGTCACAGGCAAGCCGATCCAGGTCGTCCAGCTCTCCGATGAAGCGCTGACCGAAGGCATGAAGGCAGCCGGGCTGCCCGAGCCGATCGCCAGGCTCCTGGTGTCCTTCGACGCCGCCACGCGCGCCGGCGACCTTGGCATGGTAACGGATTCGGTCGAGACACTTTCCGGTCGGAAATCGGTACCGCTGAAGCAGTTCCTCGAGGCCAACAAGGCCGCACTGGCGGGTTGATGTCAGCGCGGCGGGAAGTTCTTTCTCCCGCCGCGCTATTTCGGGGTCTTGACCAGCCCGAGCCGGACCAGGCTTTCGGCGGTGGCGGCCAGCGCGTCCTCGCGCGAGCGCGGCGCCCAGCCGAGCATGCGCACCGCCTTGGCGTTGGTGGCATTCTTGACCTTGCCGAGTTCCGTCACGAGTTGCGCGGCTTCCGCGTTGAACAGCCCCACCACCCGCACCAACCAATCGGGAAGCTCCCGGGTCGTGACCCGCGAGGCGGCCGCGCCGAGCCGCGTTTTCACCGTCTGGGCGATCTCCCGCACGGTCATGAAATCGCCGGCAACGGCCAGGAAGCGCTCGCCACTGGCGGCGGGATTGGTCATTGCGCGCACATGCAGGTCCGCCACGTCGCGCGCGTCGACCACGCCGAACGACAGGCGCGGCAACCCAGGCATCGCACCGTTCATCATGCGCTGAACAAATTCGGTGGAGGTCGAATGGTCGGACCCGAGCACTGGTCCGAAAATGCCGACCGGATTGACGACGGCCAACTCCAGCTTGCCACCCTCGGCGGCGATGAAATCCCAGGCCGCGCGCTCGGCGAGCGTCTTCGATTTCACATAGGCGCTGACCTTGGTCGTCGGATCGGTCCAGCTCTCCTCGGTGAAAGGCCGGCCGCCGGGCGGCATCTTGCCATAGCCGATGGCGGCGAAGGACGAGGTCAGCACGACGCGTTTGACGCCAGCGTCTCGCGCCGCCCTGAGCACGCGCAACGCGCCTTCTCGAGCCGGGATGATTAGGTCGTCCTCATGCTTCGGCGCGCCGGGCGGAAATGGTGACGCGACATGCAGGACATAGTCGCAGCCGGCGACAGCGTCGGGCCAGCCGGCATCGCTCATGAGGTCGGCGATGGCAAAGGAAAGCCTGTCGCCCGGCTCGCCGCCGCCGGCCTCGAGCATGGCGATAACGTCGGCTTCACGCTTGGCGGCGCGCACCGTCGTGCGCACGCGATAGCCCGCCTTCAACAGGGCAAGAATACAGTGCGCGCCGAGGAAACCCGATCCGCCGGTGACAAGCACCAATTCGCCGCCCATGGCCACCTCCCCGTCAGGCCGAGGCGATCGACCTCGTCAGATCGCCACCTGCGTGCCGATTTCTACCACACGCCCGGTCGGGATCTGGAAATATTCGGTCGCGTCGGCCGCCGTGCGCGCCAGGCCGATGAACAGCCTGTCCTGCCACACCGGCATGCCTGAATTGGGCGAGGCTTTCAGCGACCGCCGCGACAGGAAGAACGACGTCGTCATGATGTCGAATTTCCAGCCCTGCTTGCGGCAGATCGCCAGCGCGCGCGGGATGTTGGGCTGTTCCATGTAGCCGAAGGTCAGCGTCACCCGCATGAACAACTCGTTGACCGTCTCCATCTTGACGCGTTCGCTGTCGGGCACGACGGGCTGCGGCGCGGTCACCACCGAAAGGATGACGTTCTGCTCGTGCAGCACCTTGTAGTGCTTGAGGCTGTGCATCAGGGCGGTCGGCGCGCTCAAGGGATCGCTGGTCAGGAACACCGCGGTGCCGGACACCAGCTGCGGCTTCTTCTTCAGCAGATTGCCGGCGAGGAAATCGAGCGGGATTTCGTTGCGGCGGGTCTTGTCGAAGAGATAGCGGCTGCCACGCACCCAGGTCCACATGCCCAGCACGATGGTGAAGGCCACCACCAGCGACGCCCAGCCGCCTTCGAACACCTTGACGATGTTGGAGGCGAAGAAGCCGACATCGATGAAAGCGAACAGCACGGTCAGCGGGACCGCCACCGACAGCTTCCACTTCCAGATACGGGTCATGACCACATAAAGCAGCACCGTCGTCACCAGCATGTTGCCGGTCACCGAGATGCCGTAGGCGGAGGCCAGCTTGCTGGACTCGCCGAAGCCGACCACCAGCATCATCACCACCAGCGCCAGCAGCAGGTTGACGCGCGGCATGTAGATCTGGCCGGACTGCTTTTCCGACGTGTGCAGGATTTGGAGCCTGGGCAGCATGTTGAGCTGCACCGCCTGGCGGGTCAGCGAAAAAGCCCCTGAAATGACCGCCTGGCTGGCAATGACCGTCGCCGCCGTCGCCAGCACCACCATCGGGATCAGCGCCCAACCCTCGTTCATTTCGAAGAACGGATGGCCGACCACGCCGTTCTTCGCCAGCACGAAGGCGCCTTGCCCGGCATAGTTCAACAGCAGGCAGGGGAACACGATCGAGAGCCAGGCGAGCACGATGGGTTTGCGGCCGAAATGGCCGAGATCGGCGTAAAGCGCCTCCGCGCCGGTGACGGCAAGGAAGATGGCGCCGATGGTGACGAAAGCCACATCGGGCGAATGGATCAGGAAAGCGACGATATAGTGCGGGCTGACTGCCCACAGGATCTCCGGATCGGCGATGATGTGCTTGAGACCGGAAAGGCCGATGGCCAGGAACCAGATCGCGGTCACCGGGCCGAAGACCAGCCCGACGCCACCGGTGCCGAAACGCTGAACAGCGAACACCATGGCGAGGATGACCAGCGTCAGTGGCACGACGTAAGGTTGGAAGGTGGGGGTGACGACATTCATGCCCTCGACCGCCGACAGCACCGAAATCGCCGGCGTGATGACGGCGTCGCCGAAAAACAGCGAAGCGCCGACGATGCCGATGCCGAGCATCAGCGCCGAGCGTTTCGGAAAACTGCCGCGCGCCAGCGCCATCAGCGACAGCACTCCGCCCTCGCCGCGATTGTCGGCCCGCAGCACGAACATGATGTATTTGATGGTGACGATGATCGTCAGCGACCAGATGATCAGCGACAAAACGCCAAGAATGTCGCCACGGTCGGCAACTTGCCCGCCCGACGACGCGACCAGCGCCTCGCGGAAAGCATAGATCGGGCTGGTGCCGATATCGCCATAGACCACGCCGAGCGCGCCCAGCATCAACACCTTGGTGCTGTGCTGCTCGATTTCGGGATGGCTCGATTGGTCGACGGGTTCTGCCTCACTACCAGCACTGGCAAGGGCCATGTACGACACTCCGATAAACGCGCGGTGCTCTACGCTTGCTGCACTGCAATATCAAGTGCCGTAACGTTATGGCACTCATGTTGGCAGCGCGCGGCTTCTTGTGGGCGACTTCGAGCGAATGCCGGTCAATGCGACATTCGCGGGCTCATGTCCGGACCCATGGCAAAACCTGCGGGCCGGCGAGCACGTCTGTTAAATGGCGACCTGCGTGCCGATTTCAACGACGCGGCCGGTCGGGATCTGGAAATACTCCGTCGCGTCGGCCGCCGAGCGCGCCAGTCCGATGAACAGCCTGTCCTGCCACACCGGCATGCCTGAATTGGGCGAGGCTTTCAGCGACCGCCGCGACAGGAAGAACGACGTCGTCATGATGTCGAATTTCCAGCCCTGCTTGCGGCAGATCGCCAGCGCGCGCGGGATGTTGGGCTGTTCCATGTAGCCGAAGGTCAGCGTCACCCGCATGAACAACTCGTTGACCGTCTCCATCTTGACGCGTTCGCTGTCGGGCACGACGGGCTGCGGCGCGGTCACCACCGAAAGGATGACGTTCTGCTCGTGCAGCACCTTGTAGTGCTTGAGGCTGTGCATCAGGGCGGTCGGCGCGCTCAAGGGATCGCTGGTCAGGAACACCGCGGTGCCGGACACCAGCTGCGGCTTCTTCTTCAGCAGATTGCCGGCGAGGAAATCGAGCGGGATTTCGTTGCGGCGGGTCTTGTCGAAGAGATAGCGGGTGCCGCGTATCCACGTCCACATGATCAGTCCCATCAGGCAGGCAACGGTGATCGAGACCCAGCCGCCTTCCACGATCTTCACGACATTGGCCAGGAAGAAGCCGCTGTCGATGACGCCGAACAGCAAGGTCAGCGCCAGGGCGAGCGCCAGCTTCCATTTCCACATCTTGCGCATCACCACGAACAGCAGGATCGTCGTCATCAGCATTTCGCCGGTCACCGAGATGCCGTAGGCGGAAGCCAGCGAACTCGAACTGCCGAAACCGACCACCAGCAGCATCACACCCATTGCTATGAGCAGGTTGACGCGCGGCATGTAGATCTGCCCGGACTGCATTTCCGAGGTATGCTGCACCTCGATGCGCGGCAGAAGATTGAGCTGCACCGCCTGGCGGGTCAGCGAAAAAGCTCCTGAAATGACCGCCTGGCTGGCAATGACCGTCGCGGCCGTTGCAAGTCCCACCATCGGCATCAGTGCCCAGTCAGGCAGCATCTGGAAGAACGGATTGGTCGGTTTTCCGTCATTGGCGAGCACAAAGGCGCCCTGCCCGAAATAGTTGAGCAGCAGGCAGGGGAAAACCACGGAAAACCATGCCAGCACGATCGGCTTGCGTCCGAAATGGCCGAGATCGACATAAAGCGCCTCGGCCCCGGTTACCGCCAGGAACACGGCGCCGACGGTGAGAAAGGCGGCGGTCGGTGTGCTGGCCAGATAAATGACCGCGTAATAGGGATTGATGGCAAGCAGGATCGATGGATCGTCCATCAAGTGATAGATGCCGGCAACGCCGATGGCCAGGAACCACAGCGCCGTCACCGGCCCGAACACCGCCGCCACCTTTCCCGTGCCGAAGCGTTGCACGGAGAACAGGATGGCAAGGATGACCAGCGTGATCGGCACGACATAGGCGTCGAGCGTTGGGGTGACCACGGTGAGGCCTTCGACCGCCGACAGCACCGAGATGGCCGGCGTTATGATCGAATCGCCGAAAAACAGCGCCGCGCCGCAAAGACCGATCACCAGAATCAGTCGAGCGCCTTTGGGATAGGCGCTGCGTGCCAATGACATCAGCGACAGCGTGCCGCCTTCGCCCTTGTTGTCGGCACGAAGCACGAAGGCAACGTATTTGACGGTCACGATGATCGTCAGCGCCCAGACGATCAGCGACAGCACGCCAAGCACGTGAACGCGCGTATCGATGCCGGGCGAAGCGTGAAGCGCCTCGCGAAAGGCGTAGATCGGACTTGTGCCTATGTCGCCATAGACAACGCCGAGTGCGCCCAGCATGAGAACCTTGGTGCTGTGCTGCTCGACCCCGGCATGGCTCGATTGCTCGACGGTTTCAGCTTCGCTCCCGCTATTGGCAAGGGCCATCGACCACTCTCCGATAAGCGCGCGGTGCTTTATGCATGCTGCGATACGATATCAAATGCACGCGATGGCTGCCATACCAATACGAAGCATTGCCCCCTACCAACCGCAGGCCCTGAGGAACCGGCCCACTGTGCCGGCCATGCCATACTCCAACGCGTCGGCTGTCAACCCATGTCCGATCGACACTTCGGCCAATGCCGGAATGCGCCTGGCCAGCGCGGGCAGATTGGCCACCGTCAGATCGTGCCCGGCATTGACCTGGAGACCGGCGGCAAATGCCGCGTCAGCGGTTTTTCCCAATCTTTCCAGTTCTTTGGCCGCCCTACCTGAATCGGAATGGTAGCTGCCATAAGGGCCGGTATAGAGTTCGATACGATCGGCGCCCGTGTCGCGCGCGGCCGCCATGCCGGCGGGGTCGGCATCGGAAAACAGCGAGACCCTGAAACCACCCTTCTTCAGGCGTCTGACGATCGGCGTCAGCAACGCCGCATCGGTGACGAAGTTCCAGCCATGGTCGGAGGTTGCCTGGGAGGGATCGTCGGGCACAAGCGTCACCTGTTCGGGCTGATGCTTCTCCACCAGCGCCAGGAAATCCTCGCTTGGGTAGCCCTCGATGTTGAATTCCGCCTGCGGGAACTCGTCGTCGATCAGCGCCCTGATCTCGGGCAGGTCGGAATGCCTTGTGTGACGTTCGTCGGGGCGCGGATGCACCGTCAGCCCATGCGCTCCGGCGGCAAGGGCGAGGCGTCCGACAGCGATCACATTGGGCCACGGCAGGTCGCGCCGGTTGCGCAGCATGGCGATGGCGTTGAGGTTGACGGAAAGCTTGGCTGGCATGGTTTGGCGTCCGTGAAACAGGCGATCGAGGCGCGCCACGCTCATTCGTTCCGGCACGGCGCATTTGAGACGGCGCATCTATAGCGTCTTTGACGGGAACAGATAGGGCCTTTCCGGTGTTCCAGAAGACCAACATACTCCACGAAAGGGAGGCACCACCTTGAATTTCCTCCAATCCGTGCCGGCGATCCGCCGCATCGAGACCAGCCGCGACGACCTCTTTGCCATCGATGTGGTCGGCCATGTCTCGGCCGCCGATGCCGAAAACCTGTTCGGCCTGCTGGAGGCGGCCTATTTGCTCCATCAGAAAATCGACGTGGCCGTGCGCATAGTCGATCATGAGGGCGTCGACTGGGCCGACATCTCGGACGAGACCATCAAGAAGGGTGCCGTCCATGCATTGGAACATATTGGCCGTTGCGCGGCGATCGGCGCCCCTGACTGGACGCCGAATGCACGACACGCCTTGCCGGCTTCCTCGCCCGTCGAATTCAGGCATTTCAAGATCGAGGACGAAGCCGCTGCCTGGGAATGGCTCGGCGCGCGGCCGACGAGTGAGGAGGCGACCGCCGCTCCAGAAAGAGGATGAAACGGTTCTCCCGGCTACCCCCCTTCTACCTGACGATGGTCAGGCGTTCGGCGGCCCGGGTGATAGCTGTGTAAAGCCAGCGCTGGCGCGTTTCCTTGAAGGCCCAGCTCTCGTCGAATAGCACGATCTCGTTCCACTGCGAGCCCTGCGCCTTGTGCACCGTCAGCGCATAGCCATAGTCGAAATCGTCGAAGCGCTTCTTCTGCTGCCAAGGGATTTCGGCGTCAGGATCCTCGAACGCCGCCTTCAGCAACTTGATTTTCGCGACGCCGCGATCCGGATCGTCCTCCTCGGGCGAAACCAGAAGATTGATCCCGGGCTTGACCGTCTCGCGCGACGAGGTCATCACCTTCCACAGCGAGCCGTTGAGCAAGCCCTTGGCGGGATCGTTGCGCAGGCACACCAGCTTGTCGCCGGCTTGCGGATAATCGGCATTGAAGCCCTTGAGCTCGCGCAGGCGCTGGTTGTAGCGCCGCCGCGTGCGGTTGGTGCCGACCAGCACCTGGTCCGCTCTCAGCACCAGTTCCTGGTTGACGTCTTCCTTGCCGATCACCTTCGCAGTGCCGTAGTCGCCGCGCATGAATTCGCGGCCCTCGCGCACATCGAGCGCCAGCCGCAGGATCGGATTGTCGCGCGCCTGCCGGTGGATCTCGGTCAGCAGGAAGTCTGGCTCATGGTCGGTGAAGAAGCCGCCACCCGAGATCGGCGGCAACTGGCCGGGGTCGCCCAGCACCAGGATCGGCGTGCCGAAACTCATCAGGTCACGGCCAAGCTGCTCGTCGACCATCGAGCACTCGTCGATGACGACCAGTTTGGCGCGCGAGATCGGGCTCTGCCGGTTGAGTGAGAAGGTTGGCGACATCGAGGTCTTGCCGGTGACCTCGTCGGCCACCGATTCCTCGCCCTTGGGCCGGTAGATCAGCGAATGGATGGTGCGGGCGTTGACCGCGCCCTTGGAGCGCAGCACCTGGGCGGCCTTGCCGGTGAAGGCTGCGAACTGCACCTGGCCGTCGACATGTTCGGCGAAATAGCGCGCCAGCGTCGTCTTGCCGGTGCCGGCATAGCCAAACAGCCGGAACAGCTGCGGCGTGCCGGTCTTCAGCCAGCGGGCGACCGCTTGCAGCGCCTCATCTTGTTGGGGTGAAAATTCCATCTGATCGTGTGACCGGATTCGCGTGGCAAACACAAGATCGCCGCCACCACCATCGACACGCCGGTGGCGAACTTCCCTGCTGTTCAGGCTATCAGCCGCAAGCAAGAACGTAAAGGGAACGAAAATTCAGTTGGCAGCGTGCGGATCGTTCTCCAGCAGGATCGGCTTGCCGTGTGGCGTGGCGTGCGCGGCGCGCTCCCAGGCCCGCGCCATCGCATCGACGTCCGGCTTGGCAGCCAGCCCCTTGGAGGCGAGCAGCCCTTCCAGCGCCGCCAGCCAATGCTCGTAATAGTCATGGCCGTCCGCCGCGGCATCCGGCTTCTTCACCTCGGCTGACAGGGCATCCGCCCATTCGTTCCACGAAAACAGGCCCTTGTCGTGCAGTGCCACAGTCATGGCGAAGGCTTCGGCCTGCCATGGCTCGGCGAACACCGGTGCGTCGAAGCCGGCGGGCAAACTGGCGGCGGATCCCTTCGCTTCAGGCCGGCTCAAGATAGCTCTCCCAGGCGTCGATCGAGACGGTCAGTGTCGGGTCGGCGCCCTCGCCCCAGATTTCCGTGCCATCGAAAACCACGGTATAGACCCATTGCGGATTCTCGCCCTGCCCATGCGCGTTGCTGTCGGGAAAGACGAAGCCGTCGCGCACCGCCTCGATGGTGCCCTGCTTGTCGCGCGCATAGCGCGGCAGCCTGGTATGGCCGGTGGGGTTGAAGTTTTTCGTCCGCACAGAATCCCCGGCCTTGAAGCGTGGCGCTGTCTCCACCGGCCGATCGCAAGGACCGCCCTTGGCCAGCACAGCGGGAACGTTTTCCGCCTTCAGCACTCTTTTGGGTGTCGCCGCCGGATCAATCGCCTCGCCCGCCCCGAGGTCGCGCTCGCTGACGAAACCATGCCGCTTGAGCAAGATCTCAAGCGCCTTGATCCATATCTGATAGTAGCTGGAGCCATAATAATCGGCCGGATGCAGCGATTCCCGTGCGTGCCGGCTCTCGTCGATGTTCCAGGCGCCCATGCCGCCGGCGCAGAGCGTCAAGCCGAGCGCCCGCCTCTCCCAGTCGGCATGGAAATACGGCTCGTCTCGTTCGGGCGCGACCGGCCCGAAACCCATCTGTCCGCCGAGATCCTGCGGCCCGTTCATGCCGGGTGACTCGCCAGAGCCGTGCCGATCATGGCATCGCGGCTCACCAGCTCGGCCAGCCGCTCCTCGCTCCAGCCTTCGGTTCCCTCCGGTCGCATCGGCACGACGAGATAGCGCAGTTCCGCTGTCGAATCCCAGACGCGTATCTTCGTCCCGGCCGGCAGCACCAGCCCGAACTCCTCGAGCACGCCGCGCGGATCGATCACCGCGCGCGACCTGTAGGGCGGCGCCTTGTACCACACCGGCGGCAGGCCAAGCACCGACCACGGATAACAGGAGCACAATGTGCAGACGACGAGGTTGTGGGTATTCCCGGTGTTGAACACCGCCTGCATATGCTCGCCTTGCCGACCGGTATAGCTCAGCGATTCGATCGCCGCCGTCGCGTCGCGCCTCAGCCACGCGGCAAAAGCGGGATCGCTCCAGGCCTTGGCCACCACCCGGGCGCCGTTGCGCGGACCGATCTTCGTCTCGTAGGTATCTACGATGACGTCGATCGCAGCCGGATCGATCAGCCCCTTGCGGGTCAGGATGGTTTCCAGCGCGCGCACACGCGCGGCAAACGGATCGAGTTCGTTGTCGTGGTCATGATCGTGGGACATGACGGCAAACTAAAGTTCCGATCCGCCGGCCGCAAGTATCACGGCTTGGGCCAGCGGAACTGGGTGCGTGGCGACCTGCTACTCGGCGGCGGTCTTCTGCGGCTCACCGGGGATGTCGTCATTGGTGCCGAACAGCGAGGGCTGGTCGCCCTCTTCGACCAGGTGCAACTCGGCCTTGCGCTTCGGCATGAGTCCGACCAGCCAGCCCGAGAAATTCTCCATGTAGACGTAGATCACCGGTGTCACGAACAGGGTCAGCGCCTGCGAGGCGAGCAGGCCGCCGACGACGGCAACGCCCAGCGGCTGGCGCAGTTCCGCGCTGGCGCCGGTGCCGAGCGCGATCGGGAACGTGCCCATCAGTGCCGCCAGCGTCGTCATCATGATCGGCCTGAACCGCATCAGGCAGGCTTTGTGGATGGAATCGGTGGCCGACATGCCCTCTCGTCGCAGTTCAAGCGCGACGTCGACCATCATGATGCCGTTCTTCTTGACGATGCCGATCAGCATCAGGATGCCGATCACCGCGATGACGGACAAATCCATGCCGGCGAAGCGCAAGGCGACAACCGCCCCGAGCACAGCCGACGGCAGGCCGGTCAGAATGGTGAGCGGGTGGATGAAGCTCTCATACAGAATGCCGAGCACGATATAGATGGTCAGGATGGCGCCGCCGACCAGCAGGCCCTGGTTGGCAAGCGAATCCTGGAAGGTCTTGGCGGTGCCGGCGAAGGTCGTCGAGATCGCCGTCGGCATGCCGATCTGCTCTTTCAGCGCGTCGATGCGTTTCACACTGTCGCCCAGCGCCACGCCCTGCGGCAGGTTGTAGGAGATCGTCACCGCCGGAAGCTGGCCGAGCTGGTTAACCGTCAAGGCTCCGGCCGTGCGGTCGACCCTGGCGAAGGCGCCGAGCGGCACCAGGCTGCCGCTCGCCGTCCGCATCTGGATGGCAAGCATCCGCTCCGGCGACCATTCGATCTTGGGATCGAGTTCGGCGATGACTTCGTAACTGTCGGCCGAGCCGAAGATCGTTGAAACCTGGTCGGTGCCGAACCCGCCATAAAGCGCCGAGCGCAGCGTGTCGGTGTCGATACCGAGTTGGGCGGCCTTGTCGCGGTCCACCACCAGCGTCGCCTGCAAGGCGTTGTTCTGCAGGTCGCTGGTGACGTCGGTGAAGGTCGTGTGGTCGGCCGCCATCGCGTCATTCAGTTTCTGCGCCCACTGATCCGTCAGGCCGGTATCGAGGCCCTGAACCACAAGCTGGTAGGCACTGGCCGACGAGCGCGAGCCGAGCCGCAGATTCTGCACCGGCTGCATGTAAGTCTCGATGCCCGCCACGCCGGCCAGTTGCTTGCGCAGATCCGCAAGCACCTTCTCGATATCGGGACGCTGGTCCTTGCCCTTGAGCTGGACGAAGAGCTGTCCCTGGTTCAGCGCATTGTTACCGCTGCCCGCCGACCACGCCACATGGTCGACATAGGGTGACTTCGAGAACACGCTGGCCACCTGCCCTTGCAGCTTGGCCATGGCGTCGAACGAAATGTCCTGGCGCGCGATGGTGGTCACCGAAATCTGGCCGATATCTTCTTGCGGGAAGAAACCCTTCGGCGAAACCTCGATCAGCCACACCGAGGCTGCCGCGGTGCCGACGAAGACGAGGAACACCAGGAAGGTGTGCCGCAGGCAGAAGCTCAGAATCCGATCGTAGCCGCGCGTGAGGAAATCGCGCTTGTGGCCAGCACCATGTGCCTCGCGGTCGGCCTTGGTCACCGACAGCAGCCGCGAGCACAACATCGGCGTCAGCGTCAGCGACACGAACATGGAGGCCAGGATGGCGACGGTCACCACGACGGCGAACTCGTTGAAGATGCGCCCGATCACGCCACCCATCAGAAGCACCGGGATGAACACAGCCACCAGCGAGATCGAGATCGAGATGATGGTGAAACCGATTTCGCGCGCGCCCTTCAGCGACGCGTCGAAGGCCGACAGCCCATCCTCTTCCATATGGCGGAAGATGTTTTCGAGCATCACGATGGCATCGTCGACGACAAGGCCGACGGCGAGCGTCAGGCCCATCAGCGATATGTTGTCGATGGAAAAGCCGAACAGGAACATCGCGCCGAGCGTGGCGATCAGCGAGATCGGCACCGCCACGGCCGGGATGATGGTCGCCGTGACGCGACGCAGGAACACGAAGATCACCATCACCACCAGCGCGATGGTCAAAAGCAGCGTGAACTGCACGTCGTCGACCGCCTGGCGGATCGAGCTCGAGCGGTCGTTGAGCAGCTTGATCTGGGCTGCGGCCGGCATCTGGTCCTGGAAGGACGGCAGCATCGCCTTGACCTTGTCGACGACGTCGACCGTGTTGGCGTCCGGCTGGCGCTGCACCGCCATGATGATCGCGCGGGTACCGTCATACCAGCTTGCGGTCGTGGTGGTCTGCACCGAATCGACGACACGGGTCACCTCGCCCAGCCGCACCGGGTGGCCGTTCTTGGTAGCGATGATGAGGTTTGAGAAACCGGCCGCGTCGGTAAGCTGCGTGTTGGCGGTGATGGTGAGCTGCTGCTTGTTGTTCTGCAGCACGCCGAGCGGCGTGTTGCTGTTGGCGGACGCGACCGCCGCCTGCAGCTGATCGATCGAGATGCCGCGCGCGGCAAGCGCGGTCGGATCGATCTGGATGCGCACCGCGTATTTCTGCTGGCCGAAGATCGAGACCTGTGCGACGCCGTCGATGGTCGACAGCGACGGCGAGATGACGTTTTCGGCGAAGGCATCGAGGTCGGTCAGCGGCACCGTGTCGCTGACCAGCGACATCAAGAGGATCGGCGCATCGGCCGGATTGACCTTGCGGTAGCTTGGCGGCGCCGTCATCTGCGGCGGTAGCGATTTCTGCGTGCGCGCGATCGCCGCCTGGACGTCGGCGGCGGCCGCGTCGATGTTGCGGTTGAGCACGAACTGGATGGCGATCGAGGTCTGGCCGAGCGAGTTGGTGGTCGAAATGGAATCGATGCCGGCGATGGTCGCGAACTGCTTGATCAGCGGCGTCGCCACCGACGTGGCCATGGTTTCCGGCGAAGCGCCGGGCAGCGAGGCCGAGACGTTGACGACCGGGAATTCGGCGCTCGGCAGTGCCGCCACCGGCAGGAATTTGTAGGCGAACAGTCCGCCCAGCACGAGGGCGAACGACATCAGAAGGGTGGCGACCGGCCTGCGGATACAGAATTCGGAGATCATTGGGCCGCCTCGCCGGCGTTGGTCGCCTCGGCAACCTTCGGCGCGGCCGCCTTGCCTTCATGCACCGCGGCGCCGTTCTTCAGCCTTGTCTGGCCCTCGGTGACGACCTTCTCGCCGCTTTTCAGCCCCTGACTGATGGCGCTGTTTGCGCCTTCGGTCAGCGCCACCTGCACCGGCCGCATCTCGACAGTGCTGTCCGGCTTGACCACGTACACGAACGGCCCCTTCTGGCTGGGCTGCACCGCCACGGTCGGAACCGAGGTCATCCGCGGCATGATGCCGGCGTCGAGCACGACATTCACATACTGGCCCGGCCAAAGGGAAAGATCGGCATTCGGAATGCTTGCCCGCGTCGCGATCGTGCCCGATGCGGTGTCGACGCTGGAATCGACGAAATCGAGCGTACCCTTGCCGATCGGCGTCGGGTCGCCGTTCTGGATCAACGTCACCGCGTTCTGCTGTGGATTGGCAAGCGCCTTGTGAAGCAGCGCAAGGTTGCTTTCCGGCAGATTGAAGTTGACCTGCAGCGGGTCCATCTGGGTGATGGTTACCAGTGGCGTCGCCGTGCTGCTGTTGCCGTTGCTGACGGTGACGAGGTCGCCGACGGCGACATTCACGGCACCCAGCCTGCCGGCGATCGGCGCGGTGATGGTGGCAAAGCCAAGCTGGACATTGTCGGCGTCGATCGTCGCCTTGTCGGCATCGACGGTCGCCGCCGCCGCCTTCTGCGCGGCAACGGCCTGGTCGTAGGTCTGCTGCGTACCGGCCTGCTTGGCGACAAGGTCCTTGGCGCGCTGAAGGTCGGAGTTCGAGCTGGCAAGCAGCGCCTGGTCCTTGGCAAGCGCTGCCTGGTCCTTGGCGAGTTGCGCCTTCAGCGCCCGATCGTCGAGTGAGAACAGGAGGTCGCCCGCCTTCACCATCTGCCCGTCCTTGACGTCGATCGACACGATCTGGCTGGAGACGCGCGCGTTGATGTTGACCACGGCCGGAGAGGAGACGAAGCCAATGGCATAGCGGCGGATCGGGAAATCCGCGGTCGTCGCCGTCGCCGAAACGATCGAGGCCGAACGGGCACCGTTGCCGCCACCCGCCGCCTTGTCCCCCGTCGCTGGCTTTTCGGTGGCTGGCTTGTCGGTCGCTGGCTTGTCTGTCGCGGCGACCTGCTTTGCGCCGAGGAACTGCTGAGCCTTGTTCAGCGCGTCCGGCGACAGATAGAGCCAGGCCGCGCCGACACAGGCGACCGCCAGCAATGAAAGCATGACTTTTCCACGCATCGACAAAAGACCTCTCCGTCCGACACGCCATAGCCAGGTGGTCGTATTCTAGCGCAATTCCCGGCTCACTGCCGCGATTTCGCCGAATAGATAGGACGCGGGTTTGTCGGAAAAGGGCCAAAACACGGCATTACGAAGATTTAATGTGCACTGCACAATAGCTGTGCAGCCGGCTATCCTCAAAGCCGGAAGCCGGATGGGCTCGGAAAAATGGCCTCCGAGAGGGCAGCCTTATCTAGCGCAGCATCGGCCAAAGCGTCGCCGCCAGCAGCACGCCCATGGCGATGTTGAACCATTTCAACCGCACCGGGTCGGACAGGAAGCCGCGCAGTGCCGTGCCGAATCCGGCCCAGACCGAGACGCTGGGAAGATTGACCACGGTGAAGGCCACGCCGATCAGAATGACGGACAAGAATGGCCGTTCGGGATTGGTATAGACGGCCATCGCGGTGATTGCCATCACCCAAGCCTTGGGGTTGACCCACTGGAAGGCCGCCGCATCGATGAATCGCATCGGCCGCGCATCCGTCTCGCCCTTGCCGCTGAGCGAGCGGGACATGGCAATCTTCCAGGCCAGGTAGAGCAGATAGACGGCGCCGGCGATCTTAAGCCCGGTGTGCAGCGCGGGGAACGCGGTCAGCACCGCCCCAAGCCCGAAGCCGACGGCAAGCAAAAGGACGAGAAATCCGATGCTGATGCCGAGCATATGCGGGATAGTCCGCACGATGCCGAAATTCACGCCCGACGCCAGCAGCATAAAGTTGTTCGGGCCCGGCGTGACCGAGGTCACCAGGGCGTAGAGCAGCAGGGCAAGGAAGGCGTCGAGGGTCATGACGGCTCCAAAGGTCAGCAATACTGACTTAAATCGACCGGGCGCCGGACGCAACGTCATTCGAGTGGTCCAATGCGCGCCGCAGTGATCCGCCTGTACGGCCAGCGGCGCGTCAGTTCCGACGGCGATACTTCAGAGCCCAGAGAAGCCAACTGAAGATGACAATGGACCCCGCGTGGAAGAAGATCAGGTCCCAGAATCTGGTTGGATTATCCGCATAGGCAACCCATTCATTGCCTCGTAAGGCTGGGACTGTCATCGTCACCCAGCCGTGGGCAAGCACCCAGATCGAGTATGCGATCAGTGCGTACATCATCACATGTATCACCAGATCTTGTCGTGGGGTCATGCGCCACCAAGTCTCAGTTCGCTTTTCGGATCGCCTCGCCCGACCGTGATTGCTGAACTTTAATTTCGTATGACTGCTACATCCCCTGCGGGCCGCGGTTCATGGCTGCCACGCCGGTGCGGCAGATCTCGACCAGGCCGAGCGGCTTCATGATGGCGATGAACTGGTCGAGCTTGGAGCCCTTGCCGGTGATCTCGAAGATAAAATGCTCGGTGTTGGCGTCGATGACGCTGGCGCGGAACGCGTCGGCGAGCCTGAGCGCCTCGACCCGGGCCTCGCCGGTGCCGGCAACCTTGACCAGCGCCAGTTCCCGTTCCAGCGGCCGCTCCTGTCCGAACTCGTGCGAACGCACGGTGAGATCGACCACGCGATGCACCGGCACGATGCGCTCGAGCTGATGCTTGATCTGCTCCAGCACATGCGGCGTGCCGCGCGTCACGATGGTGATGCGCGACAGGTGTTTTTCATGCTCGGTTTCCGAGACGGTCAGGCTCTCGATGTTGTAGCCACGCCCGGAAAACAGGCCGATGACCCGGGCGAGCACGCCCGGTTCGTTATCGACCAGCACGGAAAGCGTGTGGTTTTCCGGCCGTTCCGTTTCCTTGGCGATGAAGTAGGCGGAACCGGTGGGTTGAAGGTGCTGTGCGTTCATGACATGAATCTCAAATTCTTGATCTAACTATCTGTTTCCGCACGGCTTATCTTGACAAGCCCTGCCCCGGTCCGTCGTCTACACCAGTTCCCTGCCCTTGGCGTCGATTGCATTGGCCACTACCTCGTCGGTGGCCTCGTCCGGCAACAGCATCTCGTTATGCGCCTTGCCAGACGGGATCATCGGGAAGCAGTTGGCGAGCGTCGCCACGCGGCAGTCGAACAGCACCGGTTTCCTGACCGAGATCATCTCCTTGATCGCGTCATCCAGTTCGTCTGGCTTGTCGCAGCGAATGCCATGGCCGCCATAGGCCTCGGCCAGCTTGACGAAATCGGGCATCGCTTCGGTGTAGGAGTGCGACAACCGATTGCCGTGCAGCAGCTGCTGCCACTGGCGCACCATGCCCATATACTGGTTGTTGAGGATGAAGATCTTGATCGGCGCGTCGTGCTGCACGGCGGCGCTCATCTCCTGCATGGTCATCTGCACCGAAGCATCGCCGGCAATGTCGACGACCAGCGCGTCGGGATGCGCGATCTGCACGCCGAGCGCGGCAGGCAGGCCGTAGCCCATCGTGCCCAGCCCGCCCGAGGTCATCCAGCGGTTCGGCTTCTCGAAATGATAATGCTGCGCCGCCCACATCTGGTGCTGGCCGACCTCGGTGGTGATGTAGGTGTCCATGTCCTTGGTCAGCTCGTACAGCCGCTGGATGGCGTATTGCGGCATGATCACGTCGTTGTTCATCTTGAAGGCGAGGGAATCGCGCCCGCGCCATTTGGCGATCTGCTCCCACCAGGGGTAGAGCGCCTTCTTGTCGGCCCTGGCGGTTGCCCGCCACAGCCGCACCATGTCTTCCAGCACGCGCCCGACATCGCCGATGATGGGCACTTCGGTGTGGACGTTCTTGTTGATCGAGGACGGATCGATATCGATGTGGATCTTGCGCGAGTTCGGCGAGAACGCATTCAGCCTGCCGGTGATACGGTCGTCGAAGCGCGCGCCGATGCAGAGCATGACGTCGCAGTCATGCATGGCCATGTTGGCTTCGTAGGTGCCGTGCATGCCGAGCATGCCGAGCCAGTTCTTGCCCGACGCCGGGTAGGCGCCGAGCCCCATCAGCGTCGAGGTGATCGGGAAACCGGTGAGGTCGACCAGTTCGCGCAAGAGATGGCTCGCTTCCGGGCCGGAATTGATGACACCGCCGCCAGAATAGATCACCGGTTTCCTGGCGCCGGCCATCAGTTCGACCGCCGCCTTGATCTTCTCCAGGTCGCCCTGGACCTTGGGCTGGTAGCTGGTGCGCGGCGCGATCTGCGGCGGCACATAAAAGCCCTTGGCGAACTGCACGTCCTTCGGGATGTCGACCACGACCGGACCGGGACGGCCGGTCGTCGCGACATGGAAGGCCTCGTGGATGGTCGCGGCGAGTTCGTTGACGTCCTTCACCAGCCAGTTGTGCTTGGTGCAGGGCCGCGTAATGCCGACCGTGTCGCATTCCTGGAACGCATCGGAGCCGATGAGCGAGGTCGGCACCTGACCGGTCAGGCAGACCAGCGGGATCGAATCCATCAGCGCATCCTGCAGCGGCGTCACCGCATTGGTGGCTCCGGGACCCGATGTCACCAGCATGACGCCGGCCTTGCCGGTCGACCGCGCATACCCCTCTGCCGCATGGCCGGCGCCCTGTTCGTGCCGCACGAGGATGTGCTCGACCTCGTCCTGCTGGAAGATCTCGTCATAGATCGGGAGAACGGCGCCGCCGGGATAACCGAAGACATGCTTGACGCCATTGTCCTTCAGCGCCTGCACCACCATTTCGGCGCCGGTCATTTCCCTACCTGCCATCTCGCGCCGCTCGTTCTGTCCATTGCTCATCGGTCTGGTCCCGTACTGTCCGCCATTGGGCGTTGCTGGTCGTTTAGTCGTGTTTCAGGCAATAAAAAAGGCCCCCGAGGGAGCCTGTGTCTGCGCATGGGGGGTTTTCGCCCGGCGGTTACACCGCCTTGCCCACGCGCCTTCCTACGAGAATGAGTGCCGTTTTCATGGTGGCGGACCATAAAGGCGAAGTCGCGGGGTCGTCAATGGGGTACCGTACGAATTCACTCAGCCGTGAGATCGGCTCCGCCGCGCGCTACCATAGTACAGTTGAGCCCATCCCATCGACGCACCACTATGCCGGGCTGACGACGTGCCTGGGAGGAAACGCGTTGCCGGCGAATGGGAGTCCCATCCCCAAGCAGGGAGGTCCCGGCCGGCCGCTTGCTGTTCCAGTGGAAGCCTGAACAGGCGTTCTTGGAAACCGACAACCGGAGGAGAAACCATGCTCGAGAGAACACCCACCACGAAGGCGCAGGCCCTGCTCGACAAGCTTGGCAAGGCGCTGGAGACCGGCGACATCGACGCGGCGGTCAACTGTTTCCAGGCGGATTGCTACTGGCGCGACCTCGTCACCTTCACCTGGAATCTCCGGACGATGGAGGGCCAGGAGCAGATCCGCGACATGCTGAAAGCGACGCTGGCTGGAACCCGGCCGAGCGACTGGAAGGTGGCCGAAGGCGAGGAGGCGACCGAAGCGGACGGCGTCACCACCGCCTGGATCACCTTCGAGACCGAGGTGGCGCGCGGCTTCGGCCTGGTGCGGTTCAAGGGCGACCTGATCTGGACCTTGCTCACCACCATGGCCGAACTCAAGGGCCATGAGGAGAAGGCCGGTTTCAATCGGCCGCTCGGCGCCAAGCACGGTCACGGCAAGGACAGGAAATCCTGGCGCGAGGAGCGTGATGACGAGATCGCCGAACTCGGCCGCGGCAAGCAGCCTTATGTCGTGATCATCGGCGGCGGCCAGGGCGGCATCGCGCTTGGCGCGCGGCTTCGGCAGCTCGGCGTGTCGACGATCATCATCGAGAAGAACGAGCGTCCCGGCGATTCCTGGCGCAAGCGCTACAAGTCGCTCTGCCTGCACGATCCGGTCTGGTACGACCATCTGCCCTATATCGACTTCCCCAAGAACTGGCCGGTCTTCGCCCCGAAGGACAAGATCGGCGACTGGCTGGAGATGTACACGAAGGTGATGGAGCTGAACTACTGGTCCTCCACCTCGGCTAAATCCGCGAAATACGACGAGACGGCCAAGGAATGGACCGTCGTGGTCGAGCGAGACGGCGAAGAGATCGTGCTCAAGCCCAAGCAGTTGGTGCTGGCCACCGGCATGTCCGGCAAGGCGAACTGGCCGAAATACAAGGGCCAGGACATCTTCAAGGGCGAGCAGCAGCATTCCTCGACCCATCCCGGCCCCGACAAATATCGCGGCAAGAAGGTCGTGGTCATCGGCTCCAACAACTCCGCCCACGACATCTGCGCGGCTCTCTGGGAGAGAGGCGCGGACGTTACCATGGTGCAGCGCTCCTCCACCCATATCGTCAAGTCCGACACACTGATGGATATCGGGCTCAGCGCACTCTATTCCGAGCAGGCGGTGGAGAACGGCATGACGACGCGCAAGGCCGACCTGATCTTCGCCTCCCTGCCCTATCGCATCCTGCACGAGTTCCAGATCCCGCTTTACCAGCAGATGAAGGAACGCGACGCGAAGTTCTACGCGGACCTGGAAAAGGCCGGCTTCCTGCTCGACTGGGGCGATGACGGCTCAGGCCTGTTCATGAAATATCTGCGCCGGGGTTCGGGTTACTACATCGATGTCGGCGCCTGCGACCTGGTCATAGACGGCTCGATCAAGCTCAAGAGCGGACCAGGTGCGGCGGTGCGGGAATTGACGCAAACCGGCGTCAAATTCGCCGATGGCACCGAATTGCCGGCCGATCTCGTGATCTACGCCACAGGCTACGGCTCGATGAACGGATGGGCGGCGGACCTCATCTCGCAGGAGGTGGCTGACAAGGTCGGCAAGGTCTGGGGCCTTGGCTCCAACACCGCCAAGGATCCCGGCCCCTGGGAAGGCGAGCAGCGCAACATGTGGAAGCCGACCCAGCAGGAGGCGCTGTGGTTCCATGGCGGCAACCTCCATCAGTCACGCCACTATTCGCAATATCTGGCGCTGCAGCTCAAAGCCCGGCAGGTTGGCTTGCCGACACCAGTCTACGGGCTGCAGCAGGTCCATCACAAGGGATAGGTCGCGTCTCCCGCATCGACACGGTGAACCTGTCCCGCGTCGGCGACGTCGAACAAGGCGGCAGCGGCGAGTTCGCCGCTGGGGCTGGTCGGCGATGGCGTGAAAACGCCCTCGTCAGCCAAACGCTCGCGGCAGGGCCGGTATGCCGCCACCGCGCTTTCGCCGTCGAAGCAGAAGCACATGGCTGTCTCCTCCTGATCATTGGTCTCGTCAGGGCCGATTGGCGAAGTCGTGCACGACGCGCTGCAGCAACGGCACATAGTCGCGAAACGCCCGCGTCCGCATATTGGCGACCTTGCCGCCCTCGTCCCAGATGCGAACCCGCACCGCTTCCTCATGGAACGGGTTCTCGCGGAACGCAGCCACCTCGTCGGCACTCATCGGTCCGCCCTGCAGCGACAAGGTATGAACCGAAGCCGGCGACAGCCTGGAGAAATAGGTCGGGTCGGCGGCGCAGAGATAGCGCTTGGCGGCAACGTGCAGCCGGACGCACTCGACGATGACAGGCGGGAAGAACGGCGCCAGCACTTCGCCGCCGGCCTCGTCATGGTGCTTGTCCTCGACATCGTCAGGCGAATAGGTGCCGAACTCGCTGGTGTAATGGCCGATGTCGTGCAGCAGCGCGGCGGCCACCAGCACGTCTGGGGCTCCATCCTGTTCCGCCAGCCAAGCCCCTTGCAGCATATGCTCGGACATCGTCACCGGCTCGCCGAGATAGGATTCGGCGCCCCGGCGCTCAAAAATGTCGGCGATGAATTCGACGATGGTGTCCGCGTTCAGATCCTGGCCGATCATTCCGCGGCCTCCTTGAAGCCGTGTTCGATCGCCGCGAGCGTCGACAACAGGCCGTCCTTGTCGGCGTAGCATCCCTGCAGCCAGCGCTTGCCGGTGCCGGAAAACGCCTTGCGGGCATGCATGACGCGGGTGTTGTCGACGATGAAGGCCTGGCCGGGCTCGAGCTTGAAGGTGACTTCGAAGGATGGATCCTCGATCAGCTCGGCGAAGCGGCGGTAGGCGGCATAATAAGCGCCCATCTCGGCGAACGACACGTCGACGGTCGGCGCCAGCGAACGGTTGTTGAAGCGGATGCAGATCAGTTCGCCGTCGGGTCCAAGCTCGATCATCGGGCGCTTCGCCTGCAGCCGCACGCCGGACGACCCCGCATATTCGAACCGCGCCGCATGGGAACTCAACAGCCGAAAACCTTCGGGATTTTCCGTTTGAAGAGCGGCCGCGACGGCAAAGCCGTCGACGACGCTGGATTCACCGCCCTCCACCGTGTTCTCGATGCAGGACAGGATCTGCAGCGTCGGCACCGGATCGCGATAGGGATTGTCGGTATGCGCCTGCAGGCCGAGATTGGTGTAGGCGAGATTGTTCGGGTTGACCTCGGCGCGCACTTCGAACCAGCGCCCGTAATTGGTCTCCCTGATATAGCCGAACAGGTCGGACACCTTGCACAGCGCCCCGGATTCGGCCGGCAGCCCGTCCATCACCGCAAAACCATAAGTCCTCACCGCCGAAAGCCATTCGCGCAGGACACCGCGGCCATGCAAGGCCGCCGGATAGCTGGCGCGCGGCACCGCGTTCTGCATCGTCGCCCTGGTCCAGCGCTGGATGACATCGCCTGTCCAACCAGGCTGGCGTGTCTCGTCGCGATCATAGGCGTTCGCACGCAGCCATTGGGCGGGAAAGCTGACCGTTTTTCCCTCCGGCTCGAAGCTGATCTCCAGCGCTCCGGCCTTGATGGCGGCAGCGCCAATTCTCGTCTTCGCCGGAATGTCGAGGATGGTGATCAGGCGTTGGCCATTGCCGGCGCTGCGCGTCTTGTCGTCAAGCGCGTTGTCGCGCAGCCAGACGGCGTGGAAGCGGGTACGCTTGCCTTCTGTCCAACCAAGTTCGATTGTTCTGCCTTCATCGCCAACCAGCACGTGGGTGAGCATGGAAATCCGTCCTGTCGCCTTGTTGCCCACGGTCGTGCCGTGGTTTGGATTGCATGTTGACCTCCCGAAAGGTATAATTCCAATTATCATTTTTTGGCCAATGGCAGCGATTTGGTAATGGCACGGCGAACCGCTCCTACCCTTCCTCCACTCGACTGGCTGCGCAGTTTCGAGGCTGCGGCACGGCTGTCGAACTTCACCGCGGCGGCAGCCGAACTCGGCCTGACCCAGGCGGCCGTCAGCCAGCACATCCGGCTGCTCGAGGAAAGGCTGAAGACGCGTCTGTTCTCGCGGCTGGCGCGTGGGGTCGCGCTGTCGCCGGAAGGTGCCGCCTACCTGCCCCACATCCAGTCGGCCTTCGCCACCATTGGCAGCAGCACCACGGAACTGTTCGAACCGCGCGCCGTCCAGACCGTCTCGCTCCGGGTGCCGATCTCGTTTGCGCTGCTGGCGCTGGTTCCGGCGCTGCCCGACCTCGCCGAGGCGCTGCCGCGCATCCAGCTTGATCTGGTGACGATCCATCGCCCGACCGACTACGATTTGCCAGGCTCGGCGCTCGACATCCGTTTCGGCAACGGATCCTTTCCCGGACGCGAGGCCGAGAGGCTGACCGCCGAGCGGCTTGTGCCGGTGGCAAGCCCGGCCTTGGCCAGTGCCGCCGACTGGACATCGCTGCCGCTGCTTCTGGTGGCCGGCGCACGCGAGATGTGGGCCGAATGGTTCGCGGCGGCCGGATTGGCCGGCCATCCCCGGCGCTCGCATCGCTTCGACAGTTTCGTTGCCGCCATGCATGCGGCGAGCGCCGGTGCCGGCGTCCTCCTTGGGTCGCGGCCCCTAATCGACGCGGCGCTCGACGGCGGAGCGCTGGTCCGGCTTTCCGTTTTTGAGCTGCCCAGCACGTCAGGGCATTTCCTGACGGGGCCGTCGACCGCGCACCTGACCAGCGCCGAGCAGGATTTCCGCCATTGGCTGCTGAAGCGCCTCGCCGGGAAGGCATGAGTGACTGGCGTTACCGCGACGCTGTGCCGATGCGCTTCCAGTAGATCAGCGTGCCCGTCAGCCCGCCATGCGGCTTCAGCGCATAGTCCGGAACTTCGCCGGCCAAGGTGAAGCCAAGCTTCTCATAAAGTCCCGACGCACCCTCTTCGCTCGCCGTATCCAGAACCAGCAGCGTGCGTCCCTTCTCCGCCGCGAGGCGTTCGGCGGCTCGCATCAGGCGCGTCCCGACACCCCTGCCCCGCTGCCCGACCGATGTCATCAGCTTGGCGATCTCGGCCCGATGCGGCTGATTGGGCGGACAGTCGAGCAGCAGGGTGACGGTGCCGACCAGAGCGCCGCCGTCCCATGCCCCAAGCACCATTCTTTGCCCTCGTGCCGCCGCGGCCAGCGACGTCTCCCAGAACGCGCTGGCAACATCCAACGCCAGCGGATGCATGAAGCTGACCGATCCGCCGGCGGCAACCGTTTCGACCAGCAGATCGGTCAGCTGTGCGAGTGTTTCCCGGCTTGCGGTCAACGGCCCGATTTCTATGACGTTCATACCTGGTCCTCTGGAAACGATTGATGGGTCGACAGCGCCGCTTCAGTCGAGATGGCGCACACGCCGCCGCTTGCGCGCGGCCTTGATGGCGCCGATGCGTTCGGTGTCTTCTTCCTTGAGATGCCGACCGCGCTCCAGGATCTCGAGCGTGTACTCCTCATAGGTCAGCCCCAGCCGTTCGGCCTTGTCCATCCGCATCAGCATGACTTCGCGGCTCGGCGCCTTCCATGCATTGGCGTGCGCGGCCTGCCAGGCCAGGAAGATGTATGGATCGCCCTTGCCCCATGGCGGCCCCTTGTAGTCGTCAAGAGGCGGCCCCCCATTGTGGGAGCGCTTTGGCCGTCGTGCCATGACGTCAGCTCCTGACCAGGGCGACGAGATAATCGGCGCCCGGCTCCAGCGCATGAAAGGTGCAATCCGACGGCGCTCCGAGCGCCAGGCAGTCGCCCGGTTCGAGCCTGTGCACCTGGTCACCCTCGGTGAATTCGAGTTTTCCCGAGATCAGCCAGATCTGCTGCTTGATGAAGGCGTAGGAAGCCGCCGGCAAGCTGACCTTCGCGCCCGCCGGCAGATGGACCTTGATCAGTTCGAGCGGCATGTCGCAGGCCGGCGACAAATGCCGCCTGACATAGCCTGTGTCGGGGTCGCGCCACACTGGCTGGCCGGCTGCGCGCAGCAGCCCGCCGCCCTGCAATTCCGCCCGTGCGATGAGGGTCGAGAGCGTCATGCCGAAGGCCGCCGCTATGCGCACCAGAAGTGCCGCCGTTGGGCTGGTCATGCCGCGCTCGATCGTGCTCAGCATTGCCTTGGAAACACCGGAGTGTTCGGCGAGCTCGGCCAGCGACCAGTCCCGCATGGTCCTTTCGGTATGGATACGCCTGCCGATGGTCGAGGAAATGTCGTTCGCTATATCATCCATTCGTTCATTATAACGAAATCAATAGGCGCGTGAAGAGCCATTTCAAAGCAATTTTCACCAGGACCTTAATCCTCTCTACACCATCCGACCTCATCCGACCTTAACCCCGTTCCTGTAGGGTACGGCCTCAAGGGAAATGAGGATTGGCCTGTCCATGTATGTCGAACGCGAAGCTTCAGTCGGAGAACCGACATCGCAGGAGCGCCGCACAGCCGACCAGCACGACAAGCGCATCCTGGGCAATGTCGTGCAATGCGACGGTGCGCGCGCCACCATCAGCGCCTATGCCGACGACGCCGATGGCGCGATCACCGGCCTGTGGACGGTCGGCAAGATGATCTCGATCAATCTTGGCACGACGCGAACCGTCGGCCTGGTCTACGCGATCGGCAAGTCGGATCTGGCCTGGAACAGTGACGGCAAGAACGCCATCGAGGTCAGCATCGAACTGATCGGCGAAGTCCGTGACGGCGCCGAAACCGGGGCCAGGCCGATCTTCGACCGCGGCATCACCATCTATCCGCATATCGGCGCCGTCGCGCACCGCATCCGCACCCGCGACCTGCAGGCGGTCTATGACCTGGCCGGCCGCCATTCGATCACCATCGGCTCGCTGGCGCAGGACGAGGCGATCGCCGCCAACATCGCCATCGATGACACGCTGGCGCGCCACTTCGCCATTGTCGGCACGACCGGCGTCGGCAAGTCGACAGCGGTGTCGCTGCTGCTGCGCAAGTCGATCGCGGCGCGACCGGACCTGCGCATCCTGATCCTCGATCCGCACAACGAGTTCGCGGCCTCGCTACCCGAATATTGCGTCAGGGTCGATTCCAAGACGCTCGACCTGCCGTTTTGGATGTTCACGCTGGAGGAATTCGCCGAAGTGCTGTTTCGCGGACGCGAGACGGTGCCGGAAGAGATCGATGCCCTTCGTGACCTCATTCCGCTCGCCAAGAATCTCTATCGCAACCCCGGTTCAGGCGCCTATCTCAGGCGCGGCAGCGATGCGCTGACCGCCGATACGCCGGTGCCCTACCGCATCGCCGACCTGCTCAAGCAGATCGACGAGCGCATGGGCATGCTCGAAAGCAAGACCGATCGTCCAACCCTCAAATCGCTCAAGACACGCATCGAATCGGCGGCGGCCGATCCGCGCTACCGCTTCATGTTCAATTCGCGCCTGATCGAGGACACCATCCACGAAACGATCGGCAACATCTTCCGCGTGCCGCATCATGGCCGTCCGGTGACCTGCTTCGAGATGGCCGGCATGCCGTCGGAAGTGGTCAATTCCGTCTGCTCGGTGCTGGCGCGTCTGGCCTTCGACCTTGCTTTGTGGAGCGAAGGCAAGCTGCAGCTGTTGTTCCTATGCGAGGAAGCGCACCGCTACATGCCCGCCGATGCGCGTCTCGGCTTCGCGCCGACCCGGCACGCGCTGTCGCGCATCGCCAAGGAAGGCCGCAAATATGGTTGCTATCTCGGCGTCGTCACCCAGCGCCCCGGCGAGCTCGACCCGACCATTCTCTCGCAGTGCTCGACCTTCTTCGCCATGCGGCTCGCCAACGAGCAGGACCAGGCGATCATCCGCTCGGCAATCGCCGACTCTTCTGCCTCCACGCTCGCTTTCCTGTCCTCCATGGGCCAGCGCGAAGCGATCGCCTTCGGCGAAGGCGTGGCGACGACCATGCGGCTGAAATTCGAAAGACTGCCCGCTCACCTGCTTCCAGGCACGGCCAAGCGCGAGGAAGACGTGACGTCCAAGGCCGGCGAGGTCGACCTGGTGGCGATCGTGGAGCGGCTGCGCAACGTGCCGAAACCGCAGAGCCAGGCGATGGCTTTCGCCGAGGTGGTCGATTCCGGCCGGCAGGCGGGCGACCCCGACTACCGCAAAGCGCCGGCGGCGACGCGCGTGCAGTCGGACGAAGATTTCGACACACGCTACGGCCTCAAACCCGCCACCTTCGGCCTGCGCCCGCAGAACGATTGAGCTGAGCGTCACGCCTCCATGAATAGTCCCGAGAATCCGTGCAAGCGGCCTATCCCGTCTTCGTCGGAAAGCTTGGGCGAAGCCCGTCAGGGAGTTGGTCAGGCTGAGCCGATTGGTGTTTTGGTCCGTGAGCACTGGCCTTCGCCGGCCGCAGCCTTAAAGCGCAACGTCTCATAAGTGCTTCGGCCGGCGAAGGCCGGAAGCGCAGAAGTCGGCAGCAAACGGCCAGCATCACGAATTCAGGGATGGGATTTTAGGCGCAGACGCGGTTGCGGCCTTGCCTTTTGGCTTCGTAGAGCTGGCGGTCGGCGCGGCGGTAGAATTCCTCGGCCGTTTCCTTGCGATCCCAGACTGCAAGCCCGACGCTGGTGGTGATCTTGAGCCGGACATTGTTGCCGGAGAGGATCGACATGTTGGCGATCGCCTTGCGGATGCGCTCGGCGAATTTGGCCAGAAGGTCCGCCTCCATGTTGGGCGTGACCACGGCGAACTCCTCACCACCCAGGCGCGCCACCACATCGTGGAAACGTGTCATGTCCTTGAGGCATCTGGCGACAGCCTTGAGCACCTCGTCGCCGACATCGTGGCCGTGCGTGTCGTTGACCTGCTTGAAATGGTCGAGATCGAGGATCATCAGCCCGACCGGTTTTTCGATGCGCCGGAACTCCTCGAGATATTCCTTCAGCGCGTCGTCGAAATAGCGTCGGTTCTGCATGCCGGTCAGGCCGTCGGTCAGGGCGGCATGCTCGAGCGTTTCGGAGCGGGCGCTGAGCGACACCGTCATGGCGCGCAACTTGCCCTCTTCGGTCGCCTGCTTGCGGATCAGCGGATAGATGAAGAAGATGCCGAAAAACAGCGCGGTGGCGAGCAGTACGCCAGTCGCGAACAGGAGCTTGTTGAGGTAGATGACCTTGTCCAGGCCGGAGGCCGTATGGAGTTCAGTGGCGAAGGATTGCAGTTGCCCATAGGCGTGCAGGGTCACCAGGCCAGCAGCCAGGATCACGAAGATAAAGACGAAAAAAGCGGATTCCGCTTTGTGGAAACGCATCTGCTCCCCGATGGAAAAATACCCCATGACCTTATCGCAGGGACCGACTTACGGAGCGTTAATTCCGACAACTTCGGCGAGAACCCTTCCCTCAGGGGCAACTTTTTAAGTTGCATTAGCAACAAGTGTTTGGATCGTGGTTTCGAGATCGTCACCGGGGCGAAGTCTCTGCCATTCCGGCCCCAGTTGATGGCGAAACCAGGTGGCTTGCCGCTTGGCATATTGCCTTGTCGCGATCTTGGCGCGCTCGATCGCCTCGGGAAAGCTCGACTGCCCTGAGATCGCGGCCTGGAGCTCGCGAACCCCGATCGCCTTCATCGCCGGCAGGTCTGGATCCAGACGAAGGGCCGCAAGCTGCTTGACTTCCTCCAGCGCGCCCTTGTCCAGCATCTGGTCGAAACGCCTTTCGATGCGGTCAACCAATGCTGCCCGATCCGGCTCGACGACCAGGAAATGCGCGCTCGGCCTGTCGATGAGCGGGAGGCCGCGCTCTGCCTGCCAGTCCAAGATCGACCGGCCGGAGGCGTCGAGCACCTCGAGCGCCCGCACGATGCGCTGACTGTCGGTTGGCTTCAACTGCATGGCGACGCTCGAATCCTCGCGTAGCAGCAAGGCATGCAGCTTGACCGCGCCTTGCTCCTTCAATTCGTAGCGCCAGCGGTCGCGTATCCGTTGCGGAATATCAGGCATTTCCGAAATCCCTTCAGCCAGCGCACGAAAGTAGAGGCCGGTGCCACCGACGAAGATTGGCCGCCGCGAGAGCGTCCCGTCATCAATGAGTTTCATGACGTCGCGCAGCCAGGCGCCGGTCGAGTAGGCGGTGCCGGGATGGACATGCCCATAGAGAAAATGCGGCGCTCGTGCGAGCTCGGCCGCCTGCGGCCGGGCCGTCAGCACGTCGAGAACCGCATAGCCCTGCATGGAATCGGTGTTGACGATGACGCCGCCTGTGCGTTCGGCCAGTTCAAGCGCCAGCGCCGACTTGCCGCTGGCGGTCGGCCCGGCTATCAGGATCGCGTTCTTCACGCGGCCTTCGCCCGCATCCGTGCCGGAATTCTCGATGCCGCTCATTGCCACGCTTGTTTCCCGTCCCGCCGATCGCGCTCTGTCGCCATCGCTTGCGAATATGGCCTCACGGTCGGTGGGCGCAAGCGCTGTCGTATGGCTGGCCGAAGGCATTGCCTGTGACATTGCCCTGCCGCCAGCGGCGCAGGCTGATGAAACGACCGCGAGCCTTCGTACCGCACTGGCCGCTGAGCCCGTCGACGTGATCGTCCAGCAGGCTGAAACACGCCGCAAGAAAATCCTTCTCGCCGACATGGACTCGACCATGATCGACCAGGAGTGCATCGACGAGCTGGCCGACGAGATCGGCGTCAAGGATCATGTCGCGGCGATCACCGCACGGTCGATGAACGGCGAGATCGCCTTCGAGCCGGCGCTGCGCGAGCGCGTGGCGCTCCTCAAGGGGCTCGATGCCGCCGTCGTCGACCATATCGTCGCCAATCGGCTGACCTTGGCCTCGGGCGGCCGCGCGCTGGTCCAGACCATGCGTGCCAACGGCGCCTGGACGGCGCTCGTCTCGGGTGGGTTCGAGGTTTTCACCACGCGCATCGCTGCGATGCTTGGCTTTCAGGAAGACCGCGCCAACCGCCTTCTCGACCAAGACGGACGCTTCACCGGGCTGGTCGGCGAGCCGATCCTCGGCCGCGCCGCCAAGGCCGAGGCGCTGCTCGAAATCTGTGCCCGTCTTGGCCTGACGCCGGCCGATGCCATCGCCGTCGGCGACGGCGCCAACGATCTCGACATGATCCGCCTGGCCGGAACCGGTGTCGCGCTGCATGCCAAGCCTTCCGTCGCGGCGCAGGCAAAAGTCCGGATCGACCATGCCGACCTCACTGCGCTGCTCTATCTGCAGGGCTACCGGCAGGAAGAATTCGTCCAATGAAGCCAATCCGTACCGAACGCCTGATCCTGCGCAATTGGGAGGATCGCGACCGCGAATTGTTCCATCGCATCAATTCCGATGATCGCGTGATGGAGTTCTTCCCGTTTCGCCGCGACCGTGCCGCCGCCGACGCCAAGATGGATGAGTTCCGCGCCTGGGTCGATGAGGACGGCTACGGCTTCGCCGCGGCCGAGATTGCCGCGACCGGCGAATGCATCGGTTTCGTCGGCCTCCTCGCGACCGATGATGTGCCATCGCTGCCGGCCGACACAATCGAGATCGGCTGGCGGTTGGCTCCCGAATTCTGGGGCAAGGGCTATGTCACCGAGGCCTCGGAGGCATGGCTGGCCTACGGCTTCGAGACACTGGCCGTCGACGAGATCGTTTCCTTCGCCGTGGCGGAAAACCACCGCTCGACCGCCGTTATGAAACGCCTCGGCATGACCGCCGACCCATCGAGCGATTTCGACCACCCCAGCATTCCAGACAGCCATCCCGCGCTCAAGCGGCATGTGCTCTACCGGCTGTCGCGCGAGGACTGGCAGGCAAGAAAAAGGGCGGCTCTCTAACCGCCCTTCCATCAAAATCAGATTCTGCCGGCGTACTGGATCAATCCATCCGGATCGTAACGAAGCGCAACTCACCGGTCTTCGACGCCAGCATCAAGAGCGCGTTCTTGCGGCCCTGCTCCTTCAGCGCGCCAATCCGGTCCATGACGTCCTTAGGCGTGGCGACCGACTCCTGCGCGATCTCGGTGATCACCTCGCCAGGCTGGATACCGCGTTCCGCGGCGGCGGAGTCCTTGGCCACGTCGGTGATGACGACGCCGGAAACATCGCCGGCGATGCTGAACTTCTTGCGCGTCTCGTCGTTGAGTTCGCCGACCGTCATGCCAAGCACCGAGGCGGTCGAGACGGCCGGAGCCTTGTCAGCGCCCTTGTCCTGGTCGGTATTGCCATTCTCGCCGCTGGCCAGCTTCTCGCCATCCTCAAGCCGGCCGAGCGTCACCTTCACCGTCTGCTCGACACCCTTGCGCACGATCAGCACGTCGACGGCCTTGCCCACCGGGCTTTCGGCGACGACGCGCGGCAGGTCGCGCATTTCATGGATGTCCTTGCCGTCGAACTTGATGATGACGTCGCCGGCCTGGATGGTGCCGTTGTCGACTGGTCCGCCCTTGATGACGCCGGCCACCAGCGCGCCCTTGGCGGTCGCCATGCCGAGGCTTTCCGCGATGTCGTCGGTCACCGGCTGGATGCGCACGCCGAGCCAGCCGCGCCGCGTCTCGCCATATTGGCGCAACTGCTCGACGACGCCAGAGGCGAGCTGCGAGGGAATGGAGAAGCCGATGCCGATCGAACCGCCGGACGGCGAAATGATCGCCGTGTTCATGCCGATGACCTCACCGGCGCTGTTGAACAGCGGCCCGCCCGAATTGCCGCGGTTGATCGCGGCGTCGGTCTGGATGAAGTCGTCATAGGGGCCTGAATTGATATCGCGGTTGCGCGCCGAGACGATGCCGACCGTGACCGTGCCGCCGAGGCCGAACGGATTGCCGACCGCCATCACCCAGTCGCCGACGCGCATCTTGGTGGAATCGCCGAATTTCACCGCTGTCAGCTTGTGGCCTTTCGGATCGACCTTCAGCACCGCGACGTCGGTCTTGGTGTCGGTGCCGACCAGCGTCGCCTTCAAGGTCACGCCATCGGAGAAATTGACCTCGATGTCGTCGGCATCGGCGATCACGTGGTTGTTGGTGACGACGATGCCTTGTTCGGCGTCGATGACGAAACCTGAACCGAGCGACTGGACCTTCTGCGAGCCGCCATCCTTTTCGCCACCGCGGTTCTTGAAGAAATCGTCGAAGAAATCCTGGAACGGCGAGCCTTCGGGCAGTTGCGGCATCGGCACCGCGCCCGGCCCTTCCGTGCCCTTCACCGTCTGCGAGGTCGAGATGTTGACCACCGCGCCAAGCACGCCTTGCGCCAGGTCGGCGACCGACGCCGGTCCGTCGGCGGCGAATGTCGGGGTCACGAAGGACGGAACGGCGACGGCGCCCAGGACCAGCGCTGCCGCGCCGGCGACCAACGTCCGTCGAGCGGCGTCCAAAAGGGTGTTGGATGTCATCGAGAAGCCTCCCGGCATTTCTAAAAGAGAAAAGCGCTTCGACGAAAACGCCGTGTCGCGCCATGATGGCAAGAAATACGGCACGTTTGCGGCTATGACTATCGGTGGAGTGTAAATCGAGCGTTATTCCGCAAACCGCCGCCTCTACACGCCCCGCACCAGCCAGACGACGCCAACACCAATGGCGATCGCCGCCAGCCCGCCGATCCGCAACGCATTCTTCGGCATCGACAGCACTTCGCCCGCGAGCTTCTTCGCAAGGCGGGGAAAGCCGCCATAGACCAGGCCCTCTATGACGAGGACCAGGCCTATCGCCGCGAAGAAATCCTGCACCGGCCGTTACTGGCCGGTGCTGGGTTGTGTCGTCGGCGCGGCAGGTGCCGCAGCCGGCGCCGTCGGTTTCGCCGGTCCTTCCTTGCCGTCGGGATCGCGGAAGTAGCGGAAGAACTCCGAACTCGGCGACAGCACCATGGTCGTCCCGGTGTTGTCCAGCGCGGTGCCATAGGCATTCATCGACCGGTAGAAGTCGAAGAAGGCGGGATCGCGCTTGTAGGCATCGGCGAAGGTGGCGCTGCGCTGCGCCTCGCCCTCACCGCGCAGGATCTCGGACTCCTTCTGCGCTTCGGCAACGATCTCGACCACTTCACGATCGGCGCGCGCCGTGATGCGCTGTGCCGCTTCGTTGCCGCGTGCCCGCAGCCGCGCGGCCTCCGCCAGGCGTTCCGCCTTCATGCGGTCGTAGGTCTGCTGTGAAACTTCGGCCGTCAGGTCGGTGCGGCGGATGCGAACATCCTCGATCTGCAAGCCGAGCGACGTGGCGTCGGGCCTGAGCTGATCGCGCACTTCGCGCATCATCACGGCACGCTCTTCGGAAAGCGCGGCCTCGAAATCGCGCAGACCGTAGACGCGGCGCAGGGCAGCGTCGAGACGCGTCCTGAGCCGCGCTTCGGCCAGTTCAATCTGACCGGACACGGCGGCCCGGAAGACGCGCGGATCCGAGATGCGATAGGCGATGAAGGCATCGACCTCATAGAATTTGCCGCCCGAGACCTGGACGCGGATGTTGTCGAGGTCGAAGCGCAGCACCCTGTTTTCGATCAGTTGCACCGTATCGGCGTCGAAGAACGAGAACGGCGCCTTGAAGTAGATACCGGGCTCGCTCTTGACGTCGACGATCTCACCGAAGCGGAGCACCAGCGCCTGCTGGCGCGCATTGACCACGAAGACCGAGGAATAGATCAGGAACAGGACGACCGCCGCCACGGCGACGAAGATGGGAACACGGTTGGCCATCACTTGGTACCTCCCGTGTTCGCGGCGGGCGCGGCCGGTGCTGGCGGTTTCGGCTGCAATGCGGGCAGCGGCAGATAAGGCAAGACACCCTGTCCGTTGTTCTGCTCGACGATGACCTTGCTCGAGTCCTTCAGAACCCTCTCCATGGTTTCCAGATAAAGGCGTTTGCGCGTGACATCGGGGGCTTTGGCATATTCGTCGTAGACCGAGATGAAGCGCTGCGCCTCACCTTCGGCTTCCTGCACCACACGGTTTTTGTAGGCGGCCGCGTCTTCGCGGACCTGGGCCGCCTCGCCGCGTGCCTGGCCGAGCTTCTGGTTGGAATACTGATTGGCCTGCTCGACGAACTTGTCCTCGTCCTGCTCGGCGCGCTGCACCTCGTCGAACGCATCTGCCACCTCGCGTGGCGGTGCCGCATCCTCGATGGAGACGGCGTTGACGTTGAGACCGGCCTTGTAGCCGTCCAGCGTCGTCTGGATGATCTCGCGCACCGAGGCCGCGATGCCCTGGCGATCGTCGCGGAAAATGTCCTGCGCCGGCCGGCGGCCGACGGCTTCGCGCATGGCGCTCTCGGCAACCTGCCGCAGCATGCCGTCCGGGTCGGAGACGTCGAACAGGTAAGCGCGGGGATCGGAGACCTGGTAGGCCACCGAAAACTGCACATTGACGATATTCTGGTCGCCCGAGAGCATCAGCCCGTTGCCGCTGGTATTGCCGCCGCCAATGTCGACAAGCTGCTCTGAAATCTTCGCCGTCTCGACGGTCTCGAGAGGCCACCAGTGGAAATGCAGGCCTGGCTGGGAAAGCTCGGCCTTCGGCTTGCCGAAGCGCAGTTCGACCGCGACCTCGTCGGGCTGCACGGTATAGACCGCCTGGAAGGCCCACAGAACAACCAGCACCGCGGCAATCAGGCCGAACACCGCCGGACTGGCGCCACCGCCGCCGGGCAGCGCGCGCCGCAGCCGATCCTGGCCACGGCGAATGATGTCCTCGAGGTCGGGAGGCGACCCCTGCGGGCCGCTTGGCCCCTTCGGTCCCTGCCCCCAGGGTCCCTGATTGTTACCGCCGCCACCCCACGGGCCGCCGCCTCCGCCACCTTTGTCGTTCCAGGGCATGAATGTCCTTTCGCTTGGAATTCCCTCAAGCGCCGCGGTTACGGCGCAAATCCAGTGTCGTTCTTCTATAGGGACGCCACGGCGCGCTTTCAACGCGATGCGCCGCCGACTTCATCCGTTTTGGGCCGGTAGCGACCCTTTGTCGTCCTTTATCTTCAAACTATCTCGCGGCGGCGCTCATAAACCGTATAGCGCGTCGCATGGCTGTCCTTTTCTCCTGACGCAATCTCCCGCGAACTGACCACTTGCCATGCATCAGGGTCGATCGGCGGGAAATGCGCGTCGCCATCGACGGCGGCCAGCACATGGGTCACGTGCAGGCGCTCGGCCAGCGGCAGCGCCTGGGCATAGATTTCGCCGCCGCCGATGATGCAGACCTCGTCGACGCCCGTCATGCGGCGTCCGCGCACGGTTGCCAGCTGGATCGCGGCTTCGAGCGTATGCGCCACCTCGACGCCCTCGGCACGCCAGGCCTTGTCGCGGGTGACGACGATGTTCAGCCTGCCCGGCAGCGGCCGGCCGATGCCTTCATAGGTCTTGCGGCCCATGATGATGGGCTTGCCCATCGTGTCGGCCTTGAACCGCTTGAGGTCGGTGGAGAGCCGCCAGGGCAACCCGCCGTCCCGCCCGATCACGCCGTTCTCGGCAATGGCGACATAGATCGCGACATGCATCAGTTTGCATCCCCGCCATTGCTGTCCGACGGGACAAGCAGGAGGATGTCGATGTCGTGCTCGGGATAGAAATCGTTCGCCTTCATCTCGAAACGCGTCGGCCCGACCTTTTTGACGTTGTCGCCGCAGAACGAGACCAGGGCTTTCGGGTTGCCCTTGTCAATGGTCAGCTTGAACTTGCCGATGGTGCCCGCCGCCCAGTTGCCGCCGGTGGTCAGAATATAGGCGATGCGGCTTTCGTAGAATTTGGGATAGTCGTCCGGATTGTCCTTCGCCGCCTTGCGCACCGCATTCTCGAATGTGTCGTCCATGCAGTAGCGGCTCTTGTAGGCCGCGTATGAGTTCTGGAACTGGCCTTCATTGAAGAAACTGACCGAGGATGTGCCGCCCACGCTGGGCTTGTAGCGGTGCGAGACGTGAACGTCCTTGTTGGCCGGAAAGGCCGCGCGCCACCAATAGGTCGAGCGCAATTGCCAGAACGGCGAATAGACCGGTTTTTGGCCACTGTCGGCTGTGGAATCCCCGATGATGATGCCGCGGTCGACCCAGTCGTCAGCCACCCCTTGCGGCAGCTTCGCCAGCGCCGCCTTGGCCGCGTCGCCGAACGGGTTGAAGGGCACGTTTTGCGCCTTGAGGTCGGCGCCGATGTCGATGCCGAGCGCGAGCACCTTCTGCTCGAGTTGGGGCTTGGCCGCGACGCCGTCGATCGTCACCTCGAAGCCGAGGAAATTATCGCTCTGGTTTTCCGGGATCGCCGGCATCTCTTCGGGATCGCCCGAAATGTCGGGCATCGGGAAGGCGACTATCGCGTCGACATCCTTGTCGGTGTTGTTGTGGAAGACGTAGTCCACCGTCACCTTTTCGGGCGAGATGAAAAGATCCTCGCTTTGCATCGCCACGGCATCGCTGCGCGACAGGATCAGGCCGCCGGTGCCAAGCTCGGCAACCGAATCATTGGCCATTGCAGGCGCCGCTGAAAGCGCCAACGCTAAAGCCAGAACAGATCGCAACATCGAAGCCCCCTCGGCTGGAATGCCTGGATGACCCTAGCCGTTCGATGCGGCGTTTCAAAGCCCTTCCGCTTGCTGGGCGTGCGTGACCGGTCTGGACACGCGGGCGGTCTGGACACGCACGCGGTCTGGACACGCAGGCGGTCTGGACTAACAGGTTCCGATGGGGCAGGAGTTCGCGCCATGCGCAAGCTTCTCGTCATCGGCATCGGCGCCGGCAATCCCGACCACATGACTGTCCAGGCCATAGCAGGGCTGAACAGGGCGGACGTCCTGTTTATTCCCGACAAGGGCACCGACAAGACCGACCTTGCCAACCTGCGGCGCGGCATCTGCGACCGCTTCGTCACCAACCCGGCCTCACGCCGGGTCGAGTTCGACGTGCCGGTGCGTGCCGAACCAACCTCTTCCTATCGTTCGACCGTCGACGACTGGCATGAAGCCATCGCCGCCATCTACGAGGCACTGATCCGCGACGAGATCTCCGGTGATGGCTGCGGCGCCTTCCTGATTTGGGGCGATCCTTCGCTCTATGACAGCGCTCTGCGCATCCTCGAGCGCGTGCGCCTGAGGGGCAATGTTGCATTCGACCTGGAAGTCATCCCCGGTATAACGGCCGTCCAGGCGCTGGCAGCCAGCCACAAAACGGCGCTGAACCGCATCGGCGATCCCGTGCTGATCACCACCGGCCGCCGCCTGACCGAGGAAGGCATGCCGGACAATGCCGGCAGCGCCGTCGTCATGCTCGACGGCAAATGCGCCTTCAACACGCTGGCTGACCAGGACCTTTTCATCCAATGGGGCGCCTACCTAGGCACGCCCGACGAGATCATCATCTCCGGCCGCCTTGGCGATGTCGGCGCCGACATCGAAAAGCGCCGCGACGAAGCCCGCCGGAAGAAAGGCTGGATCATGGATACGTATTTGCTGCGAAAGCCGGAGTAGTGGAATAGTGAGTAGTCAGTAGTCAGTAGTCAGTAGTCAGTAGGGACTAGGCTGTACTCACTACTCACTACTCGCTACTCACTACTCACTACTCACTACTCCCCTATCCCGCCTCAATCTCCGACTGCAACGCGTCCATATGCGTCGCCGCGGCCGCACTCGCCGCGCGCTCGATGGCGCGAAAACGGCTGACCACGGCCAGGCCGACGGTCGTCAGTTGCGCGCCGCCGCCCTTGCGGCCGCCGGTCTGCGCCGCCACCAGCGGCTTGCCGAACACCCGGTTCATGTCCTCGACCAGGTCCCATGCGTGCTTGTAGGACATCTCCATGCCGCGCGCGGCGGCCGAGATCGAACCGAAGGTGGCGATGTGCTCCAGAAGCTCAATCTTGCCAGGACCGATCCGCCCGTCCGGATCGAGATTTATCCGCAAGCTCAGCGACGGCATTGTTGCTCCTCCGCGACCGCTTCAGCTTCGGCGACCGTTATTCCAAAACAATATAGCGCCGATCACCGCCGCTGTCAGCCATCGACGTCGAGCGGCAGACCGGCGCCGGTATTTCCCCGATCGAAGCTCACGGTCTTGACCACCGCGAAAACCTTGCCGCCGAGCCGCAGCTTCAGCGCCTGCCGCGACTGTTCCGTGATGCGGGCGAGCACCGTTGCCCCATTGCAGTCGATGCCGATTTCGACCGTCGGCCCCTCGCCGGGACTGATCGCGACGATCGTGCCGGGCAGGATGTTGAGGGCACTGAGGCCCGTCGGTTCCTCCGCGGCGATCATCACGTCGCGAGCGCGAATGCGGATACGCACGGGAGCCCCGGCCTTCATCCCAAGACGCGGCACGCGGATCTCGCCGGCGGCCGAGCCGAGCACGGTCATCCCAAAAGCCTCCTCGTGACGCAGCACCTTCGTGTCCAGCACGGCGCCGCCCTCGCCGCGCTCTTCCACCGGCAACAGGTCGAGCCTTTGCATGACAGCGTCGGTCGGGCCGCTGGCCGTGACCTTGCCCCGCGCCAGCATCACGACGTGGCTCGCCAGCCGCGCCACCTCGGCGACCGAATGGCTGACATAGACGATCGGGATCTTCGTTTCGTCGCGCAGCCGCTCGATATAGGGCAGGATCTCGGCCTTGCGCGCTTCGTCGAGCGAGGCCAGCGGCTCGTCCATGAGCAGCAGTCTGGGGCTGGCCAGCAGCGCCCTGCCGATCGCCACGCGCTGCTTCTCGCCGCCCGAGAGTTTTGCCGGTCGTCGCCCAAGCAGCGGGCCGATGCCCAGCAATTCTACAACGGCGTCCATGTCCGCATAGCGTTCCGCCGCCGGCGTGAACCAGCGACCGTAGCACAGATTGCTCATCACGCTCATATGCGGAAACAGGCGCGCATCCTGGAACACCATGCCGATGCGGCGTTTGTGCCTTGGCACGAAAATGCCGGCACCCGCGTCGACCAGCACGCGGCCATCGACCTCGATGCGCCCCTTGTCCGGCCGGATCAGCCCGGCAATCATGTTGATCAGCGTCGTCTTGCCGGAACCGGACGGCCCGAACAGCGCCGTCAGCCGTCCGGCGCTCTCGAAGCGGGCATCGATGGCGAAATCGCCAAGCCGGTGGCCGATGTCGACAAGGACGCTCATTCGATGTCCATCCGCCGCCCGACCCGCCGCGCCAGCACTTCCGATGCGACCAATGCCGCCATCGAGATGACGATCGAAATCAGCGTCAGTCGCAGCGCCCCTTCGTCGCCGCCCGGCACCTGGGTAAAAGTGTAGATCGCCGACGGCAGCGTCTGCGTCTCGCCAGGAATGTTGGAGACGAAAGTGATCGTCGCGCCGAACTCGCCCATCGCCTTGGCGAAGGACAGGATGGCGCCGGCGATCAGCCCGGGCAGGATCAGCGGCAGCGTGATGGTGCCGAACACCCACAGCGGGTTGGCGCCGAGCGTTCCCGCCGCCGCCTCCATCTTGCGATCCACCGCCTCGATCGACAGCCGGATCGCCCGCACCATCAGGGGAAAGCCCATGACACCGCAAGCAAGGGCGGCACCCGTCCAGCGAAACGAGAAGACGATGCCGAAATGCTCGGCCAAGAAGGCACCGGCCGGGCCGCGCTTGCCGAACGTCAAAAGCAGGAGATAACCGGTCACCACGGGCGGCAGGATCAGCGGCAGGTGCACCACCCCGTTGAGCAGCGTCTTGCCCCAGAATTGCCCCCGGGCAAGCAGCAGCGCGATCGCTATGCCCGGCGGCAGGCTGGCGAGCATCGCCACCGTCGCCACCTTGATGGACAGCCGGACCGCATTCCATTCGTCGGGAGTGAGGTCCAGCAGCCAGCTCATAGTGCGGTATCGGGCCTTTTCGAACTCAGTTGCTCGCCGACTCAGTTGCTGGGCGTGAGCACGGTAAAACCCTGTTCCCTAAAGAGCGCGCCAGCCTTGGCGGACTGCAGGCACTTCAGGAAGGCCAGCGTATCCTTGTCCTTCGAATCGGCGGTCTGGGCAACCGGATAGATGATCGGCGGATGTGAATCCTCGGGGAAGGTGCCGACCACCTTGACGCCCTTTTCGGCGTGCGCGTCGGTGGCATAGACGATGCCGAGGGCGGCCTCACCAGTTGAAACCAGCTTCAGCGCCGCACGGACATTCTCGGCCTGTGCCACCTTGCCCTCGACCGAGGACCAGACGCCGAGCGATTCCAATGCCGCCTTGCCGTACTTGCCGGCCGGCACGGCCTTGAAGTCGCCCATGGCAAGCTTGCCATCGCCGACGAGCTTGGCGAGGTCAAAGCCTTTCTCGATCTTGGTTTCGACCGTCGAATCCTTCGGCGCCACCAGCACGATCTCGTTGCCCAGCAGCTTCACTTCCGTGTCGGGCTTGGTCAGCTTCTTGTCGGAGAGATATTTCATCCAGTCGAGATCGGCGGAGATGAAGACGTCGGCCGGCGCCCCACCCTCGATCTGCTTGGCCAATGCCGAACTCGCGGCATAGGAAACGGTCGCGGCCTCGCCGACATCGGCTTCGCAGGCCTTGTTCACCGCATCGAGCGCGTCCTTGAGACTGGCCGCCGCGAACACCACGACCTTGTCTTCCGCGTGCGCTGCCGGCATTGCCGCCATCAATGTCGCCGCAAAGCCGCCAATGGCGATCATCCTCAACCCGAAACCTTTGCGTGTCATCGAAAACTCTCCCTGGGTTCAAACTCCGGTTGGCTCGAAGCCTGTAGACCGATATATCCGCATGGATATAACAAGGGAAGGCCCGGCCGGCTGAAACTCGATCCGGCGCTGCATGATTGTTCTGATAAGACCGCCGCCGCGAAAGGAACTGCAATGAAGATCAGCGCCCGCAACGTGCTCGAGGGAACGATCACCGAAATCGTCAAGGGAGCCACCACCTCGCATGTACGCATCGACATCGGCGGCGGCATCATCGTCACCGCCTCGATCACCAATGAAGCTGCCGCCGACCTCAAGCTCGAAAAGGGCAAGCAGGCCTACGACGTGGTCAAGGCCTCGGACGTGATGGTCGGCATCGACTGAAAAGCCGCGGCTCAGACCGCGATGGGCGCCTTGATCGACGCATCGGCGACGTAGTTTTCCAGCCGGAAATCCTCGAAGTGGAAGGCGAAAAGGTCCTTCACCTCAGGATTGATCCACATCGTCGGCAGGGTCCTTGGCGTGCGCCGCAACTGTTCGCGCGCCTGCTCGAAATGGTTCGAGTAGAGATGCGCGTCGCCAAGCGTGTGGACGAAATCGCCCGGCTTCAGCCCGGTCACCTGCGCCACCATCAGCGTCAGCAGCGCGTAGGACGCGATGTTGAACGGCACGCCGAGGAAGATGTCGGCGGAGCGCTGGTAGAGCTGGCAGGAAAGCCGGCCCTCGGACACGTAGAACTGGAAAAGGCAGTGGCAAGGCGGCAGCGCCATTGCTTCCACCTCGGCGGGATTCCAGGCCGAGACGATCAGCCGCCGTGATTGAGGATTGCGGCGGATCTCCTTGAGAAGATTGGCGATTTGGTCGATCGAGCCGCCATGGCCGTCTGGCCAGGATCGCCACTGCCTGCCGTAGACCGGGCCGAGATCGCCATTCTCGTCGGCCCATTCATCCCAGATCGAAACGCCGTGGTCGGTCAGGTACTTGATGTTGGTGTCGCCGGCCAGGAACCAGAGGAGTTCATGGATGATCGACTTCAGATGCAGCTTCTTGGTGGTGGTGACCGGAAATCCGCGCGCCAGATCGAAGCGCATCTGGTAGCCGAAGACGGAGCGCGTGCCGGTGCCGGTGCGGTCGCCACGATCGGCGCCGTTGTCCAGCACATGCTGCAGGAGATCGAGATATTGGCGCATCGGTTCCGGGCTCGATTCGGGATCTCTCCGATCATAGCGCATATAGGCGCTGACGCCACGCTTGTCTGAGATCGTCCCCACTTAGCAGGGACGAAGCCCGCCCAGAATCCTCACCGGCGAACCGGAAGCGCGGAAATCGCCAACCGGCCGCCAGGATGAAGTAACCAAAGGTCTCAGAGAGAGCCGAGCTTGCCCAGGTCCTTGGCCACCAGATAGTAGAAGGTCACGCGGTTCTTGGTGTTGTCGGCGTGCATCGCCTTGCAAGTCTTCTCGATCGCGGCGTCGGCTTTCGCCCCGTCGCTGACGCCGAGCTTCTTGGCCACCCAGCTCTCCTTGACCCGCGCCAATTCCTTCGGATCCGTGCAGGACACCAGCGAGGAATCGCGGTTCCTCAGCGCAATGCCCAGGTGCTTGACGATTTTTTCGACCGCATCGGCGCTTGCCGCGGCGTCATATTTCTTCACATCCGCAAGATAGTCGGCCATCAGAATTCCCCTCGTCGGCGCCACGGATCCGATCGATGAGGGCTGTGGCGCGCTTCGCAACTTGTGCGCTAGGTCGGTAACTCCTCACCGCCCGCAAAGCTTCGGTTGAGACCGCGCCCAAGTCAACCCTTCGCGTCGCAATTTGACACAGGGACAAAGCACCATTGCGGCCTTTCATTTCCGCGCAAGCCCCCCTATATTCGTTTTGTCGGCTTGACCGACTATGGCGATAAATGGGCGATGAAATAAGCCGTTCGGACCCGGGGGCGGTACCCGGCGCCTCCACCAAAAGCCGCTGTTGAGGACAGAGCGGTTTTTGCTGGGGGCGAAATAGGATCGACGAAGGTGTAAAGATCGTACTTTTGCCCGGCATTGTACCACCGTCATCGGGCTAAACTTATAGTTGCCAACGACAACTATGCGGAAGCACGTCTCGCTGCTTAATGCAGTGCGATAGCTTCAAATCAAGCCCTAGGGGTTCGCACTTCTAGGCGGGGTTCGGAGGTACCTGGCAACAGAAACCTCCACTTCTCCCCCTTTCATTTTGCGTGACGCACAACGGTTCCTGCCGTCAAGACTTCGCACGTCCACGGCTGCGAAGCCGCTGCGTTGCGTGCCCTTTCTCCATGGACAAAATGCAAAACAATTCCGATCGATTCTTCGTGCTGACCGGCGGCCCCGGTTCCGGCAAGACCACCTTGATCGAAGCCTTGCGGCAGGCGGGCTTTGCGACATCCGCCGAGGCCGGGCGCGGCATCATCCGCGACCAATCCGCCATTGGTGGAACCGCCCTGCCCTGGAGCGATCGCGCATTGTTCGCCGAACTGATGCTGTCGTGGGAAATGCGCTCGTACCGTGCGGTCCGCGAGCTGGCCGGTCCGGTCTTCTTTGATCGCGGCGTGCCGGACACGATCGGCTATCTCAGGCTCTGCGGCCTGCCGGTGCCGGATCACCTCACCAGTGCCGCCCACGGAATTCCGCTATGCGCGTCGCGTCTTCGTCGCCCCGCCATGGCCGGAGATCTTCACCCAGGACGAAGAACGCAAGCAAACCCTCGACGAGGCCGAGCGCACTTGCCAGTCCGTGGCCGGCGTCTATGCCGCACTCGGCTACGAACTGGTGACCTTGCCGCTGGCCCCAGTCGAAGAGCGTGTACGCTTCCTCCTCGACGCTGCTGGATTGCCGCTGACATCGCGGACATAAAGAGGTCGGACGGGTCCGGCCTTTCCTGTGCGTTGGTGGACCAGGCGATACCTTGTAAACTGAAACCACACCCCATGGAGATCGGAAACATGGCGCTCAAGCGGATGGACAATGTAGGAATCGTCGTCGAAGACCTTGGAGTGACGATCGATTTCTTTCGCGAACTCGGCCTCGAGCTCGAAGGGCGGGCCACGGTAGAAGGAGAATGGGCCGGACGCGTCACCGGACTGGGCCACCAGCATGTCGAGATTGCCATGATGCGCACGCCGGACGGCCACAGCCGGCTGGAGCTCTCCCGCTTCCTCGCGCCGCCTGTCGTCGCGGATCACCGGACCGCCCCGGTCAACGCCCTGGGCTACCTCCGCGTCATGTTCACCGTGGACGACATCGACGACACGCTTGAAAGGCTCCGCACGCGCGGCGCGCAACTCGTAGGCGAAGTGGTCGAGTACAAGGACGTGTACCGGCTCTGCTACATCCGTGGGCCTGAAGGGCTTCTCATCGGGCTCGCCCAGGAACTCAGCTGAGCGTCAGCAGCCAGAGCGCGGTCTTCAACCCGGGGGCAAACGCCGGCTTCAACACAAAAAAGGCCGGGATCGACCCGGCCTCCCCTGGTTTATTGGAAAAGGTGCTTACTCCGCCGGCGCTTCGACCGCTTCGCGCGAACGGCCAAGCGTGACTTTCGCCAGTGCGAACGAGATCACCGCGCAGAGCGTGATGCCGGCGACCATCGGCAGCGGCGTGCCGTCGAAGAACACACCGGCGACGCCCATGGCGAGCGCGCCGATGGCGAAGTGCAGCGTGCCCATCAGCGCCGACGCCGTGCCGGCGATCTCGCCATGCTCTTCCATGGCCAGCACCGATGTGGTCGGGATGACCAAGCCGAGGAAGCCGTAGCCGACGAACAGCAGGGCCGTCATCACGTCAAGCCGATCGACGCCCGTCACCATGATCGCGAACAGCACAACCATCGTCGTCGCGTAGCCGGTCACCGCCACCCACACCACGCGCTTCAGTCCGAACCGTTCGGAAAGCAGGCCCGTCAACTGCGACATGCCGATGAAGGCAACCGCGTTGATCGAGAAGAAGACGCTGTAGACCGAAGGCGACAGCCCGTAATGGTCGATCAGGATGAAGGACGAACTCGACAGATAGACGAAGAAGCTCGCAATGCCGAAGCCGGCGATCGCCACCAGGCCGAGGAAATTACGGTCGCCCATCAGGAAGCGGTAGCCGGCAAGGGCGGTACCGAAGGAGGACCCGACGCGTTCTTCCGCCGGCCGTGTCTCCTTGAGCGAGGTCGCGAGCAGGATGGTGGCAAGCACCGCCGCGCCGGTCACGGTCCAGAACACGGCGCGCCAGCCGAAATTCTCAATGATCTGGCTGCCGGTCAGCGGCGCCAGGATCGGCGACACCGAAAACACCAGCATCAGCAGCGACATCAGCTTGGCGGCCTCGTTGCCGGTGTGCAGGTCGCGCACGATGGCACGCGGAATGGCCATTCCGGCGCTGGCGCCAAGCCCCTGCAGGAAGCGGAAGGCGATCAGCCACTCGATGGTCGGCGCCATTGCCGAGCCGATGCCGCCGGCCATGAACAGCGCCAGGCCGCCATAGAGCGGCAGCTTGCGGCCGACCATGTCTGAGATCGGCCCGACGACGATCTGGCCGAAGCCCATCGACAGGAAGAAGATCAAAAGGCTCATCTGCACGGCGGCGGTGCCAGCATGCAGATCGGTGCCGATCGACGGCAAAGCGGGCAGATACATGTCGATGGCGAACGGGCCGATGGCGGACAACAGGCCGAGCACGACCGCGATGCGGAGGAATTTGGGGCTCATGATATTGGCTTCTTTCGAATCTGGTTGCCGCCGCCAGGCGACGTCTGACCCTAGGACGTTCCATCCCGTGGGTTTCCTACTCTTGGAGCAAATTTATTCGTCTCCGGAGCGAAATCCCCTTATATCGTGTCCACAAATTTAGACAGTCTTGTCTAAATCGTCAATCACCTCTATATAGATTTTCATGAGACCGGGCGTTTCTCCTGACACTTTCCCGCCACGCGGCCACGAGGCCAAGCGCCTGTCGATCGTCGACGCCGCTGCCGGCGTGTTCTGCCGCGAAGGCTTCTCCGGCGCCAATATCGACCTGATCGCGGTTGAGGCCGGCGTGTCGCGCCAGACGGTCTACAACCACCATGGCGACAAGGAAAAACTGTTCATCGCGGTGGTGCGCGACCTGACCGAGCGCTGCAACGCCGGCATTTTCGCCACCATCGCCACCTTCCCCGATCAGCCTGGGGATCTTGAGGCCGACCTGATCGGTTTTGCCGTGCGCCTGAACCAGAACTGCATCTGCAACCGCGACGGAAAATTCCTGCGCAAGCTGATCCAGACCGAGGGCGAGCGCTATCCCGAGCTCTTTGCCGAATGGCGCGAACAGGGACCCGGCAGGACATGGCCGGCGATCGCCGCCCGCTTCGCCCGCCTTGCCTATGGCGGCTATCTCGCGATCGACGATCCCGACGTCGCGGCGCGCCAGTTCCTCGGCCTCGTCAATGCCGAATTGCAGACCACCTTCATGCTTGGCGGCACGCCGGGCGAGGACGAGGTGGTGCAATCGGCGACAAACGGCGTGCGCACCTTCCTGCGCGCTTTCGGCAAGCGCCCTTCCCCGACCAGCGTCAAAAGACACGCTGCGCTGGCTAACGCATAACATTTGGCGTTGCCGCCAAGCCGCCTTGCCGATCAAATCGTTTGCAATAGTCCTGGCTTCGGCGCGGCGGCGGTCTATATCAGGTTTACGCCGCGCCCAAGCTTGATTACAGCTATGCGGACGATTCAACGGAACCCGACCACCTCATGGCCGACGACCACATCCGCTACGACATTCTGGCCCAGGAGGCGTTGCGCGGCGTCATGCGCAAGGTCCTGGCAGAGGTCGCGCGCACCGGCCTCCCCGGCAACCATCATTTCTTCATCACCTTCCTGACCGGCGCGCCGGGCGTGCGCGTCTCGTCGCGGCTGCGCGAGCGCTATCCCGAGCAGATGACCATCGTCATCCAGTTCCAGTATTGGGACCTGAAGGTGACCGACACCGGTTTCGAGGTCGGTCTCTCCTTCTCCGACGTGCCGGAAAAACTGGAAATCCCGTTCTCGGCCGTGCGCGGCTTCTACGACCCCTCCGTCAATTTCGAGCTCGAATTCGACGTCAAGACCGATGCGCAGCCCGACGAGGAACCGGCAGCACCGGCGCCTGAGCCGCTGACCATCGTGTCAGAGAAGAAGCCGAAGGCCGAGAAGAAGGCCGCCGCCGAGGCGGAGAAGAAGGCAACCGCCGCGGATGCCGGCACCAAGGGCGCCGAAGTGGTCTCGCTCGACGCCTTCCGCAAGAAATAGGCTCGCGGTCCGTGGCCGACATCGTCAATCTCCGCCAGGCTCGCAAGCAGAAGGCGCGGGACGACAAGGCACAAACGGCCAGCCGCAATCGCGCCTTGCACGGTCGCACCAAGGCCGAAAAGGAACGCGACCGCCTGATCGCCGACAAGAGCGAAAGGTTTGTCGCGGGCCATCATCGCGAAAAAAAGCCCACCCTGCCTGACGATCAATGAGCGCCGTCGAAAAACGCTCGGTGACCATTCGCGGCCATCGCACCAGCTATTCCCTCGAAAAGCCCTTCTATGACGATCTCGTCGCCATCGCGGCGACCAGGAAGCTGACGCTCGCCGCCCTTGTCGCCGAAATCGACGAGACCCGGCCCCGTGACACCAACCTGTCCTCGGCGCTCAGGCTGCATGTCCTGGAGTGGGCGAAGCGCGCGACGAGCGCCTGAACTTACGCACCCTCGACCGGATCCGCCTTTTTCCCGCGCCCGAAGCCGAGCAAGGTGGAGCGCTCACGCTCCTCGGCCTGCTTGCGCGAGCGCACGCGCATCAGATCCTTCCAGCCGACATAGCCGACCAACCTTCCATCCTCACGCGCCACGACCGGCAGATGCGAGACATTGGCGGTCAGCAATTTGTCCGACAAGCCTTCCAGATATTCGTCGGGATGGGCCAGCGTCACCTTGCTTCCAGCCAGCAGCTCGCCGAGTGTCGTCGTCCGGTGCTTGCCGGCACGGCGCCAGCGCAGGATCGCCGGCGGATCGATGAGGCCAAGCACCTGCCTGTTTTCATCGACCACGGGAAAACTCGGATGCCGGGTTTCCGGCGCGGTCAGGAAGGCGGCCGCACCATGCAGCGTCATCGTTGCCGGCACGCTCTCGACCTGCGCCGTCATCACCTCGCGCACCCTGGTCAGCGCGAAGGGGTCGACGCGATATTCGCGAACCAGATGGTGCCCCCGCCTGGCGATCTTCTCGGTCAGGATCGAACGCTTCATCAGCAGCACGGTGACCGCGTGCGCCGCGGCACAAGCCGCGATCAGCGGCACCAGCACATGCGTGTTGCCGGTCAGCTCGACGGCGAAGAAAGTGGCTGTCAGCGGCGCGCGCATCGTGCCGCCCATGGTGGCGGCCATCGCCAGCAGTGCCCAGAAGCCCGGGTCCGCCGCCGGCAGGATGCCGGCAAGCACCGCCCCCATCGCGCCCCCCATGATCAACAGCGGCGCCAGCACGCCGCCCGAAGTCCCCGAGCCGAGCGCAACCGACCAAATGATGGCCTTGACCACCAGCAGCAGCAACGCCGCGGTGGCGATCGTGCGGCCGCCCAGCATGTCGGCGATGTTGTCATAGCCGACGCCGAGCGCCCGTGGGTCGATCAAGCCGCCTATGCCGACCACCAGGCCGCCGAGCATCGGCCACCACATCCAGTGGATCGGCAGCTTCTGGAAGCCGTCCTCGCAGGCATAGACCATCTGCGTCAGCAGCCCGGACAACAGGCCGGCGCAGATGCCGACCAGCACCCAGCCGCCAAGGCCGACGAAGGAGATAGCCATGTTGCCCGCGAACGGAAAGATCGGCCCTGGCATGTGCAGCATGGTGCGCTCCACCTCGGCCACGATGGCCGCCACCGCGACGGGGATGAAGCTGCGTGGCGTCCATTCGAACAGCAGCAATTCGACCGCCAGCATGATGGCTGCGATCGGCGTGCCGAACACGGTGGTCATGCCGGCCGCCGCTCCCGCCACCAGCAATGTCTTGCGCTCGTTGTCCGAGACCGGCAGCATCTGCGCGATCAACGAGCCGATGGCGCCGCCAGTCATGATGATCGGACCCTCGGCGCCGAACGGCCCGCCGGAGCCGATCGAGATCGCCGACGACAGCGGTTTCAGGATCGCCACCTTGGCATCGAGCTTGGAGCGCCCAAGCAGGATCGCCTCGATGGCCTCGGGAATGCCGTGGCCGCGGATCTTCTCGCTGCCGTAGCGCGCCATCAGGCCGATGATGAGCGCGCCGATGACCGGAACGATGACGGCGGCAAGCCCGAGCGGCGTATCCTGCAGCTTCAGCTCGGCAAGCGAGAATTGGCCGAAATAGGCGATGTTGGTGGCGAGCCGGATCAGCTTCAGAAGCGCGATGCCGGCAAACAGCCCGGCGGTCGCCACCACCACCGCTATCGCGGCGACGAGCAGCACTCGGGCATCCGTGGTGAAATCCCGGAGATGATCGGGATTGGAGTTATGGGTCTTCATGGTGGCTTTGCTTCCTGGCGGCGGCCGTGTCTGGAGTTCTGCGGCACGGTCGAAGTGGCCAGCCGGTTGTCGGCCGGGTATGTATCGTAACACGATATATCTGTTCAAGCGGCTTTCGCTCGAAATTTCGTTTGAGCTTTCACCGGAAAACGAAGACATCTCCGACATGACGCAGCCCAAGACACCACGCCCCGCCATCAGGCAATCCGACTACCAGCGGCTATCCGAGTTCCGCTACCTCATCCGCCGCTTCCTCGAATTCAGCCAGGTGCAGGCCGAGGACGCCGGCCTGACCCCGCGCCAGCACCAGGCGCTGCTGGCGATCAAGGGATATCCCGGCGGCGGGCCGGTGACGGTCGGCGACCTGGCGGAACGCCTGCGCATCCGTCACCACAGCGCCGTCGAACTGGTCAACCGTCTCGGCGAGGCAGGACTGGTCGCACGCGACCAGGACAAGGACGACCACCGCCGCGTGCTGCTGCGGCTGACCGAACGCGCCGACGATTGCCTGGCCGAACTGTCGGCCGCGCATCTCGACGAGCTCTCGCGCATCGAACCCATGCTGCGGCGCCTGCTCGACCGGAGCCAGGACTGACGTCCAGCATCGGGCCGATACCGAACTATTTTTTTCACCGGACTATTTTTCCGGAATCCGAATCCTTTGGCCTGGCCGCGGCGTCTTGGACAGGCGACAGCCAAGGGAGCCAATGCGATGAAACGCCATTTGATACGCTACAAGACGAAGCCGGACCGGGCCGACGAGAACGAGCGCCTCGTCAAGGCAGTGTTCGAGGAACTGCGCGGCAAATCGCCGGAAGGCGTTCGCTACATGACCTGGCGCTCCGGCAATGGCACTTTCGTCCATCTCGTCGAGACCGAAACCGACGGGCATGCCGACCTCATCACAGGGCTTGCCGCCTTCCAGGCTTTTCAGAGTGGCATCAGGGATCGCTGCGTCGACCCTCCGCATCGTGACGTGATGACAGTGGTGGGCCATTATCGGATGCTGGACGAGTAGCCTGAATAGAACCATGTCAAGAACGGCCGGTGCATGAACAATCCAGGCGAGATCCCAGAGCCTTTCGACCGCTTGTTCGGCGAATTGCGCCCCAAACTGCATCGCTACTGCGCCCGGATGACAGGCTCGGTCATCGATGGCGAGGACGTCGTGCAGGAGGCGCTGGCCAAGGCATTCGAGGCCTTGGCCGGCACCGTCCCGATCGCCAATCCCGAAGGCTGGCTGTTTCGCATCGCCCACAATGCGGCGCTCGACTTTTTGCGCCGCCGCGCCCGTGAGAAGACTTTCTCCGAGGAGGAGCCGGACATGATCGCCGACCCGGCAAATTCCATCGCCGAGCGGCAGGCTGCGGCAGCCGGATTGCACAGTTTCATGCGCCTTCCCGTCGCGCAGCGAAGCAGCGTCATCATGATGGATGTGCTGGGCTATTCGCTGCGGGAAATCAGCACCATGCTCGACACCAGCATCCCCGCGATCAAGGCAGCGCTGCATCGTGGCCGTGGCCGGCTGCGTGAGCTCGCCGACGAACAGGACGATCGTCCTGTTCCCAGGCTGAGTGCGTCGGAGCGCCTGTTGCTCGACGCCTATGTCGATCGCTTCAACGCCCGCGACTTCGACGCCGTGCGAGACATGCTGGCCGACGAAGTGCGGCTGGAACTGGTGGCCAGGGCAAGGCTCAACGGCCGCAAGGAGGTGGCCACCTATTTCGGCAATTATTCCCGGGTGCGGGACTGGCATTTCCAGCCTGGTTTCGTCGAGGACCGTCCGGCAATCCTCGTGCGCGATCCCAACGACCCGACGGCAGCGCCGGCATACTTCATCCTGCTGGGTTGGCAGGGCGGCAAGCTTGCCGCCATCCGCGATTTCCGCCACGCCAGATACGTCGCCGACGGCGCCGAAACGTTCGTTCTTGAGACGATTGCCCGGCGGGTGACCAACCGGAAAGCCTAGCCCTGCTGCCTACTGCAGTGACTTCAACAGATTGTCGACCGTGAACGGATTGGCTTTCGGCTTGGCTGGAGGCGGATTGTCGTTGGCGGGCACCTGCTCGGCCTTGGGTGCCTGTTGCGCCGCCTTGCGCTCGGCTTCGAGCCTGGCCTTTTCCTGGGAGGCAATGCGCATCGCCTCCTCCGCCTTCTGGCGCTCCTGCTCGGCCTGCGCCTTGGCCGCCTCGTCCGCTGCCTGCTGTTCCGCCGCCGCCTTGGCCTCGGCATCCGCCTTGGCTTTTGCTTCCGCGTCGGCCTTCGCCTTGGCATCCGCGTCGGCCTGGGCCTGAGCGTCGGCCTCCGCTTTCGCCCTGGCGTCGGCCTCTGCCTTCAGGCGCGCCGCTTCCTCTTGTTGGCGCAGCTCCTCCGCGGCCTTGTCGCGGGCATCCTGAAGCGCCGCGTAATAGCGCACTTCGCGTCGCAGCCGCTGTTTCTCCAGCAGCGCGGCCTGCATCGCCTCGACGCGTTGCTGTTCTTTTTCCAGCGCACGCTGGGTCAGGAATTGCGCCAGGGGCTCGCTGTCGAACTGCCGTTTCACGGCACCGAACGGCCCCTCGGCGGTGAAATTCACGGCCGGCTCGGAGCCGACCAGCGCTTCGTCGCCGGGCCGATAGGTGACCGCGCCCTTGGCGGAAACCGTGCCGGCGTTGAGATCCGCCATGATGTCGGCCGACAAGGTCGCCGCCGGGTTTTCAAGGCTGATCGGCGGCGCCCTGAGCGTGCCGCCGGCAATCGTGAAGGCGACCTCGGCATTCCCGGCGGCGAAGCTGCCGTCGGCGGCTATGTCAGGCGCGAAACCAGCCGTCTTGGCGGCGTCGATATCGCGTCCGATCGCATCCGCCTTGGCCAGGAATGCGCCGAACGCGTCAGGATTGACGCCGGCGATCCGCAAGCCCTTCAGCGTCGCCGTGCCGGATCCCGATAGAGCGGCAATCATCGCGTCGACGGATTTGCCGCTGGTCGACAGCGTCGTCGAGAAATCGCCGCTGCCGCCGATGCCCGCATCCGGCAAGACATCAGCCAGATCGGCACCCGCCAGTTTCATCTGTCCGGTGAAAAGCCCGGTACCGTCATTGTTCTTCAGCTCGAACAGGCCGGAGAGCGCCCCGCCGAGGAATTTGGCCTTGAGATCGGTGACCCGAATGCCTTCCGGGTCGAGCTTGAGCGAGAGTGCCGCGTCATAGGCGGTGGCGAGCGGGCCAACGGTCAGCGAAGCCGTGGTCAGGTCGAGTTCGGCCGTGAACGGCAGGCTGGACTTCTGGCTGAACGGCGCCGACGGCCACGCGCCGGATTTGTCATTCTTGTCGGCCCTATCATTCTTGTCGGCCCTGTCATTCTTGTCGGCCCTGTTATTCTTGTCGGCATTGTCACTCTTGTCGGACCCGTTCTTGTCCACGAGAAAAGCGGAATCGCCAAACAGCGCCACCGCCATCGGATCGAGGTCGAGTTCGTCGAGCGCCAGCGCCCCAGCCAGATGCGGCACGCCGTCCTTGCCGTCGACCCCCTGCTTGACATCGAGGTTGATGTCGCCGGACACAGCCGCCTCGTTGATGGCGCCGCTGAGCCCGGAGAGCACCAGCAGGCCATTGCCGTAATCGGCCTGCGCGGCCAGCGATGTCGACATGCCGGCGCCCATGCCGGGCAGGCCGATGCCCGTCGTCATCAGCCACGGCTCGATGTCGGAGGCGTCGAGGTTGATCTTGCCCTTGGCCGTCGGGCCTTGCGGCGTGTCGGCGACCATCCCCTCGAAGCCGGCTTTGAAGTCATTGCCGGCAAGGCTGAAGCTCGTCGCCAGACCGCCGGAAAGCGTGCCCTTGGCCTGGATGTCGGTGCTTGCTTCACCCAGCATGCCGAGCGGCAGCGCCGGCAGGCCGTAGAGCGCGAGCAAGGCGGTTGCGTCCGGGTTCCTGGCATTGAAAGTCAGTGTCACCGGCGCGTCGGCAAGCCTGTCCACCGCGCCCTTCCCCGACAGCGACGCCGAAAAGGACGAGCCACCGGCCTTGCCTTGCCCGCTCACCGCCAGGCCCGTGGTGCCGTCGCCATTGTCGGCGGCACTGGCCACGAGGTCGACGCGCGCGTCCTGGAACAAGTCGGGATAGGCTGCGGCGCGGTCTGCGAGCCCCTTCAGCACGGCATTGTCCGGATAGTGCCGTGCTGCGACATCGATCAGCGGTTTGAGGTCGACCGCGACCACCGAGGCGTCCAGCTTGCCGGTCGGGCTCGCCGGAAAATCCTTGATGCGGCCGGTGGCGCTGATCGAGGAACCGGCCAGCCCGCCGACAGACAGCCGGTCGATTTCGAGCAGCCCGTCGCGCAGCCTGAGCGCGGTATCGACCGTGTCGGCGGTCAAGCCGCCGGCGCTGACAGGGCCGGCCTTGATCTGGAAATCGAGGTCGCTGTCGGCAAAACGATTGGCTCCCTTGTCGCTGACGAAGATCGAGGCGAAGGCCGCCAGCCCATCGACATCGAGATCGCCGCCCTCGAGCCGCATCAGCACCGATGGCTTTGCGTCTTCGGGCTGGCTGGAATCAATGCGGCCGGAAAACTTCGCCTTGCCGAGGATCAGTTCGAGATCGCTGAAGGATTGATGATTTTGCGAGAGATCGACCTTGGCCTTGAAACCGGCGGCAGGCAGACGGCGGATCGCCTCGTCGACATCCTTCGACAGCCAGGCGGCAAAACCCGAAGGCTGCGCCACGGCCAGCAGCAACGAGCCGGTAAAGCCGAAATGGCCCTGTACGTTGAGCATGACATTGCCATCGGCTTCCAGCTTGGTGCGGCCGGGCAAGGTCGCGGCCAGCGATTTCACCGACCAACCGTCACCGACCGGCTCGGCCGAAAGATGAACATCCCGCACCGTCGTGTCGCCGGCCACCACCGCCGGCAACTTGACCTCGACCGTGCCGGGAATGGTCGGCTTCGGCAGATCGAGCAGCGCCTGTTCCAACCCGGCGATGCGCTGATCCAGCGTCAGGCCCGTACCCGCCTGGGCACCCACCGCCTCGTCGAACTGAACCTGCGCGCCATTCGCCTCGATGGCGAAACTCGGTTTCTGGCCGAAATCGACCGAGGCCTTGCCATCGGCGGTGTAGGGATTGTCGAGCGGACCGGTCTCGAAACGGAATTCGTCGACGCCAAGCTTCTGGTGATCGAGCGAGAACTTGCCGTTAAGCCGGAAGCCCGGATCGGACTTGCCGGTGCTGACTTTCACCGTCTCGCCGTCCGTGCCGCGCAACTCGGCTGAATTCTTGCCCGCGCTATCCTTGTCCGCGCCCGAAATCTTGAACTGGCCGGAATAGACGGCGGCACCGTTGACGATGCCGGCATTGCCGTCGGTCTCGATGACCAGCGGATAGGCGTCGGGATCCGCCTTCACCCGTAACCGCATCTGCCCGGAGGGTTCGGCCTTGCCGGTCGACGCCGCGACCGTGGTCCGCAACCCGTCCAGCCGCAACGTGCCATCCATGCGCCACGGACCGGCCAGCGACTTGGCCGAAATGGTCGAGTTGATCTCCGAAAAGATGTGGGTGCGGCCGCCGGCGGCATGGCGCAGTTCAATCTGCCCTTCCGTCACAGTCAGTTTCTCGATCGAGACCTGGCCGGGGTCGAAGGGCGAGGACGGGCGCATGGCCCAATCGACGGTTCCGTCGGCGGCGATGTCGATGGTCGCCTTCGGCCGCACCAGCCGCATGTCGAAGATCAGCACCTCGCCGCGCAGGAAGGGTGCCAGTTCCGCGTCCATCGAAAACGTCTCGACGGTCATGGCCGGCTGACCGTCGGGGCCACCGGCGACGGCGACTTTGGAAAAGGTCACCGAGGGAAACGGCAGCAGCCTTGCCGTGGCGTCGCCCTGCACGGTTACCTTGCGGCCGAGGATGGCGCTTGCCTCGCGCTCGAACTCGGCGCGGTAGCCAGTCCAGTCGATAAAATGCGGCACCACCAGCGCCGCAAGCAGCACCAGCACGAACAGGCCACCGAAGATCACGAACAGGCGTGCGAGCATCAGCTCCGAACAGGTTGATTGCAATTCCGCCGCACTCTACCCGCATCCGCGTGTCGATAAAGAGGCAATTCATCCCGTGTTGCGTCATGTCGGACGATCTGAAACAAATCCGGGAAAAGCGGAGATTCTCGGATGTCGGGCAAGAACTGGGATCGCGTGCCGATCGATGCGCAGAGTGTCGATGCCCCGCTATCGCAGTCGGCGATTTTCCTTGTCGGCATCGTCGCCGGCGATCAGCCGGCTCTGGCCAGGGTTTGTTCCGTGCTCGGCGAACTCGACGATCTGGTCAAGACTGTCGGATTCCGCGATCTCGGCGGGCGCCTGTCCTGCATCGCCGGCATCGGCCGCGATCTCTGGGACCGGCTCAGCCCCGGCCGGCGGCCGCTGGAACTGAAGCCGTTCGCGCCGATCAAGGGCGCGGTCCATTCGGCGCCAACGACACCGGGCGACCTGCTCTTTCACATCCGCGCCGAGCGGCCCGACATGTGCTTCGAATTCGAGCGTATCCTGCTCGACAGGCTTGGTCCCGGCGTCAGCGTCGTCGACGAAGTGATCGGCTTTCGCTATTTCGACGCCCGCGACCTGCTCGGCTTCGTCGACGGCACCGCCAACCCGGCCGGCCTCGATTTGCCCGCCTCGGCGCTGGTCGGTGACGAGGATGCCGATTTCGCCGGCGGCAGCTATGTCGTGGTCCAGAAATATCTGCACGACATGCAGGCCTGGGCGCGCATTCCCACGCCCGAGCAGGAGGCGATCATCGGCCGCACTAAGATCGACAACATCGAAATCGACGATGACGACGCGCCGCGCAAATCGCACAAGTCGCTGGCCACCGTGGTCGATGCCGACGGCAACGAACACGACATATTGCGTGACAACATGCCGTTCGGCAGGCCCGGGCAGAACGAATTCGGCACCTACTTCATCGGCTACAGCAGATATCTCTGGGTCACGGAGAAAATGCTGCAGCGCATGTATGTCGGCGACCCGCCCGGCGCCTACGACCGGCTGCTCGATGTCTCCACGCCGCACACCGGCACGACCTTCTTCGCCCCGACCCGCCCCATGCTGCAGACGCTTGCGCAGGACGCCCGGGAGCAGCTTTCCGCTGCAGGGTAGAGCGGCGGTTGACGGCCCCTTAGCGTGCGTCGCGTTTCGCCTGCGCCACATTGGCCGCCTTGCGCTGGCGGCCGAGTTCGGCCGGCCGAACAAGATTTGGAACCTTCTGGTTGGCCACGGCCCGCATGCCCTCGTGGGCGGTGCGCGAATTGTGCGTGGGACCGTCCGGAGCTTTCTGCTTCAAGGCCAGCGCCTTGCGCGCATTGTCGACCAGCGAAGTGCGGGCCGCCAGTTGGCGCCGCCGTTCGGCCTCGCCGTTCAGCCGCCGCATCGCCATGGCCAGCACCGCCTCGACCCGAATGGCGGCGCGGTCAAGACGCGCTGTTCGCGATGCCCTTAGCCCGCGTCAGGCAGGATCTTGCCCGGATTCATGATGTTTTGCGGATCGAGCGCCTGCTTGATCGTGCGCATGATGTCGACGCCATGGCCGAGTTCGTGGCGCAGGAACCCGATCTTGCCTTGCCCGATGCCGTGCTCGCCGGTGCAGGTACCCTCCATGGCGATCGCCCGCATGTTGAGCCGTGCCACGAATTTTTCCGACAGCGCGATTTCCTTGGGATCGTTGACATCCATCAGCACCAGCACGTGGAAATTGCCGTCTCCGGCATGGCCGACGATGGGCGCGATAAGTCCCATCTCGGCAATGTCGGCCTCGGTTTCCATGACGCATTCGGCAAAGCGCGAGATCGGTACGCAGACATCGGTCGACAGCCCCTTGGCGCCCGGCCGCAAGGTCAGCGACGCCCAGTAGGCGTCGTGCCTGGCCTTCCACAATTTGGTGCGCTCCTCGGCAACGCTGGTCCACAGGAACGGCCCGCCGCCATTTTCTTCCGCGATCATCCCAAAGGTCTCCGCCTGTTCGGCAACGCCGGCGTCGCTGCCATGAAACTCGACGAACAGGCACGGGCTCTCGGGATAATCGAGCTTGGAATAGGTCTTCATCGCCCGCATCTGCAGCGCGTTGACCAGTTCGATGCGCGCCACCGGAATGCCCATCTGGATCGTCGCGATGACGGCGTTGCAGGCCGCTTCGACGCTCGGGAACGGGCAGACGCCGCCCGAGATCGCCTGCGGAATGCCTTGCAGCTTCAAGGTCAGTGCTGTGATGATGCCAAGCGTGCCCTCGGAGCCGACCAGCAGCCGGGTCAGGTCGTAGCCGGCCGAACTCTTCTTCGCCCGCTTGCCGGTCGTCACCGTCTCGCCGTCGGCCATGACGGCGGTCAGCGACAGCACGTTCTCGCGCATCGTCCCGTAGCGCACCGCATTGGTGCCGGACGCCCGCGTCGCCGCCATGCCGCCGAGCGAGGCATTGGCGCCCGGATCGATTGGGAAGAAGAGGCCGGTATCGCGCAGATGCCGGTTCAGGTCCTCGCGCGTGACGCCCGGCTCCACCGTGCAGTCGAGATCCTGCGGATTGACCGAAAGAATGCGGTTCATCCGCGACGTATCGGCCGAAATGCCTCCACCCGGCGCATTGGTGTGGCCTTCGAGCGACGAGCCGACGCCAAACGCGATCACCGGCACACGGTGTGCGGCACAGGCACGCACGATTTCCTGCACCTCGGCCGTCGTCTCCGGGAAAGCGACGCCGTCGGGCGCCTGCGTCGGAATATAGGTGGTCGTATGCGCGTGCTGCGAGCGGATGGCCTGTCCGGTCTGGAAGCGCTCGCCCAGCCGCTGCTTGAGGATGCCAAGCACCGCCGCGATGCCTTCCTCGTTGCGTTCGACCGGATTGAGGTCGCTCAGAGCCATAAATTCCTCCGCGAATGGACCAGCGCCCACGCTTGTTATGCGAGTATGGATGCCTAAAGCAATTTCAGGAAAAGTGTGAAGCGGTTTTCCATCCGAAATTGCGTCAGAATGTAAAGACACTCACCGGCTACTCTGTCCAGCACCAGAACAAGGAAGTTTCGATGTCCATTCCCGCCCCCTTCGTCTCCAGGCCCATGGACATCGAGAAGGACTGGATCGACTATAACGGCCATCTCAACATGGCCTATTACAACGTGCTGTTCGACCGCTGCTCGGACGAGGCCTTCGAGGCGATGGGCATGGGTCTGGACTATGTGAAAGAGCGGCGGCTCACCATCTACACCGCCGAGGTCCATGTCTGCTACGTCAGGGAGCTGCATCTCGACCACAAGGTCACGGTCTCCTTCCAGCTCATCGACCATGACGAGAAGCGGCTGCGGGCCTATCAGGAAATCCGCCATGTCGACGGCTGGCTCGCCGCCACGTCCGAGACCTTGTCGCTGCATGTCGACATGTCGGGGCCGAAGGTGGCGCCCTTTCCCGCCGATGTACTGGCCAGGATCGAAGCCATGCGCGCCGCCCACTCCGTGCTCCCGATGCCCGAGCGCGCCGGCCGTTCGATCGGCATCAAGCGCAAATAGGGCGAAGCCCAGGCGACCGGGTCTGGCCTCAATGCCACACCCGCGATCCAAAATCGCCGGGTTCCTCAAATCGGCTGGCACGCGTGCTTGAAGCCACCTCGCACCCGCATTAACCTTACCGAGGATTTAACGGGAACAAGCCATTTGAGCCGTTGAACGACTCAGCGGAGCGGTCGAAAACGTCCGCACAGGGTTGTTTTAGCGGGCGGCGCGGCGAAGCCGGTTCGAGGAACGTGCATGAAAACCGACATCAAGGTCGAGGTGGACAGGCTGGCGGCCGATCCGCGCATATCGGACTACGATTTCTGGCGTTCGCTCAAGAATGTCGACAACGAGATCTTTCACATCGCCAACAACAACGAACCGATCCCGTTCGACATGATCCGCTGGCGCAGCATCCTGAAGCGCGCCCGCCTGAAGCGCGGCCACGCTTAGCGCCGTTGCCTGATCGCCGCCAGCGGCGAGCGCGCGATCACCGGCGACGACTGGATGATCGCCGTGTTGGTCATCGCATAGGGGATGATGCGGTCGATCACCCGTTCGAGTTCGGCGACCGAGCCGACATGCGCCAGCGCGATGAAACAGTCCTCTCCGGTCACCCGGTCGCATTGTGCGATCTCCGGCAACTCACGGATGATCTCGGCCACGACTGACAATTGCCCAGGCACCGGCCGGATGCGCAGCCACGCGGACAGTTTCAGGCCAAGCGCCGCCGGGTTGATCCTGACGCAATAGGCCTCAATCACGCCGTTCTCCTGCAGCCGCTTGATGCGCTCCGCCACGCTCGGCGCAGACAGGCCGACGGAACGGGCCAGCTCCGCGGTGCTGATGCGCGCGTCCTCTTCCAGCAGGCGCAGGATCTTCATGTCGGCCGCGTCGATGTCGGCATTTTCGTTTCGAAGGCGTTTCATGGAAAACTCCTTGCTTCCGGGAAAGGAATGATGGGTCAAGCTGGTCATCATCCATATGAATAGGGAGGATCGGCTACGATACTGATCCCATGGATGACCAGAGGCAAGCCCCGCATACCAGCCCTGCCGCTGCCACCCCGGCCTTTGCCGGCCCCGCGCTCGCCGGGCTCGCGACAAGATTGCCGCCTCATATCTGGTTCGCTGTCAGCGCTGTCTTCCACTATCTCGGCCCGGCCTTCGCCGTGCTGCTTTTTGCGCAAGTCGGCGTGCTCGGCATGGCCTGGCTGCGCATAGCCACCGCGGCGCTGGTCTTCGCGCCATTGACCCGCCCATGGCGAACCTTCGCCAGCGCCGATCCTCCGACGCGGCTCCTGCTCGTTGCCTTCGGTGCTTGCCTGGCGGTGATGAACTGTTCGTTCTACCTGGCGCTCGACCGCCTGCCGATCTCGCTGGTTGCGGCGATCGAATTCGTCGGCACCATCGGCGTCGCGCTCGCCGGCCTCAGGACGGCCCGCAACCTGGCCGCTCTTGCCGTCGCCGTGACCGGCACCTTGCTGCTGATCGACGTCAAATGGTCAAGCGACCCGGTCGGGCTGGTCTGGGCGTTCCTCAACGGCGCGCTCTTTGTCGGCTACATCGTGCTTGGCCACCGTGTCGCCCGCGCGGGCGCCGGCGACGGCATCGCCGGCCTGGGTGCGGCCATGGCGGTCGCTTTCGTCGTCGTGCTGCCCGTTGGCTTCACCGACGCCCTGCCCGCCTTTTTGTCGCCGCCGCTGCTCGTCGCTGCCATCGGCGTCGGCATCTGCTCGTCGGTCATTCCATACGTATGCGACCAGCTCGCCATGGCGCGGTTCCCGCGCGCGAGTTTCGCGCTGATGCTGTCGCTGCTGCCGGTCACCGCAACGCTGATCGGCGTCGTCGTGCTGCGCCAGGTACCCGGTCCGTCCGATTGCCTCGGCATCGCGCTGGTCGTGGCCGGCGTTGCGCTTCACAGGCCGGCCTCGGCTGGCTAGCCGGGAAACCCCTTCCTCGCGGTCGGTTGCGGAAAGCCTCCATCGGTTCCCGCCTGCGACGAACTGCGACAGGCCAGCCGAGATTGAAACCAAATTCTACTTTGAGCCGTTGTCTCCCGCGAAAAATGGCTTGGAGCGACGCTATGGAACGGAAACGGACCAGGGAGCCGGCGGACGCATGGCATATGACCGACGACCTTCATGTCGAGCACGGCAAGGGCGACCCCTTCGCGGCGGCCATCCGCGCCACGCGCATGTCGATGATCATTACCGATCCGCGCCGGCAGGACAATCCGATCGTCTTTGCAAACGACGCCTTCCTGCGCCTGACGGGTTATGAGCGCGACGAGGTTCTCGGCAGGAACTGCCGCTTCCTGCAGGGGCCGGAGAGCGACAAGGAAGCTATCGCTCAGATACGCGCCGCGATCGCCGATGAAACCGACATCAGTGTCGATATCCTGAATTACCGCAAGGACGGGTCGACCTTCTGGAACGCGCTCTACATAAGCCCCGTCTCCAACGACAAAGGCGAAATGCAGTTCTTCTTCGCTTCGCAACTCGATGTTTCCGACCGGAAGCTCTGGGAAAATCGCATCACCGCGGACAAGGAGCGTTTCGAAAAGGCCGTCAAGGAACGCACGGCTGAGCTCGAAGCGGCGCTTGAGGCGCAGACCACGCTGCTGCATGAGGTCGATCATCGGGTGAAGAACAATCTGCAGATGATCTCCTCGCTTATCCTCATGCAGAGCCGCACCGTCTCCGACGCGAACCTCAAGCGCTCGCTTGGCACGATGTTGGAGCGCATAGAGGCGCTCAGCACCGTGCACCGCCGGCTCTACCAGTCCAAGGATGTCAGCAAGTTCGATGTTTCCGACTTCGCCAAGGATCTCATCTCCGACCTGCTGACTGCTTCGGGACGTTCGGAAATCAACCCGACACTCGATCTCGAGCCAGTCGTCGTCCCGGCCGAGAAGGCGACGCCGGTGGCGCTGATGGTCAACGAACTCGTCACCAACGCGCTCAAGCATGCCTTCAAGGAAAGGCCCGACGGCACGAGATCGGGCAGCATCGGCATCAAGATGAGCCAGCCGGACGGCCATTTGAACATCGAGGTCTCGGATGACGGCGTCGGCATGGCGGGCGCCAATGGCGACGCCTCCTTCGGCATGCGGCTGATCAAGTCGCTTGCCCGCCAATTGCGTGCCGACATCGAGTGGCGCGATGCCGGTCCCGGCACTCGCGTTGTCATCTCGATGCCCAATGGACCACAGCACAAAGGGAACCTGTCATGATTGAACCGCTCAAGGTCCTGATCGTCGAGGACGAGGCGCTGCTGGCCATGGAGTTGGAGAGCCTGGTCGAGGACGCCGGGCACAGCGTCGTCGGCTGGGCAACATCGCTCGCCGAAGCAAAGGACATGGTCGATACCACGCAGGCCGATATCGCCTTTGTCGACATCCATCTCACCGACGGCCCGACCGGCATCGACGTTGCCGAATATATTGGCGACAGGAAGAACTCGATGGTCATTTTCATGACCGCCAACCCGAAGCGCATCCCCGACCACTTCGCCGGTGCGATCGGCGTCATCGCCAAGCCCTACACGATGAACGGGCTGACCTCTGCCCTGCGCTATTTGCAGGAAGGCGTGCGGCGCCCGCCGCCGAAATCGGAGCGCCCGGCGGGCTTCACCCTGTCGCCGGCCTTCAAGACGATCTGGGCGCCGGCGGCCTGAAGGCGATGGTCATGCCAGCTTCTGCCTGAGGAAGGCGATCGTCCTGCCCCAGGCGAGGTCGGCCGCCTTCTTGTCGTAGCGCGCCACCGAGGTGTCGTTGTTGAAGGCATGGTTGGCGCCTTCATAGACATAGACCGTGTATTCGACATGCGCGGCATCGAGTTCCTTCTTGAACGCATCGATGCCGGCATTGGTGCGCTCGTCGAGGCCGGCATAGTGCAGCAGCAACGCGGCCTTGATCTTCGAGACGTCGGCGGCCTTCGGCTGCATGCCGTAATAGGCGACGCTCGCGGCAAGGTCGGGCGCATTGACGGCCAGCATGTTGGCCGCGCCGCCGCCCCAGCAGAAGCCGATGGCGCCGACCTTGCCGTTGCCGTCCTTGTCGCCCTTGAGGAAGGCGACCGTCGCCACGCCATTGGCCACGGTCTGCGCCGGGTCGAGCTTCCCGAACATGTCGCGCGCCTTGTCCTCGTCAGTGGGCGTGCCGCCGAGCGGCGACAGGAAATCCGGCGCGAGCGCCACGAACCCTTCCAGCGCCACGCGCCGGGCGACGTCGCGGATATGCGGGTTGAGTCCCCTGTTTTCATGGATGACGACGACCGTGCCGAGCTTGCCGGCCTGGTCCGCAGGCCTGACCAGATAGCCCTTCATCTCGCCGCCGCTGCCGGGATAGGTGATGTCCTCGCCCTTCACGCGGGCATCGTTGTCGGCGACGATCGCCGCCTGGGCCGAGTTCGCCGCCAGCATCGGCGCGATCGCGGCGGCCGCCGCGCCCGATCCGGCAAGCCTGGTCAGTTGCTCCATGAAGCGGCGGCGATCCAGTGTCAGATGCGTGTATTCGTCATAGGCATCGATCATCGCCTGGGTGATGACGGGTTTGGTGGTGACGTCGGCCATGGGCTTCCCCGATCTCGTCGCGACTGCGGTGTCCTTGCCGGTCGCAAGATAGGGGCGAGCCTCTCATCGTCCAGTCACCGGAGCGTGACATCTCGCTGCCTCGCGGCCGTCGGTCGGCCGAGGATCATCACGTTTTTGTCATCGGTGACAAATCTTGATGGCGCTGCCACAATAGTGGGGGAAACTGGCTGGCCGGTCGCCCTCGGTCCTATAGGCCCGATCTGAAAGGAACAATGCCGATGACCATGCCCTCGCCGATCCTGGCAACCGCCTTCGTGGCAGCAGTGGCGGCCGTTCTGGCGATGCGCGCGGCCGTTGTCGCGGCAAGCCGCAAGTCCATGGTCAGGGTCCGCAGCCGCAAGCGCCAGCCCGCGAACTTGAAAACCCAAAGTTGATGTGAAGTCATGGACGTTCAGGACATCGTGAACACCGTCTCGCAGAAGGCCGGTCTCGACCAGGCCACGACCGAAAAGGTCGTCGGCACCATTTTCTCGGTGCTCGAGCACGAGGCCGAAGGCACCAGCGCCTCCTCCTTCTTCGCCAAGATTCCGGGCGCCGATGCGCTGGCGCAGAAATATGACGTCATGGCCGCCCCGGCCGGCGGCGGTGGCGGCTTCCTGTCGTCGCTGCAGGGCGCGCTTGGCGGCGTTCTCGGCGAAAAGGCCGGCGCGCTGGTCAACGGCCTCGCGGCGCTCAAGGCCTCCGGCCTCGACTTGGCGCAGATCCAGAAGGCTGGCGAGACGCTTGTCCAGCAGGCCGAGGCGGCCGCGGGCCCCGATCTGACCAACCAAGTGCTTGGCTCGGTGCCGAGCCTAAAGAGCCATCTGGGGCTCGGCTGATCGTCGGCTCGCCGGACCCGGTAACCCCGCCTGCCTACTTCGGCAGCGCGTAGGCCATCACGTAATCGCCCGGCTTGGTGCCCACCGAGCCGTGGCCGCCGGCGACGATGACCACGAACTGGCGTCCGTCCGCGACGGTGTAGGTCATCGGCGTCGATTGCCCTCCGGCCGGCAGCCGCGCCTGCCAGAGCTGCTTGCCTGACGTCAGGTCATAGGCGCGCAGATAGTCGTCGACCGCGGCACCCAGGAAGGCGACACCGCCGGCGGTGATCATCGGGCCGCCAATGCCGGGCACCCCGACCTTGAACGGCAACGGCAGCGGCGTCATGTCATAGACGGTGCCGTTGCGGTGCTTGTAGGCAATCGCGCCGGTGCGAAGATCGACGCCCGCGACGTAGCCCCAGGGCGGCGCCTGGCAGGGAATGCCGAGTGGCGACAGGAACGGTCCCATCACCACGGCATAGGGCGCGCCGTCATTGCGGTTCAACCCCTGCTCGCTGCCCTTGGTGTCGCCCGGCGGCGGCACGTCGGCGCGCGGCACCAGCCGCGACGTGAAGGCAAGATAGGTTGGCATCCCGAACATCACTTGCCGCACCGGATCGACCGCCACGCCACCCCAGTTGAACGTGCCGAAATTGCCGGGATAAACCAGCGATCCCTGCAGCGAAGGCGGCGTGTAGCGGCCTTCATAGCGCAATTTGTGAAGCGCGATGCGGCACGCCAGCTGGTCGAACATGGTGATGCCCCACATATCGTGCTCGGTCAGCGGCGGCGGGTTGAAGGAAAGATCGGACGCGGGCTGCGTCGGCGATGTGTGGTCGCCCTCGATGGCGCCGCCGGGCGCCGGCACTTCCTTGACCGCAATCACCGGCTCGCCGGTGCGCCGGTCGAGCACATAGAGGTCCCCTTGCTTGGTCGGCCCGACCAGCGCGGGCACCACGGAGCCGTCGGCCTTGGTGATGTCGATCAGGCTCGGCTGCGCCGGCACGTCCATGTCCCAGAGGTCATGGTGCACGGTCTGGCGCACCCATTTCAACTGCCCGGTGTTGAGGTCCAGCGCGGTGATCGAGGAGGAGAATTTCTCCACATTGGCACTGCGGCCCATGCCGAGCTGGTCCGGCGTCTGGTTGCCGAGCGGCACGTAGAGCAGGCCGAGCTTCTCGTCGGCGCTCGGCGTCGACCACATGTTGGGCGAGTTGGCGGTGTAGGTCTGGCCGGCCGGCAGCGGCGTCGTCTGGTCCGGATTGCCGGAATCCCAGTTCCACAGCAATTTGCCGCTGCTCGCATCATAGGCGCGGATGACGCCGGACGGCTCCTGCGTCGAATAATTGTCGTTGACCGCCCCGCCGACGATGATCTTGCCGCCGGCAATCAGCGGCGCCGAGGTCGAGTAGTAATAGCCCGACTTCGGATACGGCATGCCCGTCAACAGATTGAGCGTGCCGCCCTCGGCGAAGGCCGGGCAAACCTGCCCGTTGGCGGCGTCGAGCGCGATCAGCCGCGCATCCGAGGTCGGCAGGTAGACGCGCGCCGCGCAGGGCTGGCCGGCGGCGCCTGCTGCGTCGGCATAATAGGAGACGCCCCGGCAGGTCTGGTGCTGGCGGTCCTTGTCGAGCTTGATCTTGGGATCGTAGCGCCACTTCTCCTTGCCGGTCGCCGCATCGACGGCGATGGCGAAGTTGTGCGGCGTGCAGATATAGAGCGTGTCGCCCACTTTGAGCGGTGTCACCTGATAAGTGGTCTCGCCGACATCGTCGGGGCCCTTGACGTCGCCGGTGCGATAGGTCCAGGCCGGCTTCAGGTTGGCGACGTTTTCCGGCGTGATCTGGTCGAGCGGCGAATAGCGCTGGCCGAACTGCGTGCGCCCGTAATAGTGCCATTCGCCCGCAGGCACATCGCCGCCGAGATTGGCGTTGGGGATCACCTTGTCGGTGTCGAGGGCGCCGCCGATGTCCTTCGGGTCCGTGGTCATCGAATAGCCGGCCACCGCCAGCGATGCCAGCACGGCAAGGATCAAAGGGGCTCGCCCGTCCGGACCGGCAAGGCCGCGCCGCGCCCACGGCGTCAGCAGCCACAACGCCACCAGCACGATGATGCCGCCGCGGGGACCGAGTTCCCACCAGTCGAAGCCGGTTTCCCAGACCGCCCAGGCCAGCGTGCCGAGCACGATCGCCGCGTAGAGCCAGAGCGCCGTGGAACGGCGCCGGTAGAGCAGCCAGGCGGCGACCAGGAAGGCGAGACCGACGATGATGTAGTACCAACTGCCGCCCAGCGAAGCCAACCAGATGCCGCCGGCGCCAAGCGCCAGGCCTATGAGGAAGAGAATGAGGGAGGTGATGGTGACAGCCAAGATGATACTCCTTCGACTGTTGCGCGCATGGGGCGGGCAAGGGCAACCCGGCATTGCGTGTTGCCCGTGCAACTTTCTCCCGACGGCGGCGCCTGTCAAGCGTAGGTCGCGGACCCGCGGGCAGCAACCTCGTTCCGCCTGGGATTGTTCCACAACGGCGGTTCCCATATCGGTGAAGCCGCCGTATCGGGCACTTTACCGGAACAAAACGTAGACAGTTCTGGTCTTTCCCTCCCGAATCACTACATTCGGGGGAGATGTCCGGCTTTTCCGAAGACATGCCCTTTTTCGACGAACCCAATGCGCGGCCCACGGCCCCGTCGGGCATTGCCGCGCGCGCCATGGCTGCCCGCGGCGGCCAAAACAATGCGCCCGACTATCTCAGGGGCTTGAATCCCGAGCAGCGGCTGGCCGTGGAGACCACCGAAGGCCCGGTTCTGGTGCTGGCCGGCGCCGGCACGGGCAAGACGCGCGTGCTGACCACCCGCATCGCCCACATCCTTGCCACCGGCAGGGCCTTCCCCTCGCAGATCCTGGCCGTCACCTTCACCAACAAGGCCGCGCGCGAGATGAAACAGCGCATCGGCATCCTGATCGGCGAAGGCAATGTCGAGGGCATGCCGTGGCTCGGCACCTTCCACTCGATCGGGGTGAAACTGCTGCGCCGCCACGCCGAGCTTGCCGGCCTGAGATCCGACTTCACCATCCTCGATACCGACGACGTCGTGCGCTTGATCAAGCAGCTGATCCAGGCCGAGGGCCTGGACGACAAGCGCTGGCCCGCGAAACAATTCGCCCAGATGATCGACGGCTGGAAGAACAAGGGCCAGGGTCCGGCCGATATCGCCGAGGGCGATGCGCGCAGCTTCGCCAACGGCAAGGGCCGCGAGCTCTACAAGGCCTATCAGGAGCGGCTGCAGACGCTGAACGCCTGCGATTTCGGCGATTTGCTCTGCCACCCGATCCGCATCCTCCGCGCCAATCCCGATGTGCTGAAGGACTATCACCGGCGGTTCAAATACATCCTCGTCGACGAGTACCAGGACACCAACACTGCCCAATACATGTGGCTGCGTCTCTTGGCGCAAAGGCCGAGCGGATCACAACCAGCGCGAAGTGGTTCTCCGGGTGGGCGCGCTCCAAGTTTTTCCGGTGTTTCGGATAAAACGGAAGCGGCTAGCTATAGACCCGCAACTCCAGAGGACGATTCAGCAGTTTCGGCCGAAGGCCGCAAGCCCGACCGGGCGTCCGAGCCGTTGCGAGGCCCCCGCGGAGGGCCCGCGCCGGCAGGCGCGGAACAGCCCGTGAGCGAAAACAAAGTTAACATCTGCTGCGTCGGCGATGACGACCAGTCGATCTATGGCTGGCGCGGCGCCGAGGTCGACAACATCCTGCGCTTCGACAAGGATTTTCCGGGCGCCACCATCATCCGGCTGGAGCGCAACTACCGCTCGACCGCGCACATACTGGGCGCCGCCTCCCATCTCATCGCCTACAATGAGGGCCGTTTCGGCAAAACGCTGTTCACCGACCGCAACGATCCGGAGGACGGCAAGGTCAACGTCCACGCCGCCTGGGATTCGGAGGAGGAAGCCCGCGCCATCGGCGAGACCATCGAGGCCTACCAGCGCCAGAAGCACAATTTGAACGACATGGCGATCCTGGTCCGCGCGTCCTTCCAGATGCGCGCCTTCGAGGACCGCTTCATCACGCTCGGCCTTAACTACCGCGTCATCGGCGGTCCGCGTTTTTACGAGCGCATGGAAATCCGCGACGCGCTGGCCTTCTTCCGCGTCGTCGCCAACAGCACCGACGACCTCGCCTTCGAGCGCATCGTCAATGTGCCCAAGCGCGGCTTGGGCGAAGCGACCATCCGCCAGATCCACGACACCGCGCGCGCCTTGCGCATCCCGATGCTGGAGGCGGCGGGTACACTGGCGGAAAGCGACGAGCTGAAGCCGAAACCGCGCGCCGCGCTGCGCGAGGTCGCTGCCAATTTCGAACGCTGGCAAAAGGCGCTGGAAACCACGCCGCACACCGAACTTGCCGAGACCATTCTCGAGGAGAGCGGCTACACCGACATGTGGAAGAACGACCGCTCGGCGGAAGCCCCCGGGCGGCTTGAGAACCTGAAGGAACTGATCCGTTCGATGGAGGAGTACGAATCGCTGCGCTCCTTCCTCGAACATGTCGCGCTGGTCATGGATGCCGAGCAGAATGCCGGGCTCGATGCCGTCTCCATCATGACGCTGCATTCGGCCAAGGGCCTCGAATTCGAGACCGTCTTCCTGCCCGGCTGGGAAGAAGGCCTCTTTCCCCATCAGCGCGCACTCGACGAAGGCGGCCGCTCCGGGCTCGAGGAAGAGCGGCGGCTCGCCTATGTCGGGCTGACGCGGGCCAAGAAGAACCTGCATATCTGGTTCGTCTCCAACCGCCTCATCCACGGGCTCTGGCAATCGACCATCCCGTCGCGCTTTCTCGAGGAACTGCCGGAAGCCCATGTCGAGGTCGCCGAAGCCGGCAACTCCTATGGCGGCTACGGCAATCCCTATGGCGGCGGCTCGTTCGCATCCGGCCGTGGCGGCGGCCAGGGGGCGGGAAGACAGAACCCCTATGGCGCTTCGCGCTTCGACAATATCGGCGGCACTTCGGGCGGCGGGGAAAAATCCGGCGCCTTCTCTAACACCTATTCGACGCCGGGTTGGCAGCGTGCGCAGGCCAACCGCACCGAGGCGACCGACCGCAACTGGGGCACGCGTTCGGGCCATCAGGTCGAACGCATCGGCTATGGTGAAACAGACTCCGGCTACGGCGCCGGCCGCACCAGCGTCAAGGGCCGCACCATCGACGGTGAACTGGTCGCCAAGTCCGTCTCCGACACGCCGTCCGCCTTCAGCGTCGGCGACCGCGTCTTCCACCAGAAATTCGGCAACGGCAACATTTCAGCCATCGAGGGCAACAAGCTGACCATCGACTTCGATAAGGCCGGCCAGAAGCGCGTACTGGACGGGTTTGTGCTGCCAGTGTGAGGCTGCCAGCCTCGAAGGCTGACGTCCGGCCTCAATCCACCTTCTTCTCGCCCTTCTCCCCGGCCTTCACGATATCCCCCGTCGTAAACAGGATTTCCTTCAGTTCCACGCGCCAATCCGTCTTCTGGCGCAGCAGGAATTCGAGGTCCATGCCGAAATGCTTGAACTCCTCGCTCTGTGCGTTCTTCATGATCGCCTTGGCCTGCGGGTTCTTCTCGACCGACATGCGCTGTTCGTACCAGCTGATCGCTTCCGCCTCCTCGATCAGCGAGGTGATCATGCGGGCAAAGGTCCGCACTTCCTGCGACAGCTCTTCCGGCGGTTCGTGGTACTGGTCGAAACCCATGTCGTCCTCCCTCAACGGCTCGCGGATGGAGCCAGGCATTGGCCCGCATCCATGAATGCGTGGGACGCGCCGCAGGTTCCGAGATCACGGCCACAATTCGGGATGATGGATCCGCGAACTATCTCACGACACCGGCGCCGCGCCGCCCTCTTCGGTGCGCCGGGCGATGAACGCGTCGAGCACGCCTGACGCGGCGGCCGCCGCGGCCGGCGGCTCGAAATCGGCAAGGGTGCGCTTCCAGATGCCGGTGGCGCGTTCGGTGGCGGTCTTCGAGCCGCTTTGCGTCCAGTTGCCGAAATTCGACCAGTCGGCCACCAGCGGCTCGTAGAAGGCGGTGCGGTAGCGCGCCATGGTGTGGCCGGCCGAGAAGAAGTGGCCGCCCGGCTGCACTTCGGCGATCGCCTCGAAGCCTATTGCGTCGTCGTCACCGGGGGTCGCCGCACAAAGTTCCGCGACCGTCTGCAGCGCCTCGATGTCGGTGACCAGCTTTTCCAGGGAAACGCTCAAGCCCCCTTCCAGCCAGCCGGCCGCGTGGATGCAGACGGTGGCGCCCGACAGCACCGAGCCCCATAGCGCGAACTGCGTCTCGTGCGCGGCCTGCGCGTCCGAAATGTTGGCCGCGCTGCCGCCGCCCGAGCGCCAGGGCAGACCGGTGAAGCGCGCCAGCTGGCCTGCACCCAGTGTCGCCTTCACGTGCTCCGGCGTGCCGAAGGCCGGTGCGCCCGATTTCATGTCGACATTGGAGGAGAAGGAACCGTAGACCACCGGCGCGCCCGGCCGCACGATCTGCGCCAGCGTCAGCCCGGCCAGCGCTTCGGCATGCTGCAAGGTCAGCGCGCCGGCCACCGTGATCGGCGCCATCGCACCCGCCAGGCAGAACGGCGTGATGATCAGGACCTGGCCCGCCTTGGCGAAATCGATGATGCCTTGCGCCATCGGAATGTCGAGCTGGCGCGGCGAGTTGGTGTTGATGACGGTGTAGCAATGCGCGCCCGAGCGGAACTCGTCCTCGGACAGCCCGCGCGCCAGCCTGATCATCTCGAAACTGTCATCGACCTGCGGCGTGCCGCGCGCGAACACGAACGGAAATTTGTCCGACAGGGTCAGCTGCGCCCGGTTGACGGCATAGTGGCGGAAACGATTGTCGATGTCCTGCGGTTCGATGCATGGCCCCAGCATGTGCAAGACGTCGAAATGCTGCACCAGCTTGATCAACTCCTCGAAGGCGACCAGCGTCCCGGGCCGCCGGCCGCGCTCGAGATCGGTGACGTTGGGCGCGCCGGAGCCGGCCAGGAACGTCATCGAGCCCAGTTCGAGCGACAGGTCCCGAGAGCGCGCGCCGGCATAAGCGTGGATCGATCGCGGCGCCGAGGCTAAGGCTGCCGCCACCATGTCGCGACCGATGCGCACCATATCGGTGTCGGGGTCGACCAGGGCGCCGGCGCGGGCGAGCACCTCGCGCGCCTCGGGCAGCAGCACCTTGATGCCCAATTCTTCCAGCACGCGCAGCGCCGTGCCGTGGATCGACGCCACCTGGTCGTCGGAAAAGATCGGCTGCGGCAGGAATGGGTTCTTCAGCGACCGGTAATTGGGCTTGCGGCTTGATTCGCTGCCCGCCTCGCCCATGCGTCCCCGCCGGCGTTCGCGCCTCGTATCCCGTGCAGCGTCATCGACCATCAGAAACTCCTCCTCATTGCCGCATCGCCCTGCCTTGGGGACTGTAGGCGAAGCCGCGATGACCCGCGCCGTCCGTTCGACGCCGACAATGTGCACGCAAAGCGCCATCCCCTCCCCGGCGAAATCGTCGTCCACCAACGCCAGCGCGACGCTCTTGCCGATCGTGGTAGCCAAATCCGTCCGAGGCGCCGACAACGCCGCCCCCGATGACCACGGCGCGACAGTGCGGCTTCAACCCTCCCGGTCAGTTCGAAGCCGCCATCATATCCGTACTAGACATAAGTGCCTATTATGCCAGGGACGCTCCATGGGAGGTCACCAATTCCCGCTCTCCAGCGTTTTTTATCAGCACATGGAGATACCGGCTGACCCGTGTCGCCCTCTGTCACGCAAGCATCATGTTGACGCCTTAGATCGCTTTCGGGGAGGCACGCGCGGCATCATCGATGCGGCACCTCTTTTTCATTTTTCCTTCGGCCGCTCCGGCGTGCTTCGTCACAAAGAGGATTGTCCATGAAACACCTGCACCGAACCGCCTCGCTCGGCGTCGCGCTGGCCTTGTTCACCGCCCTCACCCCGGCGCTTGCCGATGGCGTGGCCTACATCAACAAGGGCCTTGTCGGCGTCGGCCGCATCCCGGCCGACCAGCGCGACACGTTCGGCGAGACCTTCGGCTCGGGCTCGGGCATGGCGATTGACATTTCGGGCTGGACGCATGATGCCGGCACCTACAAGGGATCGCTCTGGCTACTGCCCGACCGTGGCTACAATGTCGCCGGCACCACCGACTACCGGCCGCGCCTCAACACCATCGCCATCGAGTTCACGCCTGTTGCGCCGGGCGGGGCTCCCGCCGCCGGCCAGGAGCAGACGGGCGTCAAGGCGACGCTTGCCGACACCATGCTTCTCACAGACGACAAGGGCGCCGATGCCACCGGCCTCGATCCGCTGTCGGACGTACGCGCCGCGGCCGGCGACATGCCCATGCTGCCCGTCGCCACCAATGGCAAGCTCGCGCTCGACAATGAAGCCATCGTGCGGCTGCCGGACGGCTCGATGTTCATCTCCGACGAGTACGGCCCCAACATCTACAGGTTCTCCGCGCAAGGCCGCCTGATGTCGGCGACCCAGCCGCCTGCGGCTCTCGTGCCGATGCGCAAGGGAGCGCCGAACTTCTCCTCCGACAATCCCGGCCCGGGCGCCGCCGACCCTGATCCGAAGGATCCCGAAACCGGGCGCCAGAACAACCAGGGCCTCGAAGGCATGGCGATGACGCCGGACGGCAAGTTCCTGATCGCCGTGCTGCAGTCGGCGCCGAGGCAGGATGGCGGCGATTCACCCTCGACACGGCAGAACACGCGGGCGCTGGTCTACGATGCTTCCGACCTCGCCCATCTGAAGCTCGCGCATGAATATGTCGTGCCACTGCCGGTGTTCAAGGACGCCAAGGGCAAGACCAAAATCGCCGCGCAGAGCGAGATCGTGGCGCTTTCGGCCACGTCCTTCCTGATGCTGGCGCGCGACAGCGGCAACGGCCAGGGCCTGAAGAAGGGTGACGCTTCGCTCTACCGCCAGATCAACATCGTCGACGTCTCCGGCGCGACCGACATCGCGGGCGGCGCCTTCGATGCGGCCGACAAGCCGGTCGCGCCCAAGGGCGTGCTTGATCCCTCGGTGACGCCGGCCAAGCTGACGCCGTTCATCGACATCAACGACGCCACCGCGCTTGACCACTTCGGCCTGCACAATGGCGGCGCGAAGGACCACAACGAGCTTTCGGAGAAGTGGGAAGCGATGTCGTTGGCCAGCGTCCTCGATCCGAAGCTGCCCGACGACTATTTCCTGTTCGTCGGCAACGACAATGACTTCCTCGCCCAGGACGGCTTCCAGGTCGGCGCGCCTTACAAGGCCGATGACGGCGCCGATGTCGACACCATGTTCCTGGTCTATCAGGTCACGCTGCCAGGTCTCGGCAAGAAGTAACGATCACTGCTCAAGCGGGCGCGCCTGGCGCGTCCGCTTGAGCAGGTGGTGAAGGCCTACTTCAGGAATTCCGCGTCCTTCGGCACGCCGGCATCGATCGGCTCGGCCGTCCTGCTCGACACGGCCATGATCTTGCCGGCTGCCGACAGGTTGGGCCGCACGAAGACCTGAGCGGGCGGTCGATGATGTCCTGGTTCATAAGCGCACGCAGCCGGACGACGTTCTTGCCGATGGAATTCCATTCCGGCGTGCCTGACCGATCGACGGTCACTGCGCCTCGGCGCAGGGTGCATCTCGGTCCGGCCTGCGATATCGTCGCGGGCCAGAGTCACATTTGCCAGGTTGGCCGCCATGGACGAAAAAATGCCCGCACGCCGGCGTACCGGCGACCTGACCAGCGGCCCGATCCCGCGCACGCTGCTGCTCTTCGCCTTGCCGGTGCTCGGCTCCAACGTGCTGCAATCGCTGAACGGCTCGGTCAACGCCGTCTGGGTGGGCCGCTTCCTCGGCGAGTCGGCGCTGACCGCGACGTCCAACGCCAACCTCGTTCTGTTCCTGATCCTCGGCACGGTGTTCGGCATCGGCATGGCGGCCACAATCCTGGTGGCGCAGTCGGTCGGCGCCCGCGACCTGCCCGAGGCGCGCCGCATCGTCGGCACCAGCGCCACCTTCTTCTTCCTCGTTTCAGTGATGTTCGCGGTCTGCGGCTGGATCTGGGTCGACGCCATCCTGGGCGCGCTCGGCACGCCGGCCGACGCCTTGCCGCTCGCACGCTCCTACCTGCGCATCATCTTCGTCGCCGTGCCGATGATGAACCTTCTGTCCTTCGTCATGACCGTGCTGCGCGGTGCGGGCGATTCACGCACCCCCTTCATCTTCATGGCGCTGGCGGTCGTGCTCGACATCGTGCTCAATCCCCTGCTCATCCGCGGCATCGGCCCGTTTCCTGAACTCGGCATCGCCGGTTCCGCCACCTCGACTCTGATCGGCCAGACCGTGAGCGTCGTCGCCATCCTCGTCGTGCTCTACGCGCGCAAGCATCCGTTGCGGCTGGCCGGCGCCAATCTCGTCCTGCTGCGCCCGGATCCGGCGCTGCTGCGCATCGTCGTCTTCAAGGGCGTGCCGATGGGCCTGCAGATGATCGTCATCTCGGCGGCGGCCCTGACGGTGATGGGCATCGTCAATTCCTACGGTTCGCAGGTCGCCGCCGCCTACGGTATCGCCGCGCAGCTCTGGACCTACATCCAGATGCCGGCGCTAGCCATCGGCGCCGCGGTCTCTTCCATGGCGGCGCAGAATGTCGGCGCCGGTCGCTGGGACCGGATCGGCCGCATCGCCGCCTCCGGCGTCGGTTTCAACCTTGTCCTGACCGGCGCCCTCGTCGCGCTGCTATGGGTCTTCGACCGTTCGATCCTGAGCCTGTTCCTGAGCAGCGACAGCGCGGCGATCGATATCGCCGCGCATATCAACACGGCCGCGTCCTGGTCGTTCATCCTGTTCGGCATCACCATCGTGCTGTTCGCCACGGTGCGCGCCACGGGTGCCGTGATGCCGCCGCTGATCATCCTGGTGATCTCGGTGCTCGTCGTGCGCACCGGCTTTGCCTATTACATGCGCGGCGTGATCGGCGAGGAAGCGCTGTGGTGGAGTTTTCCGGCCGGTTCGATCACGTCTCTGATCCTGGCCGCGATCTATTACCGCTTCGGCGGCTGGCGCAGCTTGCACATGATCGAGAACAGGCCGGCTGCCGGCGAGCCGCCCGACACCGGGCTTGGCGTGCCGCGCCAGCGCGCGAACATGGCGCCTGAAACGCCGAACGGCTGATGCCGCCCGCCTTGCCGGCGTGCCTTGCCGGGCTGGCGCGGCGGCCTCAGCGCTTCTGTCTGAGCCCGAAGGCGAGCGCCACCAGCGCGAACGCGATGATCATGGCCGCGAAGGCCAGGCTCGCGGCGACAGCACTGGCATAGGTCGACACGACGCCGATGCCGATGACAGGCAAGGCGTTGCCGACAAAGCAGCAGACGAAGAAACTGGACACGACCTCGGCGCGGCGATCCCGCGGCGCGATCTCGTTCACCACTTGCAAGCCGCCGCGATAGCCGAGCGCGGCCGCCACGCCGCAGCAGGCGGTCGCCGCGATCATCAGCGCCATCGAGGCCAGCATCTGCGCCGCCACCACAAGCATGGTGCTTGGGATCATCAAGGCCAGCGCGGCCAGCATCGCCTTGCTGCTCCCCATCCGCGCCAGCGCCACGATGCTGATTGCCGCGACCATCGCCAGTTCGAAGAACAGCGCACCGGCCACGGCGTGGTTGGCCTCATGCAGTTGCTGCGCCAGAATGCTCGGCGCCACCGCCGCATAGAAGCCGACCAACGCCATCGCGCCAAAGCCGGTCACCGCCGGCGCCACGAAGCGCGAACGGATCTGCGTCGGCACGGAAAGCCGCGGCCGCATGGAGACCTTGCCAAGGCCGCCTGGCTTCATCACCGTTTCGCGCGTGCGCCAGACCATGATCGTCACCACCGCGAGCGTCGCCAGGTAGACAATGAAGACCAGACGCAATGGCCACGGCTCGTATTGGGCCAGCAGCCCCGAAACAAGCGCCCCGAAACCGAGGCCGAGAAAGTTGGTGCTGGTGGCGATGACGCTGGCGCGCGACCTGCCGGCCTCTGGAAGAAGCTCGGCGATCCACGCGGTTCCCGTCCCGGCGCCCACGCCGATGCCAAGTCCGCTCAGGATCCGCGCAACATCGAGCGACGCGACATTGCCGGCAAACAGGAACACAACCGCGCTGATGACGGCGACGATCATGGCTGCAAGCGCCGCCGGCCGGCGCCCGACGACATCCGAAACGCTGCCGAACACCAGCAGGGCGCCGAGATTGCCGACGACATAGACCGCGTAGATCAGCGTCAAGGTGATTTGCGAAAAGCCGAATTGCTGCTTGTAGACGATATAGAGAGGCGTCAGCACCGTGCTGCCGGCAAACAGCACCGCGATCATCGCCGCGACAGTCGGGATCGCGAGGACGTCGCTGCCGGCTTCGTTCTGAGTTTGCGTCAGATCGCGAAAGGCCATGGCCAACCTCGTCACCAGGTTCAGGGGTCGCGACGTTAACGCCTCCTCACCGCCGACGTTCCGGTCGGCGGTGAGGCTCCTGACACCATGGTGGGCGTTGCCCGGCCAGGCAAGCCGATGATCACGGCATCCCTGCCGTATTGCAGGAGAAACCGGACGCGATCTTGCATTTGCCGGGACGCGGCGTGTGCGGCGGGCGCACGACGATAACCGGCGGATGCACGACTTGGTCACGCATGGAAGTTTCCCCTGATATAGTTGAGGAATTTTGCGTACGCCGTTTATCGGCATGCCAACATCCGCTAACGATTTACTATCTTTCGGCAATTCGTCGCGGACCGAGGTGGTGATCATGGGCAAGGGCAGGGTCGAGGCATTCACCGACGGCGTGGTGGCGATCATCATCACCATCATGGTGCTGGACTTGAAGGTTCCGGAAGGCGAGGATTTTTCGGCGCTGCTGCCGCAGTGGCCGGTCTTCCTGTGCTACGTGCTTTCGTTCATCAATGTCGGCATCTACTGGAACAATCTGCACAACATGTTCCATACCGTGCAGCGTGTCGACGGCCGCGTGCTGTGGGCGAACCTGCATCTGCTGTTCTGGTTGTCCCTGATGCCGGTGACGACCGCCTTCATGGGCGAGAACCATTTCGCCGCGGTTCCGGTCGCGGTCTATGGTTTTGACCTTGTAATGTGTGCGACCGCCTACAGCATCCTGGTCATTGCGCTGCATCGGCTGCATGGGCCGGACACCGCATTCGCCAAGGCAATCGGCCGCGATCGCAAGGGAAGGATTTCGCTCGCCGTCTACATAGCGGCCGTTGGGCTGACCTTCCTCGACCGGTGGATCGGCGTGGCGCTCTATGTCGCCGTCGCCCTGATCTGGCTGGTGCCGGACACGCGCTTTGCGCGGGTGATCGAAAAATAGCCATCTGCCTGACGCAATCCGAGAGGGCAAACCGCTTCACACGTTTCGTGGAATTGCCTAACCGCGCATCGCCTTCAGCTTTTCCGCCACCGAAGCGGCCAGATCGGCGTAGCGCTCTTCCAGCCGCTCCGCCACCTTGATGATCGAGAAATCATGGCCGAACTTTTCCAGCGCCATGCGCAGTTTCTCGACGAACTCGGCCTGTTGCTCGAGCGCCGAAAACAGAGTCTTCACCTGGGCTTCGCTGATATCGGGATTGGCCAGCATCTGCGGCACCTCGCGCCCCATCCGGTCGCCGGTGGCGGTCTGTTCCTTCAGAATTGCAACCCAATCCGTCAATCGGAAATCTCCTTTTTGGCGTCGTAGCATGCGCAGCCCCGACCGGGCCGGTCAACCCGACAAGCCCGACGGAGGCTTGCGCAGGCCCGTTCCGGCGCTAAGTTCGGCGCCATCAAAAAAGGAAACCATCGCCGATGATCGCCGACACCGAGATCCAGACCGCCCTGCCAGCGCTTGCCCCTGGCAACACCGCCGTCATTACCGGCGCCGCCAGCGGCATCGGCCTTGCCGCGGCCAAACGGCTGGCGCTGATGGGCATGAAGATCGTGCTGGCCGACATTGGCGGGCCGCGCCTCGACGATGCCGCGCGGGCCGTCTCCGCGATTGCCGGTGACGACGCCGTGCTTGCCGTCGCATCGGACGTTTCGAAGGCCGATGAGGTCGATCGCCTCGCCGACCGGGCATTCGGCGCCTTCGGCGAGGTCTCGCTGCTGATGAACAATGCCGGTGCCGGCGACAACCCCGGAAAGCCCTGGGAAAACCGCGACGGCTGGAAGCGGCTGCTCGACATCAATTTCTGGGGCGTGGTGCATGGCGTCGAAGCTTTCGCGCCGCGCATGCTGGCGTCGGCCAAGCCGGGCCTGATCGTCAACACCGGCTCCAAGCAAGGCATCACCACACCGCCCGGCAACCTCGCCTACAACGTTTCCAAGGCTGGCGTGAAAACCTTTACCGAGGGCTTGGCGCATGCGCTGCGCAATGAACCCGGCGCCCGCCTGTCGGCGCATCTGCTCATCCCCGGCTTCACCTATACCGGCCTGACCGAGGGCGCGACCGAAAAGCCGGCGGGAGCGTGGACGGGCGAACAGGTGATCGATTTCATGCTGGAATCGCTGGTCGGGGGCGACTTCTATATCCTGTGTCCCGACAATGAGACGGCGCGACCCATGGACGAAAAGCGCATGGCCTGGGCGATCGGCGACATCATCGAAAACCGCCCTGCCCTGTCGCGCTGGCACCCCGGCCACAAGGATGCATTCGCGGCGTTCATGAAGCGATGAGCATGTCCCGAACATGGCCGCTGTGCGGATCACATAACTCGAACACCGGCGGAACACTCGGGATTGACCGCGGGTTCAGCCGCTGGCGCTTCGTGCCGCCTCTTTTTTCGGTTTGCGTTTTGCCGCCACGACTTTCTTTGCGGCCATGGTCGCGACTTTGTCGTCATGCCGCTTCGCCGCGACCTCGCATTTGGCGCGGATCTCCTGGACCTCGGCTTCAGTCAGGTGCTCGATGCCGATGAAGGTGTTTTTGGCCTCGCTGACCCGTATCAACTCGTCGAGCTTGGCCTGGATCGCGGCGCCGTCCCGATTCTGGGTGTTTTGGATGAGAAACACCATCAGGAAGGTGATGATCGTGGTTCCGGTGTTGATCACCAGCTGCCAGGTGTCGGAAAAATTGAAGAACGGCCCGCTCACCGCCCAGACGATAACGATCAGGCAACACACCGCAAATGTCAGCGGTAGGCCGGTGAGATGGGCGATCTGGTTGGCGAATTTGGTGAAAAGCTTCTCGATCATGTGGTCCCTCAAAACAGCGCCGCGTCATGCGGTCCGCCGGAAGAAACAACCAGCAGCCATTTCGGGTTCCCGCCGGTAAAAATACGGCCCACGCAATCGAATGCACGCAAAGCGCGCATCTGGAACAAAACACACCTTATCGGTTTAAGGCCATTGTAGCCGTGCAGGCAAAGAGCCTGTTCCTTCCGCTTCACAGCGGTTTACCTCCAGCCCCTTCCGCTGCGCCACCCCCGCATGGCGGAAGGGGTTTCATTCCGTCAGACGGCGTCGTTTTCCCAGCGGTCGAGGAAAGCCTCGATCGGCATTGCCTGCATGTCGGGAACCGCCCTGGCGAGTTTCTCGACGGGCCAGTCCCACCAGGCGAGAGCTTCGATGCGTGCCGCTATTTCAGGGGCAAAGCGCTGCTTGAGCGGCTTCGCCGGCACGCCGGCAACGATCGTGTAGGACGGTACGTCCCGCGTCACCACCGCATTGGCGCCGATGACCGCACCATTGCCAATGGCGATCCCGGGCAAGATGACCGCGCCATGGCCGATCCACACATCATGGCCGATGGTCACGGCCTTCGACCGCCGCCGGTCGCGGAACGCGGCATCGACGCCCAGCCAGCGGAAATACTCGTTCGGCCGGTAGCTGACCTTGTGCTGGGTCAGCCGCTCGATCGGATGCTCCAGCGCATTGATGCGGCTGTTGGCGGCGATCGAGCAGAATTTGCCGATCGTCGTGTAGATCGCCTCGGCATGGCGTTCGAAATAGGAGAAATCGCCGACGATGACCTCGCGCAGCACGACGCGTTCGCCGATCGCGGCGTAGCGGCCAAGCTTGCAGCCCTTCATCTCAGCGGTTGGATGAATGCGCGGCTCGGGATCTTTCGCAACGAGATCTTCAGAACGGTCCATGCCGGCGGCTTTACGTCAGACCGATTGGTCCCGCAAGCGGGGCCAATCGCCAGCCAGAACAGGACAGGGTAGAGTTCGACCCGCCTATTTCGGCTTGCCGTTGCTCCACACCACATTCTGGCCATAGAGCGGCACCGTCGTAACCGACATCTTGGCCGAGCCGTTCTGGACTTGGCGCGAATGCGACAGATAGATCAAGGTCTCGTTGGCCTTGTCGTAGATGCGGTTCACCACCTGCTTCTTCCAGATCAGGCTGATGCCTTGTTTGAAAACCTCCTCGCCGCCTTCGCTCGTATCAATATCCCCGATGGTGATCGGACCGGTCTGACGGCAGGAGATCGAGGAATCACTGGGATCCTCGAACCAGTTGCCCTTGTGCAAGCGGTCGATGACACTGCGATCGAAATAGGAAACGTGGCAGGTCACGCCCTCCACTTTCGGATCCTTGATCGCCTCGACGATGATGTCGTTGCCGATCCAGTCGACGCCGACCTTGCCGACTTCCTCGGCGATGGCGCTACCGGCGGCAAGCACGACACACGCGGCCAAGGCACCGCCGATTAGTTTTCGCCCAATCAAGCCTCGTCCGATAAATTCTGGCCCAGTCAATCCCGGCAAAGAATCCTCCTGCGGTTCGGGTTGCCGGGGTCTCAGGTGGGGCCAAGGCTGACACATTGCAAGCCGGAAGGTCGGATCAAACCGCAGGCATCCGCCATAGCCGGTTGCGTCAACGCGGCATCTTTGCGTGTACCCCGTCGAACCGCTAAGACTGTGGCCTACAACGGGTGCATGGTTCTGGCCGGCGCGCCGTGACATTACGGACGGACTTTTTTGATGATGCGTTCTATCCTAGTCGGCATTCTCATTCTGATGGCGGCCGGCATCGGCTGGCTGACTTTCGACTGGTATCGCGGTCACTATGGCGGCGAACCGTTCGGCGCGCCCTTTACCCTGGTCGACCAGAAAGGCGCACCGATCACCGAAGCCGCTTTCCGGGGGCAGCCCAGCGTCGTCTTTTTCGGCTTCACCCACTGCCCCGAAGTTTGCCCGACCACGCTGTTCGAACTCTCCGGCTGGCTGAAGACGCTCGGCGACGATGGCAAGAACCTGCATGCCTATTTCGTATCGGTCGATCCGGAGCGCGATACGCCGCCGGTGATGGACGCCTATGTCAGCAATTTCTCCGACCGCATCACCGGCATTACCGGCGATCCGGACAAGGTCCATGCCATGGCCAAGGCGTTCGGCATCTATTGGAAGAAGGTCGACACCGGCGACGGCGACTACACCATGGACCACACCGCCTCGGTCCTGCTGCTCAACGCCAAGGGCGACTTCGCGGGCACGATCGCCTATGGCGAGAATGCCAGCACCGCCGTGGAGAAGCTGAAACGCCTCGCCGCGAAGGGCTGACAAGAATTCACATGACCCAGACGCGGCTCCATTTCACCACCGGAAAGATCGAGGCCGAGCGCATCTTCGCGGCGCTCGAAACGGCCTTCGAGGATGAGGGCCTGCCGATCGCCGTGCTGGAGGTGGACGAAGAGGCCGACATCCACGAGGTCTCGCTCTACGCCGATGGCGACGTCGAAGCGGTCGAGGCGCGGCTGAAGGATGTTCTCGCAGGCCTGGCTTTGTCGAGACCGGTCGAGCGCGAGGCGTTGCCCGACATCGACTGGGTGGCACGGTCCCTGGAAGGGTTGAAGCCGGTGCGCGCCGGCCGTTTCTTCGTCCACGGCGCGCATGACAGCAGGAAGCGCCACAGCGGCGAACTCGCCATCGAGATCGAAGCGGGCCTTGCCTTCGGCACCGGCCACCACGGCACCACCGCGGGCTGCCTCGAAATGCTGGAGAAAGTCGTGCGGCGCGAGCACCCGCGCAACGCGCTCGACCTCGGTACCGGCAGTGCGGTGCTGGCGATCGCCGTCGCCAAGCTGGCACATATTCCGGTGCTGGCCACCGACATCGATCCGGTCGCGGTCAAGGTTGCCGCCGCCAATGCGCGTCTGAATCACGTCAAAGGCCTGATCGAGACGGTGACCGCGCCTGGCTTTCACCACCCGATCTTTGCCAGGCGCGCGCCCTTCGACCTCATCGTCGCCAACATATTGGCGCGGCCGCTGATGCGGCTGGCACCGCAAATGGCAGGGCATATCACGCTTGGCGGCTCGATCGTGCTGTCGGGCATCCTCGACCGCCAGCGCGACGCTGTGATCTCGGCCTATGTCGGCCAGAACTTCCGCCACGTCAGTACCTTGCACCGCGAAGGCTGGGTGACTATCCATCTCAAGCACTGAGGCCGGCAAGGCGGTTGCCGGCCCTCAACGGTCCCGGTTGCTGGACTTCGATGCGGGTCGGCAAGAGAATGCCGCCGCCTCCTTCATTCATGGCTGGACCAGCCTCATTTGGTTGTCACCCGGCGGACGCTGTAGCAATTTGCACCAGCCGGAAAATCGATTCCGCTTTCCAGGCCCATAGGTTACGGTCGAGCGGATACCAAGGAGGCCCATCATGTTCCAGAGCTTCGATTCCGCGGGCGATCCGGCGGTCGGCAAGCCGCGCGTGGCGCTGCTGCGCCAGTGGCTGGGCGCCAATGGCCTCGACGGCTTCATCGTTCCGCGCGCCGACGAGCACCAGGGCGAATACGTCGCCGACCGGTCGGCACGGCTGAAATGGCTGACCGGCTTCAGCGGCTCGGCCGGTGTCGCCATCGTGCTGCGCGACCGCGCCTTCGTCTTTGTCGACGGGCGCTATACGCTGCAGGTGCGCAATGAGGTCGATCTCGACATCTTTTCGATCGAAAGTCTGGTCGACAATCCGCCCGCCGTCTGGCTCAAGGACAACATCGGCAAGGGCGTGCGCCTGGGCTTCGATCCCTGGCTGCACACGATCGGCGAGGTCAAGGCGCTGCAGGCCTCCGCCGACAAGACCGGCGCGGTGCTGGTGCCACTCGACAGGAACCCGATCGACATCATCTGGAAGGATCAGCCCGCCGCACCCGTGACCCCGATCGAGCTTCATCCGATCGGCTTTGCCGGCGAACTCGCCAAGGACAAGCTGGCGCGGCTGGCGACGGCGATCGGCAAGGACGGCGCCACCAATGCGGTGCTGACCGACCCATCGTCCATCGCCTGGGCCTTCAACATCCGTGGCGGTGACGTGCCGCACACGCCGCTGGCGCTCGGCTTCGCCATACTCGCCGCCGACGGGTCGCACCAGCTTTTCATGGATCGGCGCAAGTTCTCGCGCCAGGTGGCGGCCTACCTCACCCAACTCGCCGATCCGCATGAGCCCGGGGAGTTCGAAGCGGCGATCGCCGCACTTGCGAAAAGCGGCGCGAAAATCGCGCTCGATCCGGTGCTGGCCGCCGACCGGCTGCGCACGCTGGTCGAGGACAATGGCGGCACGGTGATTGCCGCGCCCGACCCTGCCCGCATTCCGCGCGCCACCAAGAACCAGGCCGAGATCAACGGCTCGCGCGCCGCGCATCGCCGCGACGGCGCGGCGGTGGCCAAGCTGTTGTGCTGGCTGGAGCGCCAGAAACCCGGCTCACTCGACGAAATCGCGGTTGTCACCAGGCTCGAAGAAACCCGCCGGCAGACCGGCGAGGAAACGCAGATGCCGCTGCGCGACGTCTCTTTCGACACCATTTCGGGCGCCGGCCCGAACGGCGCCATCATGCATTACCGCGTCTCGCGCGCCACCAGCCGCAAGCTCCAGGCCGGTGAGCTGTTCCTGCTCGATTCCGGTGCGCAGTACCAGGACGGCACCACGGACATCACCCGCACCGTGCCGATCGGCCAGCCGACCGAAGAGATGCGCGAGCGCTTCACGCTGGTGCTGAAAGGCATGATCGGCATTTCCACGCTGCGCTTCCCCCCCGGCACGCGCGGCTCGGAGATCGACGCCGTCGCCCGCATCGCGCTGTGGAGGCATGGCTGCGATTTCGCCCATGGCACCGGCCACGGTGTCGGCTCATACCTGGCCGTGCATGAGGGTCCGCAGCGTATCGCCCGCACCGGCACCGAAAAGCTGCTCGAAGGCATGATGCTGTCGAACGAACCCGGCTACTACAAGGAAGGCGCCTACGGCATCCGCATCGAGAACCTCATCCTGGTAACGCCGGCCGAACAGATCGAGGGCGGCGACATCGCTATGCACGGTTTCGAGACGCTGACGCTGGCCCCGATCGACGTCAGGCTGGTGCGATCGGATCTGCTGACGCGAGACGAATTGCACTGGCTCGACGCCTACCACGCCCGCGTGCTGGCCGAGATCGGTCCGATGCTCGACGGCGAAACGCTGGCCTGGCTCGAAAAGGCAACGGCACCGCTGCCGCACGATGCGAAGATTTGATTTTCTGAAGCGCTGAAGGGCGTGTCGAGGTTCAGGCCAGGCCGGTTCGAAAACGGTTGATACGGAGAACCGGATTGGAGCACCGAAGCGCAGCTATCAGCCGTCTGCGGGCCGGAATCGCCTGGATATCGATACGCCCTACCCGACGAACTGCCGCGCTACGATCAACACCGCCGCGCCCGCCAGAAACATCGCCATCAGCCCGCCACGCAGCGCCACCAGCGCGGAGACGACCAGCGCTGCCCACTCCGCCGGGCCTGCGCCGAGCGCCGCCGGCGCCACCAGCGTCGTCAGCACCGCCGCAGGCACGGCGTTGAGCCCGGCCTCGACCCGCGGATGGATGTGATCGAAACGCGAGATGACCAGATGCCCGCCAATACGGGTGAGATAGGTGGCGATGGCGCCGGCGATGATGATCCAGAAGGTCGTGCTCATGGCCTTGTCTCCACACCGCTGTGATGCGGCGGCAGGACGACGGCGAGCAACACACCGGCGATGGCGCCGATCGAAACGTGCCAGGGCGAACCCACTGTCTTGTAGGCGATGATCGAGGCGCAGGCACTGGCGACGACCACCGGCAGCCACAGCGGCCGCTTGCGGAAGCCCATCACCAGGCCAAGGAAATAGATCGGCAGCAGGAAATCGATGCCCAGGGCATGGGGATCGGGAATGAGCTTTCCAAACAGCGCGCCGAGCGCGCTTTCGATGGTCCAGAATACATAGACCGGCAGCCCAAGTCCCAGATACCAGGCAAAGCCGACGGTCTGGCCCGACTGGGCCCTGGCTTCGGCGACGGCGAATTGCGGATCGGTGAGGATGAAGAAACCGAGCGCCTGCTGCACCCCGGACCAGTGCGCGATGCGCCGGCCAATGCCGGCGGAATAGAGCACGTGGCGGAAATTGACGGCGAAGATCGACAGCACGATCAGCCACGGCGCGACATGCTGGCCGAACAGTTCTATGCCGACCATCTGGCTGGCGCCGCCGAAGATCAGCGCGCTCATCAGGAAGGCTTCGAAAACGGAAAAGCCGTTGTCGACGGCGATCGCGCCGAACAACAGCCCGAACGGCGCCGCCGCCACCACGACCGGCATGGAGAGCCGTACGCCTTGCCAGAAATCGCTTTTCGCGCCGTTCTCGGAAATTGCTTGCGCCGACATATCTCTCCCCGGTCAGAGGGCTGATGTAGGAAGCACTGCCCGGCTTGTCACACGAATTCGCTTGAGCCAAACGATCAGCGGAAATGATCCCTGTTAGGATTTACGCGATATTCTATTGTCGCCCTGGCAGGCATTTGGCAGAAATACACGAGGGGGATTTTAATGATCGCTTATGATTTCACCGGCAGGCACGCAGTCGTCACCGGGGCCGGTGGCGGCATGGGCGAGGCGATCACGCTGGCGTTGCTCGATGCCGGCGCGTCGGTCACCGCCATCGACGTCAAGCCGCGCCCGACAGCGCTCGCCGCCTATGACGACCGGCTGACCTTCGCCCAGGGCGACCTCACCGACGCCGGCTTTGTTGAACGGACCATCGGCGCTGCGGGCCGCGAACGCGGCGGTATCGACTATCTCGCCAATGTCGCAGGCGTGCTCTGGTTCGGCCGCGACAAGTCGGCCCTCGAGATGGACCTCGACGTCTGGGACCAGGTCTTCAACATCAACCTGAAATCCTTCGTGCACACGGCGCGCGCGGTTGTTCCGCAAATGCGCGCAGGCGGGCGTGGCGGCGCCATGGTGCATTTCTCGACCATCCAGTGGTATCGCGGCGATCCGAAGCCACAGGATGCCTACCAGGCGTCGAAGGCCGGCGTCTGCGCGCTGTCGAAGTCGCTGGCCATGCAGTTGGCCGGCGAGCGAATCCGCTCCAACGCCATCTGCCCGGGCATGGCGCTGACGCCGCTGCAGGCGCGCTGGGACACCGAGGAGAAGCGCGCCGCCGTTGCCGACTACACACCGCTCGGCCGCATCGGCACGCCGCAGGACATGGCCAATGCGGCGCTCTTCCTGCTTTCCGACGCGGCAAGCTACATCACCGGAATAGAGCTGGCCGTCGATGGGGGTCTCCTGATGCGGATGTAGCCCGCCCTGTCCAACGGATCGGAAAACTAACCGGTCACCTTGCCTTGGATCGCCCTGCCCCAGTCGAGCAGCGGCTTGGCGCGCAATGTAAAATCGACAAGCTCGTCGACCAGCGCCGGCGCGTGAATTTCGGTCGGATCGATGACACGCTGGACGACGAAATGCCGGTTGCGCACGGCCTCCGCGAGATCGGCGTCCGCGATCTGCTCAAAACCGCGCGGCGCCCGCTTCATGCGGCCTTCGGTTTCGAATTCAAGGTCGTTTTTCTTCAACGTTGAAAGCAGCTTGCGGAATTCGCCGGGCCGATCGGTGATCGCCTTGCGCATCGCCAGCAAGAGCGGCGGCTCAGGGTTCCACCAGGCCACGTCGGCAAAGCAGCGCTCGAGCCCGACATGCACGTAGAAGACGCCCAGGCCTGTCTTGCTGCCGTCTGGTGACAGAATGGCCGAAACATGCCTGTTGTAGGGACGTTTGTCCTTGGCAAAGCGGACGTCGCGATTGATGCGGAACAGCGATTTCTTGCGGTCGCCGCGCAGACCAAGCCCCGCCGTTGCGAAACGCTCCGTAAGGACCTCGACCAGATCGCCGATCGGCCCATGGAGATCGCTGTCGAAAAGCGCGCGGTTTTCCGCAAACCATTCGCGGCTCTGGTGGAAATCCAGCGCCTTGAAGAACGGAATGGCTTTCGGACCAAAACCTTTGAACGTTCCGCCCGTCACGACTTGCCGACCCGCTGCAGCCAGGTGTCCTCGTCGATGACCTCGACGCCGAGTTCGCTGGCAAGCTTGAGCTTTGAGCCCGCACCCGGTCCCGCCACCAAAAGATCGGTCTTGGCCGAAACCGAACCGGCCACCTTGGCGCCGAGACGTTCGGCCATCGCCTTGGCTTCGGAACGGGTCATCTTTTCCAGCGAACCGGTAAAGACAATCGTCTTGCCGGCAACTTCGCTGTCGGCCGAGACGGTGACGATATAGGGCTTCGGCTTGACCTGTTGCAGCAACTTCTCGAGCACCTCGTCATTGCGCTCGTTGCCGAAGAAATCGCGCAGCGCATCGATCACCGTATCGCCAATGCCGTTGATCGACGGGAAGACCGAATGCGGATCCTCCGCCGCCGCCGTCTCCTTGCCGACCCGGATCAGCTCCTCGATGGTCGAGAATGTTCGCGCAAGCACGGCGGCCGTCGTCTCGCCTATATGGCGGATGCCGAGCGCGAAGATGAAGCGGTCGAGCTCCGGCTCGCGGCGCGAATCGATGGCCGCGAACAATTTGTCGAGGCCTTCGTAATTGCGGTCCTCGATGCTGCGCACATTCTTGCGGGTCTTGCCGGATGCGGCCTCGCGTTGCCTGGCCTGCTCCTCGCGCCGCTCGGCCAGCGCCTTGGTCACGGCGGGGCGGCGCTCCCTGAGCGTGAAGATGTCGGCGGCTGTCTTGATCAAACCCGCATTGAAAAACGTGTCGATGTTCTCCGCGCCCAGGCCTTCGATATCCAGGGCGCCGCGCGACACGAAGTGGCGCAGCCCTTCCACGGCCTGCGCCGGGCAGATCAGTTCGCCCGTGCAGCGGCGGCGCGAATCCTCCTTGCCGGTCTTCTCGTTGATCTCGCGCGTCGCCGGCGAGCCGCAGATCGGGCAAGAGTGCGGGAATTCGTACGGCACGGCATCGGGCGGACGCTTGTCGATGACGACGCTGACGATCTGCGGGATGACATCGCCTGCCCGCTGGATCACCACCGTGTCGCCGATGCGCACGTCGATGCCGTCGCGGATCGGCTGGCCGGTGCTGTCCAGGCCCTTGATATAATCTTCATTGTGCAGCGTGACGTTCTCCACCACCACGCCGCCGACCGTCACCGGCGCAAGCCGCGCGACCGGCGCCAGCGTGCCGGTTCGGCCGACCTGGATGTCGATCCTCTGCACGGTCGTCATCGCCTGTTCGGCCGGGAATTTGTGCGCGACGGCCCAGCGCGGCTCACCGGTGACGAAACCCCAGCGGCGCTGCAGCTCCAGCTGGTCGACCTTGTAGACGACCCCGTCTATGTCATAGCCGAGCGACGAGCGTTGCTCCTCGATCAGGTGATAATGCGCGACCAGTTCCTCGACCGATTTCGCCCGCACCATCAGCGGGCTGATCTTGAAGCCCCAATCGGCGAATTTCTGCACCGCTTCATACTGCGTTGGTGCCGGATCCGCCGTCGTGTAACCCCACGCGTAGGCAAAGAATTTGAGGTTGCGGCTGGCGGTGACGGATGGATCCTTCTGGCGCAGCGACCCGGCCGCCGTGTTGCGCGGATTGACGTAATCCTGGCCCCCCACAGCCGCCGAGCGCGCCTTGAGCGCCTCGAATTCGGCATAGGTCATATAGACCTCGCCGCGGATCTCGATGGTCTCGGGCCAGCCTGAACCCTTCAGCTTGGCGGGAATGTCGGCGATGGTCCTGAGGTTGGCAGTGATGTCCTCGCCGACAGCGCCGTCGCCGCGCGTCGCGCCTTGCACGAACACGCCCTTTTCGTAACGCAGCGAAGCCGACAGCCCGTCGATCTTCGGTTCGGCGGTGAAGGCAATGTCGAGGTCCTTGTCGCGGTCGAAGAAGCGCCGGCCGCGCTCGATGAAATCGGTGACGTCGGCGTCGGTATAGGCCTTGGCGAGGCTGAGCATCGGCACGGCATGGCGCACCTTGGTGAAGCCTTCCGCCGGGGCGGCACCCACCCTGAGCGAGGGCGAATCCTCACGCACCAGCCCGGGAAAGCGCTCCTCGATGGCAAGATTGCGCCGCCGCAGCGCGTCATACTCGGCGTCCGTGATCGTGGGCGCGTCCTCGGCATGGTAGCGCCGGTCGTGACCGGCGATCTCCTCGGCAAGGCGCTGGAGTTCGGCTTCAGCCTCGCTTTCGCTGAGCGAATCGACAGGTTTTTCGGCCATGCTTTTTGTCCCTGAACGGTGGCGCGCCACAATAGAGCATGATCTTGAAAGGTGGGAACCGGTTTTCGGAAAAGATCATTCCTGAACAGCAGGATGGAGCCATATCCTGACTCGCCCCATGACGCCTGATCGTCTCATGACGCCGGATCGTCTCATGCCGCGTTTGTATTCTCGCGCAGCAGCCGCTCGGCGGCGGCGCGCGCCTCGTCGGTGATCGTGGCGCCAGCCAGCATGCGGGCGATCTCCTCCTGCCGCGCCGTCCTGTCCATCTCGGCAATTCCGGTCGCGACACGGTCGGTGCTGCCCGATTTGGAGATCAGGAAATGTGTTGCCGCGCGCGCCGCCACTTGCGGCGCATGGGTGACGGAAAGCACCTGGACGCGCTTCGACAGCCGCGCCAGCCGCTGGCCGATGGCGTCGGCGACAGCGCCGCCCACCCCGGTGTCGATTTCGTCGAAAACCAATGTCGGCGCCGAGCCACGGTCGGCCAGCGCCACCTTTAACGCCAGGAGAAAGCGCGAAAGCTCGCCGCCGGAGGCAACCTTCATCATCGGCCCGGGCCGCGTGCCAGGATTGGTGCGCACCCAGAACTCGATCTGGTCGATGCCCTCTTCCATGCGCGCCTCGGCCTCGCTCTTCATCTCGACGATAAAGGCCGCGCGTTCGAGCTTCAGCGCCGGCAGTTCGGCCATCACCGCCTTGGTCAGACCGACCGCCGCGGCATGGCGAAGCGAGGACAGCTGTGCGGCGGCGATGTCATAGGCTTCGCGCGCGGCGGCCGCCTGCTTTTCCAAGCCGTGCAGGCGTTCTTCGCCGGCGTCGAGATCGGCGAGATCGGCAACCATCGTGTCGCGCAGCTGCGCCAGGTCGTCGACTGCGACGCTGTGCTTGCGTGACGCCGCGCGCAGCGAAAACAGACGTTCCTCGGCTTTCTCCAGCCGCTGCGGATCATACTCCGTGGCACGAAGCGCGGCCTCGACGCCCGACTGCGCCGCGTCGAGAGACAGCATGGCTTCGTCCAGCGACTTCACCACGTCCTCGAGCAGGCCGGGCGCCTCCGTCGCCTTGCGCTGCAGCCGTCTCAGCAGGCTGGCCAGTTGCGGCAAGGGCGAGGACGGGCCCGACAGCACATCCTGCGCGTCGTGAATTTCGGAAGCGATCTTCTCGGCGCGCATCATGTGGGCACGCAGCTCGGCAAGTTCGGTTTCTTCGCCCGGCTGCGGATCGAGCTTGGTCAGTTCGGCAACCGCGGCGCGCAGATAGTCGGCTTCGCGCGCGGCGGCTTCCACCTTGGCGCGATGGCGCGTCAGCTCCTGCTGGGCGGCGCGCCAGTGCCGCCATGCCTCGCCGGTCGAGCGGACGGCGCCGAGATGGCCGCCGAAAGCATCGAGCACATCGCGATGCGCGCCGGGATCGACCAAGGCGCGCTCGTCATGCTGGCCGTGAATCTCGACCAGGGCGCGGCCGACATCGCGCATCAGCGTCACGGAGGACGGCTGGTCGTTGACGAACACACGGGTCCGGCCATCCGCCGTCTGCACGCGCCGCAGGATGACGTCGCCATCGTCCTCGATGGCGTTTTCGGCGAGCAGCGCGCGCACCGGATGGTTGCGCGGAACATCGAACACGGCAATGACCTGGCCCTGGGACGCGCCGTGGCGCACCAGCGAGGCATCGCCGCGCGCGCCGAGCGCCAGCGACAAGGCATCGAGCAGGATGGACTTGCCGGCGCCGGTTTCGCCGGTCAGCACGGAAAGGCCCGGCTGGAAGTCGATGTCCAGCTTTTCGATCAGGACGATATCGCGGATCGACAGTCTGGAAAGCATGAGAAACCGGACCTATTGCATGCCGCCCAAAAGTGGACCCGGTTTCGGGATAACGACAGGCACGAAAAACAAAAGGATAAAGCGGCACCCGACAGTTGGAGTCGCAGCGCCGCACTATCTTTTTGTTTGAGCTTCGGATCAATCCGAAAAAGCGCGCTGCGCGCTTCGCTCGGAGGCTCCGCGGTCAGGCGCCGGTGATCAGCTTCCCGGCCTTGGATATCCACGACCCGGCATTTTCACGCGGCGCCAGCCCGTTGCTCTGCAGCAGCTTGTAGGAATCCTTGTACCACGAACTGTCGGGATAGTTGGTACCGAGCACCGCGGCCGCCGTCTGGGCCTCCGAGGTCAAGCCCAACGCGTAATAGCTTTCGGTAAGGCGCGCGAGCGCTTCCTCGACATGGCGGGTGTTGGAATAGTTTTCGACCACGGTGCGGAAGCGTTTGACGGCGGCGATGTACTCGCGGCGCTCCAGATAATAGCGGCCGATCTGCATTTCCTTGCCCGCGAGCTGGTCGTTGGCGAAGCGGATCTTTTCCTTGGCATCGTCGACATATTCCGACGTCGGCCAGCGCGTCACCAGGTCCTGCATCGTCTGCAGGGTCTGGCGTGCTTCCTTCTGGTCCTGCGTCACATCCTTGATCTGGCGATAGTAGCTCAGACCAATGATGTACTGGGCATAGGCCGCGTCATCCGTGGACGGATAGAGCGCCAGGTACCGCTTCGCCGACTGGATCGCATCGTCGTAGCTGCCCTTTCGATAGTCGGCGAACGCGCCCATCACCATCGATTTGCGGGCCCATTCCGAATAGGGGTGCTGGCGGTCGACCGCGTCGAATTTCTTGCTTGCCTCATCCAGGCGGCCGGCGTTCAGATTGGCCAGGCCCTGATTGTAGAGAACGTCGGCCGGTTCGGTCTGGTCGACATAGGTCGACAGGTCGATGTCTTTTTCCGACGACATGCAAGCCGCCAGAAAGAGCGATGGAACAACCACCGAAAGCGCCAGGAAAACAGACCGCTGCGGCGCTTTCGATTGACCGACTCGCTTGAAGAACATGATTGGATTGCGCCCTTTCGGCGTTATTTTAATGCTCGTTGCATGCAGTTGTCCCAAAACTGGTCCCCACCTTTGAGCGACATGCACTAATCGACGGCAGCAGCCATAAACCATAACCGCCTTGCCCGGCAACGCTATGTCCAGCCAATCGCGCATTTTTGTGGCGGCGGACCGTGGCGTGAAAATCTACGCAATTTCGCCGATGGATGATGCATTCATGCAACACCCATACCGCCATGGAATCCGAAAAAGATTAAGAAAATCAGATCATCCAGGGCGCATAGAGAGGCGCATTGACGGCGTTCATCTCGGCGGCGCGACCACGCTCACGGCGTGTCGTCTCGACGATCTCGAAGGCGGTGCGGTCCGACAGCAGGCGCCGCAGTGCGGCGGCGTTCAGCCGATGGCCGCCGCGATAGGAGCGGAAACAACCGATGAAGCGCGCGCCGGCCAGCGCCAGGTCGCCCATGGCGTCGAGCGTCTTGTGGCGCACGAACTCATTGGGATAGCGCAGGCCGCCCATATTGATGACGCGGTTGTCGTCACCGATCACCAGGGAATTTTCCAGCGAGGATCCCAGAGCATAGCCGGCGGCCCACAGCCGCTCGACGTCCTTCATGAAGCCGAAGGTGCGGGCCCGCGCGATGTCGCGGCGGAAAATATCGGCGTTGATGTCCGATGCGAAGAGCTGACGGCCGATCGCCGGGCTTTCGAAATCGATCTCGACCTCGAAACGGGTGCCGTCATAGGGCCTGAACTCCGCCCAGGAGGCGCCGTTCTCGATGCGGACCGGCTTGACCACCCTGATATAGCGCCGCTTGACGGCCAGCGTCTCGATGCCGGCCTGGTCGATGGCTTCGACGAACGCCATGGCGCTGCCGTCGAGGATTGGAACCTCGTACCCGTCGATCTCGATGATGACATTGTCGATGCCGAGCCCGAACAGGGCGGCCATGATGTGCTCGACCGTGGCGATGTGCTCGCCCGAGGGATCGCCAAGCATGGTGCACAGGTCGGTGGCGCCGATTTCGGAAAACAGGGCGCGGAACTCACGGCCCTGCCCGTCTCCATTGAGGAGCGCGAATACGATGCCGGTATCGGCATCCGCGGGCAGGAAACTGATGGAAACTTCTTTGCCGCTGTGAACGCCGGTGCCTGTAAGCGACGCGCGCGTCTTCACTGTCGTCTGGTGGTCGTGCAAGACAATCCCCATGAGCCCGTAATGCCTAGGTCCGCTTCTCCAGCCCGAGGGCGCGGCTCTTGTTAAATCGGCAGGCAGGGCGACTTCCCCCGAAATCCCGGCAAACCGACTATGGTAGGCAGCGAAGATAATGTCCCGGCAAGGAGACTCCAAATCACGGTTTCTTACTCTTTGTAACCGCGAACTGGAACATGTACGATGTCATAACCCGTTGATTATGCGGCATTTTAAACGTTAACAGGCAAGCAATTTCTTGCCTGCCTGTTAACAATTGTTACAGTCCGTTAACCGCTCAGTTGGCCTGGCGGCGCAGGAACGCCGGAATCTCCAGCTGATCGTCCTCCTGAGTCGCCCTGGTCTGCGGCGTCAGGCGGCCCTGATCGTCCAGCTGGCCGCGCCGCGGCGCGTAAAGCTGGGCGTCCTGGCTGGCGAGGCGGCGCACTTCCGGTGCCGCTTGGCGCAGCTTGGGCTCGCGCGGCTGCGCCGGCTGCAGCCGTGCGGGCTCCTCCTCGCGGCGGGTCAGGCCATTGGTCAGGCGCTTCAGGAGGCCCATCGGGCCGCTGTTCTCGTGGTCGGCCGGGCGGCTCTTGGCGTCGACCTCGGCCTTGACGACCGGCGGAAAGTCCTCGACGCGGGGCATGCGCTGCGGCGCCATCGCCACCGGCTGCTGGACTTCACGCAGCATTTCGCGTGGCTGCGGAGCCGGCTGCATCATCTGCTGGACGACCGGCTGCACCATAGGCTGCGGTTGTGCGGGCGGCGCCTGGAAGATCTTGCTCTGCGGGCGGAAATCGTCCGCATGGGCGACAGGAGCCGGACGAGCCTGCGCCATGGCCGCGGCATTGGCTTCGGCCAACTGGATGGCTTCGGCGACCGGATCGGCGGCGCGCGGCTCATACACCGTCTGCTGGACCGGCGCCGGGCGGCTTTCCACAGGGGCGACGGCCGGCCGGGCAGCCTGCTTCGGCGGTGCGGTCCGGATCGAGATCGGCGCGGCGGCGATTTCGGCCGCCGACTTGTCGATGCCGGTGGCTACCACCGAGACGCGGATGACGCCTTCGAGTTCCTCGTCGAACGTGGCGCCCAGGATGATGTTGGCGTCCTGGTCGACTTCCTCGCGGATGCGGGTCGCCGCTTCGTCGACTTCGAACAGGGTCAGGTCGCGGCCGCCGGTGATCGAGATCAGCAAGCCCTTGGCGCCCTTCATCGAGGTCTCGTCGAGCAGCGGGTTGGCGATCGCGGCTTCCGCCGCCGCCATCGCGCGGCCCTCGCCCGAAGCCTCGCCGGTGCCCATCATCGCCTTGCCCATCTCGCGCATCACCGAACGCACGTCGGCGAAGTCGAGGTTGATCAGGCCTTCCTTGACCATCAGGTCGGTGATGCAGGCCACACCGGAGTAGAGCACCTGGTCCGCCATCGCGAAGGCGTCGGCGAAGGTGGTCTTGTCATTGGCCAGCCGGAACAGGTTCTGGTTGGGGATGACGATCAAGGTGTCGACGCATTTCTGCAGCTCCTCGATGCCGAAGTCGGCCGTCTTCATGCGGCGCTGGCCTTCGAAGTGGAACGGCTTGGTGACGACGCCGACGGTGAGAATGCCCTTCTCGCGCGCTGCGCGGGCAACAACCGGAGCAGCACCCGTACCGGTGCCGCCGCCCATGCCGGCGGTGACGAAGCACATATGGGTGTTGGTGAGATGGTCGAGAATCTCGTCGATGCACTCTTCCGCCGCCGCGCGGCCGACTTCCGGCTGCGATCCGGCACCGAGCCCCTCGGTGACATGCGCGCCAAGCTGGATCAGCCGAGAGGCCTTCGACATGGTCAGCGCCTGCGCGTCGGTGTTGGCCACGACGAACTCGACACCGCGCAGTCCGGCGGTGATCATGTTGTTCACGGCATTGCCGCCGCCGCCGCCCACACCGAACACGGTGATGCGCGGCTTAAGCTCGGTGATGTCCGGCTTCTGCAGATTGATAGTCATTGTCTCCGTCCTTTGCCTTTCACGCCGCTTCGCCGCCGCGGCCGCCTATGGGGCTGTCCCCGTCAATTAGAAACTGTCTCTCAACCACTGACTCATGCGATGCAGTTTTCCACCCGTTCCGGTCATTCTGAGACCGGAAATGCCTTTCGCCGGATGGCTCTCGAAGCTCGCCATCTGCGGATAGATCAGAAGCCCGACCGCGGCCGAGAAAGCCGGGCCTTTCGCCGCTTCGGGCAGGCCCGCCACGCCGAGCGGGCGACCGATGCGTACATTGCGCCCCAGGATGCGGCGCGCCGCTTCCGGCAGGCCGGCCAGCTGGCTGGCGCCGCCGGTGAGCACGACGCGCTTGCCGACCGCATTGCCGTAACCGGACTTGTTCAACCGGTCACGCAGGAGTTCGAGCGTCTCGTCGATGCGGGCGCGCACGATGCGCGTCATCACCGAACGCGGGATCTGCAGCGGCACGTCGCCATCGTCGCCGATCGGCTGGATCGAGACCAGGTCGCGGTCGTCGGCGCTGCCCGGCAGCGCCGAGCCGTGCATCACCTTCAGCCGTTCGGCGGCGTCGAGCGAGGTCGAAAGTCCCTTGGCCATGTCGAGCGTCACATGGTTACCGCCGATGGCGATGGCGTCGCCATGGACGAACTTGCCTTCCGAAAACACCGAGATCGTCGTCGTGCCGCCGCCCATGTCGATGCAGGCGGCTCCGAGTTCCAGCTCGTCGTCGACCAGTGCCGCCAGCCCGCTGGCATAGGGCGTCGCCACCATGCGCTCGACCGACAAATGCGAGCGGTTGATGGAGAGCTCCAGATTGCGCATCGGCGCCGCATCGCCCGTCAGCACATGCATGTCGACGCCAAGCGTGTCGCCCACCATGCCACGCGGATCGCGCACGCCACGCTCGGCATCGAGCGAGAAGCCGACGGGCAGCGAATGGACCACCTCGCGCTCGGCCTTCAGCGCCTGCTTGGCACCGGCGCCGAGCACGCGCTTGATGTCGGCTTCGTCGGCCTCGTGGCCGCCAAGATTGATGGTCGCCGAGAAGCTTTCGCTCTTCAGCCGGCCGGCGGTCATGTTGACGATCAGCGAATCGACCGTCAGCCCGGCCATGCGTTCGGCGGCGTCGACGGAGAGGCGAATGGCATGCTCGGCCCGGTCGAGATCGACGATGACGCCGGACTTCACGCCTTGCGATTTCTGGTGGCCGATGCCGATGACCTGGATGCGATGCGAGCGGCCGCGCAGGAGCTTGCCGTCATCGTTCGGCTTCAGCTTGGCCACCATGCAGCAGACCTTGTTCGAGCCGACATCCAGCACCGTCAGGGTGCCCGACCGGCGCGACGAGGCATCGCCAGAACCGCCAAGCCAGCTCATATCTTCGTCTCCGGCTTGCGCTTGAGGGTTTTCGGCTTCTCGTTGAGCGCGGCTTCGCGCTGCGTCGCCGCCTGCGGCGTCAGCTCCACGACCAGCCGGTCTGTCAGGCGCATGTCGACGGCGGCGATGTCGCGCGACAACAGCCCCTTGTCATGGTCCATCTTGACGAGTTCGGCGAGCGCCTGGTCCTCGTCATCCTCGGGCAACTTGATGGTGATGCCGTTGTCCAGCTTCAGGTCCCAGCGCCGCTCGCCAACACGGACATAGCCTTTGATGCGGCCGGCGAGGTCGGGATAGTGTTCGACCCTGGCCAGGAAATCGGGCGCCTTGGCGGGCGCGCCGGTGCCGATCAGCAGCGGCAGGAGCACCTGCTTGCCGCCCGAGAACGGCGCGATGACGGCGCCATCCTTCTCGATGACGGAGAGGTCGTTGCCCTGCTGCCAGAGCGCGAAAGCCGCACGCTCCTCGACGCGCACTTCCAGCGTGTGCGGATAGACCTTGCGCACCGCGGCAACCTGGATCCAGGGCAAGGTGGCGATACGCTCCCGCGCGGCCTCGGCGTCGAAGCCGATCAGCGACGTCCAGCCATCGAGTTCCAGCCTGTCGAGAATGTCGATCTCCGAAGTCTGACGGTTGCCGACCACCTTGACCTGGTCGACCGCGAAGCCGGTGCGGGCGGTGATGCTTTGAATGATCCCGTCGGCGTGACCGCCGAGGTAGGCGCCATAGGCGCCACTCGACACCAGCAGTACCGACGACATGATCGCGGCGGAGAAGCGCGGCGCCTGGAATTCACCATCGCCCAGGCGCGTCAGGATGCGTACCGGGCGGCGAAGCACGCGCGGCAGAACGAAATGGTCCAACGACAATGGCAGGCCGAACAGCGACGGCCCGGCCGCGCCCCTCACCTTACCCTGTCCCCATTTCAACGCAGACACGAAGCGTCCTCCACCATCCAACTCAACAATTCACCAAACGAATGCCCGGCATGGGCGGCAATTTCAGGCACCAGAGACGTCGGCGTCATGCCCGGCTGAGTGTTGACCTCGAGCCATACAACCTCGCCATTTTCGGAGTGACGATCGTCATAACGGAAGTCCGACCGGGAAACGCCCCGACAGCCGACAGCTTGGTGAGCCTTGAGCGCCAGTGTCTGTATTTTTTGGTAAATATTCGGTGAAACTTTTGCGGGGCATTCGTGTTTTGATCCCCCCGCGACATATTTTGAATCATAGTCGTAGAAGGAATGGCCCGTCGGGATGATCTCGCAGACGCCAAGCGCCACATCGCCCATGACAGCACAGGTCAGCTCGCGCCCATGGATGTAGCGCTCGACCATGACGGTATCGCCATATTTCCATTCGGACGACCCGATTACCTGCGGCGGGTGCGATTGCCCCTCCGACACGATGACGACGCCAAAGCTCGACCCCTCGCTGACCGGCTTGACCACATAGGGCGGCTTCATCGGATGCTTGTTCTGGATGGAGAACCGATTGGAGACCTTCGATTCGGCAACGGGGACGCCGACCGATTTGACGACCTTCTTCGCCTGCTCCTTGTTCATGGCAAGCGCCGAGGCGAGCACGCCGGAATGGCTGTAGGGAATGCCGAGATATTCGAGGATGCCCTGGATGGTACCGTCCTCACCAAAAGGCCCGTGCAGCGCATTGAAGGCGACGTCAGGCTTGAGCTCGGCAAGCACCGAGCCGACATCGCGCCCGACATCGACGCGGGTGACCTGGTAACCCTCCTGCTCCAGCGCATCGGCACAGGCCTTTCCGGAAGACAGAGACACGGGCCGCTCGGACGAGAAACCTCCCAGCAATACGGCCACATGCTTGCTTTTCATTCCCCGTCATCCCCTCTCACCGCGGACCAAAAACATAAGATTTCCGCAACATTGAGTCTGAGTCTCCCGGCAGGTTGCCCCCCAGACGGAAAACGCTGAAAACGCGTCGAACGACTCAAATCAGGAAACGCTTCAGGGCAGAGAATCAGAGAGTTGATTCACTGGCAAGCACTTATGATTCCGAGAGATTCACTTTCTGAGAAAATGGATGCGAAAACCGTGTCGCTGAGTCTTTGCGGCAACGATTTCACGGTATTTCGATCCGGTTGAAGTTCACGCATCACGTGAACTTCAAGAGGCGCTAGAGAAGCTGGCCGAGGAACTCCTGGACGGCATATCCGGAACGGAAATTGCCGATGCGCTTGATCTCCCACTGCAACCGGATGCCGGAATGCTCGAGCACCCGCGCGCGCACCGTCTCGCCGAGATATTCGAGGTCGTAGCCGGTCGCCGTTCCGGTGTTGATCATAAAGTTGCAGTGCATCGGCGACATCTGCGCACCGCCGATCATCAGCCCGCGGCAACCCGCCTTGTCGATCTCCTTCCAGGCCGACGTGCCTTCCGGATTCTTGAAGGTCGAGCCGCCCGTCTTCTCGCGGATCGGCTGTACGGTCTCGCGATGGTTCTGCACCGCATCCATCGCCGCCTTGATCACCGCCCTGTCCTCGACAAAGCCTTCGAAAACGGCCGAAGTGAAGATCAGCCCGGCGGGCGCCGCCGAATGGCGGTAGGCATAGCCCATCTCGGCATTGCTCAGCGTTTGGGCGTTGCCCGCGCGGTCGAGCGCCCGCACCTCGACGACACGCTCGCGCGTCTCGACCCCGTTGGCGCCGGCATTCATCCTGAGCGCGCCGCCGATAGCGCCTGGAATGCCGTGATAGAAATGGAAGCCGCCAATGCCGGCCTCAAGCGCCACCGCCGCCATGCGCTTGTCTGGCGTGGCGGCACCTGCCTTGATCCTGATCGGGGAAACGACTTCGGCCTCGCCGAAGCCCTTGGCCGAAAGCCTGATGACGAAACCGGGAATGCCGCCGTCGCGGACCAGAAGGTTCGAGCCGACGCCGACGATGGTCAAGGGTATCTCTTTGGGAACCGCTCTGAGGAAGGCCGACAGATCCTCCTCGTCCGCAGGCTGGAACAGCGCCTCGGCAAGGCCGCCAGCCCGGAACCAGGTGATCTTGTCCATCTCGGCATTCGGCGTGACGCGGCCGCGCAGACCGGCCAGCCGGTCGCCAAGTCTGTCGATCAGGGCCTGGCCGTTCATCATGGGGCGGCAAGCTCCTTCGGCAGCGCATAGGCCCACTGAGTGATATTGCCGGCGCCGAGAAAGACGACAAAGTCGCCGGGCTTGGCGATGTCGCGGATGACGGGCGCGATGTCGGCCGGTCCCTCGATGTAGCGGGCGTCGCGATGGCCGCCGGCGCGGATACGCGACACCAGCGCGTCCGATGTCACGCCGTCCATCGGCTCTTCGCCGGCGGCGTAGACCGGGGTGACCATCACCGTGTCGGCATCGTTGAAGCAGGCGGAGAACTCGTTGAACAGATCATGCAACCGGGTGAAGCGGTGCGGCTGGGCAATGGCGATGACACGCCCGTTGGTGGCGCTGCGCGCCGCCTTCAGCACCGCCGAGATTTCGACCGGGTGGTGGCCGTAATCGTCGAACACGTCGACACCGTTCCAGGAACCGGTGTGGGTAAAGCGGCGCTTGACGCCGGCGAAAGACGACAGGCCTTTCTTGATCGCCTCGGCCGACAGGCCGAGTTCGTGCGCGACCGCGATCGCGGCGGTCGCGTTGGAGACATTGTGGCGGCCGGGCATCGGCAGGCGCAGGCCCGATATCGCCGTCTGGCCGCGCCCCTTGCGGTCGCGGATGATCACGTCGAACTCCGAGGTCGCCCCCGCCATGCGATGGTTGGTGAAGCGCACATCGGCCTGTGCGTTCTCGCCATAGGTGATGACGCGCCGATCCTCGATGCGCCCGACCAGCGCCTGCACTTCCGGGTGATCGGTGCACATCACCCCAAAGCCATAGAAAGGCACGTTCTCGACGAACTGGCGGAACGCTTCGCGCACATTGTCGAAATTGCCGTAATGATCGAGATGCTCGGGGTCGATGTTGGTGATGACGGCGATGTCGGCCGGCAGCTTGAGGAAGGTGCCGTCGCTTTCGTCGGCTTCGACCACCATCCACTCGCCATCGCCCATGCGGGCATTGGTGCCGTACGCATTGATGATGCCGCCATTGATGACGGTCGGGTCGAGCCCGCCGGCCTCGAGCAGCGTCGCCACCATCGAGGTCGTCGTCGTCTTGCCATGCGTGCCGCCGATCGCCACCGCCTGGCGAAAACGCATCAGTTCGGCCAGCATCTCCGCGCGGCGCACGATCGGCAACAGCTTTTCACGCGCCGCCTTCAGCTCCGGATTCGACTTCTTGATCGCCGTCGAGACGACGATGACCTCGGCGTCACCGAGATTCTCCGGCTTGTGGCCGACGAAGCATTCGATACCCTTGTCGCGCAGCCGCTGCACATTGGCGCTGTCGGCCTGATCGGAGCCCTGCACCTTGTAGCCGAGATTGTGCAGCACCTCCGCGATGCCGCTCATGCCGATGCCGCCAATGCCGATGAAATGCACGAGGCCGATGGTCTGCGGCATCTTCATGGGTGCGTCCCCTTCCTGAAATCCGATACTGTTTTGCGGGACGCAATAGCCTCTGTGAGGTCGGCGAGCAACCGCGCCGCGTCGGGCCTGCCGACCGACTTGGCCGCGGCAGCCATCGTCGCCAGCCGCTCCGGTTGGTCTATCAGGGCGCCGAGCAGTGCCGCGATGCGCTCGGGCGAAAGCGAGGATTGCACATGCACCTCGCCACCGCCGGCGGCCGCAAGGGCGGCTGCATTGGCCGCCTGGTCGTGGTCGAGCGCGAAGGGATAGGGCACCAGCAGCGCCGGCCGGCCGATGACGGCGATTTCCGACACGGTCGAGGCGCCGGAACGAGAGATTACAAGATGCGCCGCCGCTATGCGCGCCGCCATGTCGGTGAAGAACGGCGAGACCTCGACGGCGACGCCGAGCGCGGCATAGGCCGCCTTCACCCGCGCCACGTCGTCCGCGCGAGCTTGTTGGGTCACGACAAGGCGCTTGCGCTGTGCGTCGGAAAGCAGCGCGATGGCCCCTGGCATGGCATCGGAAAAGAATTGTGCGCCCTGGCTGCCGCCGAACACCAGCAGGCGGAAGGGCTCATCCCCGGTCGAAGCCGCGTAAGGCGTCCTGGCCGCTTCGAGCACAGCCGGCCGGACCGGATTGCCGGTCGTCACAGTCTTGGCGCCGGCCGCGCTTTCATCCTGCGGCAGGAAGCCGCCGGCTATCGCGTCGACACGGCCGGCCAGCGCCCGGTTGGCGCGCCCCATCACCGCGTTCTGCTCGTGGATCAGCGTCGGCACCTTGCGCCGCGTCGCCGCGTAGAGCGGCGGCAAGGTCGGATAGCCGCCAAAGCCGACCACGGCCTCCGGCTTGACCCTGCCGATGATGGCGGAGGCCTGACGCACGCCGCTCCAGATTTTCCAGAAGGCGCCGAGCAGGGCGAAGGGATTTTTCGAGCCTAACGTCGCCGACTGGATCGGATGGACGGCCGCCGCAGGAAAATGGGCGGCAAACCGTTCGGCCCGGGTGTCGGTCGCCAGATGCACCGCCCAGCCGCGATCGAAAAGTTCATGCGCCAGCGCTTCGGCTGGAAACAGATGTCCGCCGGTTCCGCCCGCCGCGAGAAGGATAACGCCTCTGGCCATGTCACTCCGCCGGCATGGCGCGCTGCGGCAGGGTAAAGCCCATCTGCTTGCGCTTTTCCGGCCGCTTGCGCGTCAGCGCCAGCACCATCCCCATCGAGATGGCGATGGCGATCTGCGAGGAGCCGCCATAGGAGATGAAGGGCAGCGTCATGCCCTTTGCCGGCACCAGCTGCAGGTTGACGCACATGTTGATGACGGCCTGCAGGCCGAACACGGTGACCAGACCGCCGACCGCATAACGGGTGAAGTCGTCATGCTCCTTGAGCGCCGTGTTGAGACCGCGCAGCACGATGAAGGCGAAGATCGACATGATGAAGAAACACATGATCAGCCCAAATTCTTCGCCCGCGACCGAGAAGACGAAGTCGGCATGGCTGTCGGGGATGACCCGCTTGACGGTGCCCTCGCCCGGCCCGACGCCGAACCAGCCGCCATTGATCAGCGCATCGCGGCCCATGTCGACCTGGAACGTGTCGCCTTCGCCGGTGAGGAATTTGTCGATGCGCAGCGCGACGTGCGGAAACACCGTATAGGCGGCGAAGACGCCGCCGACGCCGGCAGCGCCCAGCACGATGATCCAAAGCCATGGCAGCCCCGCCATGAAGAACATGATGCCCCAGGTGCCGGTGGTCAGCATGGTTTGGCCGAGGTCCGGCTGCGCCACCAGCAGCGACACGACCAGCACCAGGAGCAGCATGGCGAACAGATTGCCCGGAATGTCGGGCTGGCGCTTGTGCTCGGCGAACAGCCACGCGCACATGATGACGAAGGCCGGCTTGAGGAACTCGGACGGCTGGATGGACAGGCCGGCAAGCGACACCCAGCGGCGCGCGCCCTTCACCTCGACGCCGACATAGAGCACCGCCACCATCAGCACCAGCATCAGGCACAGCATGATCAGCGACATGCGCCGGATCTGCCTGGAATCCAGGAACGAGACCGCCAGCATCACGCCGAGCGCAGGCACGGTGAAGATGATCTGCCGGGTGGCGAAATGGAAACTGTCGAGGCCGATGCGTTCGGCCACCGCAGGACTTGCCGCGAAGGACAACACGATGCCGAGCCCCATCAGCGACAGAAACGCCGCCAGGAACCAGCGATCGATGGTCCACCACCAGGTTGCGACCGGACTTTTGTCGAGACGGCTCTGCATTATCGTGCCCCTCCGATGGGTTTGACGCCATCCATAGCGCTCGCAGCTTGCCTGAAGGCTTCGCCGCGGACCTCGAAATTCTTGAACTGGTCGAAACTGGCGCAGGCCGGCGACAACAGCACCACCGCCTCGCCACTGTCGTCCTTGGCCGCGTCATGCGCGGCATGCTCCACCGCTGCCGCCAGCGTGCCCGAGATCTCGTAGGGCACGGCCTCGCCGAGCGTCGCCGAAAAGGCGGGCGCCGCCTCGCCGATCAGATAAGCCTTGGCGATGCGCGGGAAAAAACCGCGTAGCGGCTCGATGCCGCCTTCCTTGGGCAGGCCGCCGGCGATCCAGTAGATGCGATTGAAGCTGGACAGCGCGGGTGCGGCGGCATCGGCATTGGTCGCCTTGGAATCGTTGACGAACAGCACATGGTCCTTGCGGCCAACCTGCTCCATGCGGTGCGCCAGACCCGGGAAGCTTTCCAGCCCAGACTGGATCTCGCCAAGGTTGAGCCCGACCTTGAGGCAAGCGGCGACGGCGGCCAACGCGTTTTGCGCATTGTGCTGACCACGCAGCGAGCCAATGCCTTCGAGGAAGGCTACCCGGCTGTAGCGGCCGTGCACGGCTTCCATCAGATTGGTGCCGTCGGCGAAATAGCCGTCGGTCAGCGGCAGGCGCTTGGAAATGCGGACGACCTGCCGCCCTGCCCGCTCCAGCCGATCGGCGATCTGCGAGCACCAGGAATCGTCGATGCCGATGATCGCCGTCTCGCTGCCCGCCACCAGCCGCTCCTTGATCGAAGCGTAGTGCTGCATGGTGCCGTGGCGGTCGAGATGGTCGGGCGTCAGATTGAGCAGGATGCCGGCCGTCGGATTGATCGAGGGCGCAAGGTCGATCTGGTAGGACGAGCATTCGACTACATAATGCCGGCCGGGCTTCGGCGGATCGAGCGTCATCACCGCACGGCCGATATTGCCGCCCATCTGCGTGTCGCGCCCGGAGGCTTGAAGGATATGCGCTGTCAGCGCCGTCGTCGTCGACTTGCCGTTGGTGCCGGTGATGGCGATGAAGGGAGCATCCGGCGCACGCTGCGTCCGTTCCCTGCAGAACAGCTCGATATCGCCGATGACCTCGACGCCGGCCCCGCGCGCCAACTCCACGGTCCAGTGCGGCTTGGGATGGGTCAGCGGCACGCCGGGTGACAGCACGAAGGCGGAAAAACCGGCCCAGTCGGCGCCACGCAGATCGCCGGTGGCGATGCCGGTGGCGGCCGCCTTGGCGACGCTGCCGGGATTGTCGTCCCAGGCCAGCACCTCGGCGCCGCCCTCGATCAGCGCGCGCGCCGTGGCGATCCCCGAGCCGCCGAGCCCGAAGAGCGATACACGCTTGCCTGCGAAGGATGCGGCGGGGATCAAGTGGCGGCCTACCTGAGCTTGAGGGTGGAAAGACCGACCAGCGCCAGGATGACGGCGATGATCCAGAAGCGGATCACCACCTGGCTTTCGGTCCAGCCGAGCTTTTCGAAATGATGGTGGATCGGCGCCATCAGGAACACGCGCTTGCCGGTCATCTTGAAGTAGCCGACTTGGATGATGACCGAGAGAATCTCGACCACGAACAGGCCGCCGACGATGACGAGCACGATCTCGTGCTTGGTGGCGACCGCGACCGTGCCGATCAGGCCGCCCATGGCCAGCGATCCGGTGTCGCCCATGAATATCGCCGCGGGCGGCGCGTTGAACCACAGGAAGCCGAGGCCAGCGCCGATGACCGCGCCAAGCACGACCGCCAGTTCACCAGTGCCGGGCACGAAATGGATCTGCAGATATTCGGCGAAAACCGCGTTGCCCGAGAGATAGGCGATGACGCCGAAGGACGCCGCCGCGATCATGATCGGCACGATCGCCAGGCCGTCGAGGCCATCGGTCAGGTTCACCGCATTGCCGGCGCCGACGATGACGAAGCAGGAGAATGGAATGAAGAACCAGCCGAGGTTGATGATGAATTCCTTGGCGAAGGGGAATGTCAGCGACGACGAGAACGGCGCCTGGCCATTGTGCATGATCGCCCAGGCGGCGATGCCGGCGATAACGAATTCCAGCGCAAGCCGCGCCTTGCCGGAGAAGCCGAGATGCGACTGCTTCGTCACCTTCAGATAGTCGTCGTAAAAGCCGATCGAGCCGAAGCCGAGTGTCACCAAAAGCACCACCCAGACATAGATGCTGGACAGGTTCGCCCATAAAAGCGACGAGCCGATGATGCCGGACAGGATCATCAGTCCGCCCATGGTCGGCGTACCTGCCTTTTTGAAATGGGTCTGCGGCCCGTCGGCGCGGATCGGTTGGCCCTTGCCTTGCCTGAGCCGCAGCGAATTGATGATGGTCGGCCCGAAGATGAAGACGATCAGGGCGGAGGTGATCAGCGCCCCGCCGGTGCGGAACGTGATGTAGCGGAAGACATTGAAGACAGAGACCTTGTCCGCGAAATCGACCAGCAGTGTGAACATGCGCTTTCGTCCCCCGACTAGGTCTGGTTGCTTGTTGTCGTTTCAGCCGGGAATTTGCCCAGCAGCGCATCGACCAGTTTTGCAAAACCGATGCCCTTCGACGATTTGATCATCACCACGTCGCCCGGCTTCAGCGCGGCGAGCAGCACCGGCTTCAACTCCTCGACGCCGGCGCGGTATTCCGTCCTGATATCGTCCGGCAGCGCTTCCGCCAGCGACCGCATTTCCGGGCCGCCGAGAAAGACCGTCCGCGTGCCGGTGCCGACGATGAGATCGGCAAGAGCGGCGTGCAGCTTGGCCGAGTGATCGCCGAGCTCGAGCATGTCGCCAAGCACGGCGATGCGCCTGCCCTCGCTCGTTACCGGCGTCGCGTTGAGCAGCGCCATCGCGGCCGCCATCGAGGCAGGATTGGCGTTGTAGCTCTCGTCGATCAGCGTGATCGAGCCACCGGCCTGGCTCGAAATCGGGCCCCCGGCCCGGCCCGAAATCGGGCCACCGGGATGCCGCAGCACGTGGCGCTTGCCGCGCCCGCGCTCGGCCGAGAGATCGGCCAGCGCCAATGCAACCTTGTCGAGATCGGCGCCAACCAGATGGGCGGCGCCAAGCACCGCCAGCACGTTCTGCACCATGTGCCGGCCGGGCGCGCCGATACGGGCGATGATATCGTGGCCGCTGATCCTGGCGACGATGTCGGAATGGTCGGCATGCAACTCGCACTTGACCAGCTTGAAGGTCGAGCGCGCATTCTCGCCGAAGCCATGGATATGCTCGACGCTGGCAGCCTGTGCCATCTTGTACAGCAGCTTGAAACGCGCATCGTCGCGGTTGAGGACGGCAGCACCATCGGGCTCCAGGCCCTCGAAAATCTCGGCCTTGGCCTTGGCGATCTCGTCCAGGTTGCGGAAGAAGCCAAGATGCGCGGCCGCGATCATGGTGACGATGGCGACATGCGGCCGCACCATCTTCACCAGCGGCCGGATCTCGTCGGGATGGTTCATGCCGATCTCGAACACGGCATAGTCGCAATCGGCGGGCATGCGCGCCAAGGTCAGCGGCACGCCCCAATGGTTGTTGAAGGACTGCGCCGAGGCATGCACCTTGCCGACAGCCGAAAGCACGTGGCGCAGCGCCTCCTTGGTCGTGGTCTTGCCCGCTGAGCCGGTCACCGCGATGATCTTGGCTTGCGAGCGGGCGCGCGCCGCGACACCGAGCTTTTCCAGCGCAACCAGGACGTCGTCGACGACGATTATCGGCGCGGTCAACCGGCCAAGTGAGGGCAGCTTGCCTTCGGCCACCACCAGCACGCCGGCGCCGGCCTTGATGGCCGCGGTGACGAAGTCATGGCCGTCCATCGCCTCGCCCTTGATGGCAAAGAAAGCATCGCCCGGCTGCAGGCTGCGGCTGTCGATCGAAATGCCCGATATGCCTTCGGGCATGGGGCCGAGCGGCCGCCCGTCCGTGGCGGCAACCAGCGCTTCCGACGTCCACAGCAAGCTCATGCGGCATGCTCCCGGAGCGCGGCGCGCACTTCCTCGTGGTCGGAGAAATGCAGCGTTTCCGAGCCGATCGTCTGGCCTTCCTCATGACCCTTGCCGGCCACGATCAGCGTATCGCCGGCATGCAGCATGCCGACAGCCTCGTGGATAGCCTTGCGCCGGTCGCCGATCTCCATGGCGCCGGGCGCGGCCCCAAGAATGGCGGCGCGGATGGTTTCGGGCACTTCCGAGCGCGGATTGTCGTCGGTGACGATGACGACATCTGCAAGCCGTGTCGCGATCTCGCCCATGATCGGTCGTTTGCCACGGTCGCGGTCGCCACCACAGCCGAAGACGACCATGACACGGCCGGTGGTGAACGGACGCACCGAGGCCAGCACGTTCTCCAGCGCATCGGGCTTGTGCGCGTAATCGACATAGACCGGCGCGCCGCTCGCCGTGGTGCCGACGAGGTCGAGCCGGCCCGGCGCGCCTTTCAATTTCTCCAATGCCGCCAAGGCTTTGGCGACAGGCGTTCCAGTGGAAATGGCCAGCCCCGCCGAAACCAGCGCATTCGCGATCTGGAAATCGCCGGCGAGCGGCAGGTCGATCTCGTGGATCACACCGTCGGCCTCGACCTCGGCACGCTGGCGATGACGCTCATGCTCGACCCGCTTCAGCCTGAGGAAATCGCCATGGCGGCCGACCGTCAGCACATCAAGCCCGGCGGCCCGCGCCGCCTTTATCGTCGGCTCGGACCACGGATCGTCGGCGAAGACGACGGCGGGGGCGCCCTTCGGCAGCAACGTGTCGAACAGGCGCAATTTGGCGCGATGATAATCCTCGATCGTCGGATGGTAATCCATGTGGTCGCGGCCGAGATTGGTGAAGCCCCCGGCCGAGAGCTTCACCCCATCGAGGCGGCGCTGGTCGAGCCCGTGGCTGGAGGCCTCCATCGAGGCGTGGGTAACGCCGGCATCGGCCAATTCCCTGAGCAACCGGTGCAGGGCGACCGGATCGGGTGTCGTCAGCGAACCATATTCGTTGCGGCCGGGCGCGACCACGCCAGTGGTGCCGATCGAGGCGGCGGCGTATCCCGCCTGCTCCCAAATCTGCCTGGTGAAGGCGGCAACCGATGTCTTGCCGCTGGTGCCGGTAACCGCGACCATGGTTTGCGGCTGTCTGCCGAAGTAGCGGGCGGCACTCAACGCCAGTGCCAGGCGCGGATCATCGACCGCCAGCACCGGAACCGGCAAATCGGCAAGGGCGCTGCCTTTGCCCAGGACGATCATGGCGGCGCCACGCCGGGCCGCATCAGCGGCGTAGCTCGCGCCATCGGCCTTGGTTCCGGCAAGCGCGAAAAAGACGACGCCCGGTTTTACCTGGCGGGAATCGGACGAGATGCCGGTGACCTCCAGATCGGCGGAAGCTGTTCCTTCGACTGGCAGGATACCGGCTAGATCTTTGAGCTTCATCGAGTCCCGTTCACCGCAACAAAATAGCGCGCAGTTGCCGGCGCGCCCTAAGAATCACTGATAGGAAACCAGCGTTGCACCATTTTCATGGCTGAAATCTGGCTTCACGCCAAGCATGGCCGCTGAACGCCTGATGATATTGCCGGCCATAACCCCAGCATTGTTGGCGGCGACGTCGGTCATCCCAGGCTTTTCCGGATGCGGGGCGTCGGCGATGGTGAACACCAGATATTGCGGATCGTCCATCGGGAAGGCGGCGACGAAGGTGTTGAAATTCAACTCCTTCGAGTAACGGCCGTTGATGACCTTCTCGGCCGTTCCGGTCTTGCCGCCGACGCGGTAGCCGGGAACGCGGGCGTTTCTGGCCGAGCCCTTTTCGGCGTTGAGCGTGTAGAGGTAGCGCATGCCCTCGACGGTTTTGTCGGCGACCACTTTCTTGGCTGCCGCCATCGCGTCCTCTTGGCTGCGGACCAGGAATGTCGGCTCCATCAGATATCCGCCATTGACCAGCGCTGCGCAGCCGACAGCCGCCTGCAGCGGCGTCGTCGACACGCCATGGCCGAAGGCGATGGTGAACGAGTTGACCTGCTTCCAGACTTTCGGCTCGGTCGGGCGGGCGACTTCGGGCAGTTCGGTCTGCATCTTCTCCAGAATGCCGAGGCGGTGCAGGAATTCGCGGTGCGCCTCGATGCCGACCAGCTCTGCCTCCCTGGCCGATCCGATGTTGGACGAATAGAGGAACACCTCCGGCAACGACAGCACACGGTTCTTGCCGTGGAAATCGTGAATGGCCTGGTGGCCGACGCGGATTGGATGCGAAGCGTCGAAGCGGCTCGACATCGTCGCCTTGCCGGAATCGAGCGCCATGGCAGAGGTGAAGCTTTTGAACGTCGAGCCCATTTCATAGAGCCCCGCCGACATCCGGTTGAGCCGGTCCTTGTCCTGCGCATTGTAGGGATTGTTCGGATCGAAATCCGGCACCGAGGCCATGGCCACCACTTCGCCGGTCTTGACGTTGAGCACGACCGCGCCTGCGCCCATGGCGCGATAGCGTTCCAGGCCGGCGGCAATCTCGTCGCGCACCACATGCTGGACGCGCAGGTCGATCGAAAGCTTCACCGGCCTGAGATCCTTCGCCACCGCCAGGCCCGACGCCTGCAGGTCGCTCAGGCCCTGCTCATCGATATATTTCTCCATGCCGGAAATGCCCTGGTTGTCGATGTTGGTCAGACCGACAACGTAGGACGAGGTTTCGCCGCTTGGATAGAAACGGCGCTTTTCGGTGCGGAAGCCAAAACCGGGAATGCCGAGCTGCATGATGTCGGCCTGCTGCTTGGGCGTCAGCTGCCGCTGCAGCCAGACGAAGCCGGCGCCGCTCTTCAGCTTGTGATAGGTCTGCTCGTAGTCGATTTCGGGCAGCACCGTCGACAGCTTCTCGATCGCCTCGTCGGCATCGACGATGCGGCGCGGTTCGGCGAACAGCGACGCCGTCTTGATGTCGGTGGCCAGCACTTCGCCGTTGCGGTCGACAATGTCGGGCCGCGAGGCGGTCACCCGGCTCTGCGGGCCGCCCGACAGGTCGGGTGTCTGGAAACCGAGATAGACCAGCCGCCCGGATATGGTCGAGAAGATGCCGAAGAACACGGCCATCGTCATCACGATGCGCGCCTTGCCCTTGCCGCCTGTCGCCTTGCGGGCGCCTTCGACCACGATCGATCTGTCCTCGCCCGTCCTGGCGCGCCTTACCGACGCGAAGCGCTTCAGCAGTTTGCCGATCATTGGGCGATGTCTCCGGTCACGACGGGATCCTTGTCGCCTGAAGGCGCCTTATCGGAATTGTCGGCCATCGCGCCCTGGCGCCCGTTCAGGATGTCCTGGATATCGAGGGCCTTGGCCGGCAGGTCGCCCAGGCCCACGATCTGGCGGGCGCTGACCGGCTCCAGCGCGAGCTGCGACTTATAGAGTTCGGCCAGCTTCTGCAGGCGCGACGGCTGGGTGAGCAGGCTCCAGTCGGCCTTGAGCAGGTCGATCGTGTCCTCCTCGTAACGGATCTCGGCATGGATCTTCTGCACGGCCGCCAACTGGTCCTCGGCCTCGCGCTTGGCCTTGTAGGTCAGGGCGGCCGCCGAAACCATGACGGCGATCAGGACAATGTCGCTGGTACGAAACACGTGCTTACCTCTCCCCCGGCCGGTCGATGCCGGGAAGTTTTGGAAGGCCGAAAATCGAAAAATCGTCGCCGCGCGCCGGAGCCTCGGTGCGGATCGCGGCACGCAACCTGGCCGAGCGGGCGCGTGGGTTGGCCGCAACCTCGGCATCGCCTGCGGTCACCCCGCCACCAGCCTTGCGGAATGTCGCGGTGCGCGCCTGCGCCTCCGGCATGTGGCGCGAGCCGGTCATGGTGTCGGCGCGGTCGGCGATGAAGCGCTTGACGATGCGGTCTTCCAGCGAATGGAACGTCACCACGGCGAGCCGTCCACCAGGCTTCAGCGCGCGTTCGGCCGCGAACAGCGCCCTGGCCAGTTCGCCGAGCTCGTCATTGACGAAGATGCGCAGCGCCTGGAAGACGCGGGTCGCCGGATGGATCTTGTCCTTCGGCGCGCGTCCAATATGGGTTTCGATCGCATCGGCGAGTTCGAGCGTGCGCTCAAATGGGCGTTTTTCCCGGCGCGCCTCGATCATGCGGGCGATGCGGCCGGCGTGACGCTCTTCGCCGAGGAAGCCGAAGATGCGGGCAAGGTCGCCCGGCTTGAAACTGTTGACGACATCGGCAGCACTCAGGCCCGCCTGCGCCATGCGCATGTCGAGCGGTCCGTCGTTGCGGAAGGAAAAGCCGCGCTCGGCCTGGTCGAGCTGCATGGAGGAAACGCCGATGTCGAGCACGACGCCATCGACGCTTTCGACGTGCTCGTCGAGCGTCGAGAACGGCGCCTGCACCAGCTTCAGCCGGCCGCCGGATTGCGCCTCGAGGTCGCGGCCGGCCGCGATGGCATCCGGATCGCGGTCGATGGCAATCACGGACGCGCCTGCCGCCAGGATGGCCTTGGTGTAGCCGCCGGCGCCGAACGTGCCGTCGATGACGATGTCGCCCTCCGCCGGCGCCAGCGCTTCCAGCACTTCGCCAAGGAGGACCGGAATGTGGCGGACCGATCCGCCAACGGCGTTGATATCATCGCCGTGGCCCACCGTCATTCCGGTCGCTCCCCAGCCTTGGCCTCGCGAGCCTTCGTCCCCTGCCGAAGCTGCAAAAGCCTGGCACGCGCCTGCGCGCCGTAGGTCGCAAGCCGTCCCGGCTCCCAGATCTGAAAGAAATTGCCGCGCCCGACAAAGGCCACCTCCGCGGAAATGCCGGCATGTTCGCGAATGAAATCGGTCATGGTGATGCGGCCGTCCTGGTCGAGTTTCAGGAACGCTCCGTCGCCATGGCAGAAGAACGACATGTCGTCCGCAGCCTGCAGGAACGGGTCTTCCCGCGCGATGCGTTGTTCGTAGCGATCGAGCAGATCGAGCCCGCCGACATCCATCGCCGGCAGATCCAGGCACCGCAGCGCATAGAGTTCCGAATAGCCGCGCTTCTGCACCACGGCACGGAAATGCGCCGGAACGGACACCCGTCCCTTCGCATCGATCCTGCTCACCGTGTTCGACAGAAACCGGTCCATCACACGTTGCAGCCGCCTGCGCGGCCGCACCCCTCTTCATCGTGTCGCACGCGCCACCGCAGCGCTGCGTCTGCCCCGCACCAACCTCGTCCACACGGGCAAAAAACGGCAAACGCGCAGCCGCCGCGGCTGCCCGATTGGCGTACGCTTTACCCTGACGCGGAACGAAGGCTTTGATGTCGAAATGGGATACCATGGGGCACTATGGGCGTCAACGGGAATAGGCTTCACAAACATGCGCATCACGGCGACGAGAAGGCTTTGACGGCACGTCTCGTCTTTATGGTCTATTAAGCCTAACGAACCGTTTAGAGCCTCGCTGGTCTAACTGGAGACGCCTTGCCGCGAGCCGCGGCCGGGCATAGCGTCTCCCCATATCACCGATCGCCAAGGGATTTGAAACTCGATGTCTGAAACTGCCAAATCGCGCGCCGCGGCCCTTCCCCATTTGCGTCGCAGCGGGTTTGCCATGGGCGATTCCATTCCCCTGCCACTGACCATGGCCGCCATCTTCCATGCACCGGGCGATGCCACCGGCTTCAACCAGTACGGCCGTTTCAGCAACCCGACCTGGGATGCCGTCGAACACATGTTGTCCCATTTGGAAGACGCGCCCTGCGTCGGCTTTCCCTCGGGAATGGCAGCGATCTCGGCGGCATTCTTTGCCATGCTCAAGGCCGGCGACCATGTCCTGCTGCCTTCGGACGGTTATCACACCACCAGGGCGCTGGCTGATCGCTTCCTGCAACCGCTCGGTGTCTCCTACGATGTCCGGCCGACATCGACTTTCCTTGACGGCGGTTTTGCGGGCTATCGCCTGGCCTTCGTCGAAACGCCGGCCAATCCGGGGCTGGACATCTGCGATATCGCCGCTGTCGCCGAAGCCGTCCACAAGGCCGGCGCGCTGCTGGTGGTCGACAACACGACGATGACGCCCTTCGGCCAGCGCCCTCTCGATCACGGCGCCGATATCGTTGTCGCCGCCGACACCAAGGCACCCAATGGCCATTCCGACGTGCTGTTCGGACATGTTGCCAGCCGCAATGCGGATATCATCGCCGCCGTGACCGGCTGGCGCGAGGTCTCGGGCAGCATCCCCGGGCCGTTCGAAGCCTGGCTGGTGCATCGCGGCCTGGAAACATTGGATGTGCGCTTCGACCGCATGTGTTCGTCGGCGGAAGTGATCGCGCGGCGCCTGCAAGGCCATCGGGCGATCAACGGCCTGCGCTATCCCGGCCTGGAAGGCGATCCCTCGCACAATCTTGCCCGCGCCCAGATGGAGCGCTTCGGCTTCCTCATCTCCTTCGAACTCGCTTCCGAGCAGAAAGCCGAGGATTTCATCAACAATTGCGACCTGATGCAGGCCGCGACCTCCTTCGGCGGCGTCCACACCTCGGCCGAGCGGCGCTTGAAGCGAGGCGACGCGGTTCCGGCCGGCTTCGTTCGCCTGTCGGTCGGTTGTGAGCCGGTGGAAGAACTCTGGAAGGCGATCGAGGCCTCGCTGGACAGGATCAGCGACTGACAAATCGACCACGAGCGGGTCAGCGTTTGATGGGATCGCCGAACCGCCCTAACTCCTTGTTTTACGCAATTACGCGATTCCGCAAGGGAAAGCGCTAGCGCTTCTCCTGGATTGCTTAGGAGCCGAGGTCATTGGCTTCGATGTTGCGCCGACCATGCAGCACGCGAAGAACTTCGATCGCATCACCGCCGACCCGGTACAAGGTGAGATATTCGCCGACAATCAGATGGCGGATACCCGGCGCAATGTCGTTGCGTGGCGCACCTGAGAAGGGATTAAGTCGACAATTGCTGCCATCTTGCCGCTAAACGATCAAGCAACCGGTCCGCTGCTGCCTCGTTGTTGCCCGCAATATGAAGCCGGATCGCAACCAAATCCTCTTCCGCACGAGCGCTGCGGTCGATTGGCAGCAACTTCATGCCGCGTCGTCAGATCGCAGACGCCTGCGGGCCTCCGCCTTGATTTCGTCCATCGAGGCAAACCGACCAGGCCCGCTGTCGATCCCCTCCTGCACCAGCTTGCGCAGTTCCTCAACCGTGTAGCCCATCAGGTCGCGGCGGTCCTTCCATTGCCTCAACGCATCGCGGATCACCTCGCTCGCCGAAGCGTATTCTCCAGCCGCGACCACATCGTCGACGGCCTGAGCCAACTCCGGCGAAAGCGTGATGCTGCGTTTGTCGACCTGACCCACGATAGGCTCCTGATGATGAGCCGTGATGGTACGATTTAATCGCACCAGTTTCAAGAAAAGTCGGCGGATATCTCTGTCTTGCGGCGGGGCAAATCAGCGCCATGCGTTGAATCAGAAGCTGCGCCCATGGGCGTAACCTTCTGGCATCAAAGGCTTTATCCCAGATGTCGTGGAGAGAAACTGCCAGCTGGCCTGTAAGCCGGGTTTTGTATGGCCCTCGCCCCTTGCGAGGCGAGAACGTGGCGGCCATTCATCTTGGGCGCATGTTGCCATGCGCCTCACGCAACCTACCCGGACGGTGGACCGGAAACAGCCCTCGAGGGTTCCCCCTCGCACCGCCCCTATTCGGTCTTGCTCCCGGTGGGGTTTACCGTGCCGCTCCTGTTGCCAGTCGCGCGGTGGGCTCTTACCCCACCCTTTCACCCTTACCCCGACAAAGTCGTGGCGGTTTGCTTTCTGTGGCACTTTCCCTGGGGTCGCCCCCGCCGGCCATTAACCGGCACCGTGTTTCCATGGAGCCCGGACTTTCCTCACCCGCGGCCTTTCGGCGTTTGCGGGTGCGGCCGCCCGGCCAGCTGGCAGGGCGTATAAAGGGGTTCACACCGCAAAACGCAACCGAAAAAGCCGTCGTGCCCGGTTCTTGTCAAGCCGGTGCGCCGACAGCCGCCAACTGGACCTTGACCTTGCTGCAATAGGCCGCCGAAACCGGGTTCATGCGGGTGGCGCCATGGCCGGCATTGTATTTCAGGATGGTGCCGCAGGTCGTGCCGCCGCCGAGGTCGCGCGCCATGGCGAGGTACTTCATGCCGTATTTGATGTTGGTGTCGGGATCGAACAGGCCCTTGGCCGACCCGCTGTAACCCATCATGCGCGCGGTTGCCGGCTTGATCTGCATCAGTCCGATCTCGCCGGCGCCGCCGACCATATTCGGCCGGTAGTTGCTTTCGATCTTGATCACGGCCTGGGCCAGCGACACCGGAACCCCGTAGGTCGCCGCGTAGCGGCCGACAATCGCGGAATACTGGCCACCGCTCGTCACCGCCGCGGTCGCCGCAGCGACGTTGCCGAGACCGATCGATGCGGTCGTCGTCATGTCCACGGTTTTGCGGCCGCGCTTTGTCTGCCTCTTGGCGGAGGATTTCCCTGCCCCGGTCTTACTTGCCTTGGTCCCACTTGCCTTGGCCCAGCTTGCCTTTTCCACTTTCGCGGAAACCTGCTTCGTCGTCTTGTTGCTTTTGGCCGAAATGGCCTTGCCTTTGGCGGATGCCGCGACGAGGCCCTGGTCGGCCCGTGGACTTAACGGCGCGGCGTCGGCCGCACTGAAGGCAAAACTCATTACCCCGGCAGCAAGAGCTGCCGTTAAAACGGTCAATTTCTGCATGTGATCCTGTTCTGTTGGGGCCACGCGAAGATCTTCGCGTGGCATCGCTTGATCAATATCGGAACACCCGGGGGGATGGACGTCCGACAAACTGTACGAAACGCCCTTTGAAGTCCGATTTGGCGCCAATGAAGGCGAGGCAAGTCACTTTCAGTGACAGTTTGTAACTTTATGACCAGCGAGGATTACTTGGACCCGCTCTTGACCTGAGGTCAATTCCTCGCGGAAGCAAGCAGTTTCTGCAGCGTGCGCATCGTCGAGCCGTCGGCGATTCCGTCGATCCGGCGCGGTCGAAAATGCCGTTGAAAGGCCTCAACGACAATTCGTGTCCGGTCGTCGAAAATGCCCGATATCTCGACGCCATAGCCATAAAGCGACAGCATCGACTGCAGCGTCTCCACATCGGCACCGCGGTCACCGGACTTCAGCGCGGCTCCGCGCCTGACGGGAGCGGCCGGCACGAGATGACCGACACCGGCCTTAAACAGCGCGGCCCATGGGAACTTCTCGCCGGGATCGATCTTGCGCCCCGGCGCCACGTCGGAGTGCGCCAACACCCGCTGGGGGGTGATCGCGTGCCGCGTGACAATCCCCTTGCACAGCTCGATGACCGCCGTGATCTGACGTTTCGGAAAGCCGGGATAGCCCAGTGAATGGCCGGGATTGACGATTTCGATGCCGATCGAGCAGGAATTGATGTCGGTGCGTCCGAACCAGGAACTCTGGCCGGCGTGCCACGCGCGATCGCTTTCCCGCACCATCTGCACGACGTGACCATTCTCATGGACGAGATAATGCGACGAGACTTCACTCGCCGGATCGCACAGCCAGGCTTCGGCCGCGGCCCCGGTAGCCATGCCCGTGTAGTGCAGCACAATCATGTCGGGCTTCTGCGCGTCGCGCCTTGGCCCGAAATTCGGCGATACCCTGACCTCGGCGCTTGGCTCGTCGGGCAGGAAGCCGCTCATGCGTGCCGCAGACCCCGCTCGATCATCTCGTAGGCGGCGTTGATCGCCGCGACCCTGGTCGTCGCGATCTTGATGAATTCCTGCGGCAGCCCGCGCGCGATCAGCCGATCCGGGTGGTTGTCCGACACCAGCTTGCGATAGCGTTTCCTGACCTCCTCGAACGGCTTGCCCCGCTCGATGCCGAGGACGACATAGGGGTCACCGGCACCAAGATTGACGTGCCGCGCCATGATCGATTCGTAATGCGTCTCGTCAATACGGAAGATCTCGGCGATACGGTGCAGGAAGATGCCTTCGCGCTCATGCACCAACCCATCGGCCTTGGCGATGTGGAACAGGCCATCGAGTATGTCTTCCAACATCACGCAATTGGAGTGCCCGGAGCCGCAGAGCTGCGCCATGCGCTCGGCATAGGTCTCGAAACCGGCCACATCCCGCTGGGCCAGATCGAACAGCCGCGCGACGTTGCGCGTCTCCTTCGGCGGCACTTCGAAAATTTCCTGGAAGGCGCGCACCTCATCCTGGGTGACGATACCGTCGGCCTTGGCCATCTTGGCCGACAGCGCGATCATCGCCACCGAGAAGGCGACGCGGCGGCGCAGGTCGGCATCGCCGGAGAAAACCGTGCGCACAGCTTCAACCACGTCGGCGACGCCTGACGTGGTTGAAGACGAAACCCGCGTGATGAAGTCGCCGAGGCGGTCCCAAATCGACATGGCCAGCTTCATAGAGCCAACCGGTCCCCGCTATCAAGCCAATAACGGCCACTCTCTATCGGGTCCGTGGCCACCGACGATCCACGGTCCCGAGCGCGGTCTCCACGAGAAAGGCCGGCATGAAGCCGGCCTTCCTCCCAAGACACCTACTGCTTACAAACTACTGCGCGGGCGCAGGAGCGGGCGTTGCCGGAGCCGGCTCGGCAGGCTTGGTCGAATTATCGGCCGGGGCCGCGGGCTTCATCGGCTGCTCGGCAGCCGGCGGATTGGTGCTCTGCGTGGTGGTGTTGTCAGTGCCTGTGCCACTGTCGCTGCAGGCGGCAACGCCCAGCAGGGCCAGGGCGGACACCGAAGCAAGAATGAGCTTTTTCATTACGTCTCTCCTTCAACACACGTTCACGTTGCGGTGAACGGTCGAAGGAGAAATGCCCCGGACGGCCATGGGTTTCATAACGTTGCGTTTCCGCCTGTAACATCAATGGCATGCAGGCGACATTGCTGCCGGCGCTTGGGCGCTTTAACAACGATAACGAAAACGAATACCGGAGACAGCCGCATGACCGCGAAATGGGATTTCTGGATCGATCGCGGCGGCACCTTCACCGATATTATCGGCCGTGACCCGCAAGGCGGGCTGCATCCGCGCAAATTGCTGTCGGAGAATCCTGAGGCCTATGCCGATGCGGCCATTCAGGGCATCCGCGACCTGCTCGACCTTGAACCGGCCGCCGCGATCCCGTCCAGCCTGATCGGCGACATCAAGATGGGCACGACCGTGGCCACCAACGCCCTCCTGGAGCGCAAGGGCGACCGCGTGTTGTTGCTCATCACCAAGGGGTTTCGCGATGCGTTAGGGATTGCGTACCAGGCGCGACCGGACATCTTCGCCAAGGAGATCATCCTTCCCGAACAGCTCTATGAGCGCGTCATCGAGGTCGACGAGCGTGTGCTCGCCGACGGCCGCGTCGAACGGCTGCTCGACATATCAGCCTGCCGGCCGGCCATAGAACAAGCGAAAGCCGATGGCATCGATGCGGTGGCGATCGTCTTCATGCATGCCTGGAAATATCCCGATCACGAGAAGGCGGTGGCCAAGGTCTGCCGCAAGCTTGGTTTCGGACAGGTCTCGGTCAGCCACGAGGTCTCGCCGCTGATCAAGCTGGTCGGCCGCGGCGACACCGCGGTGGTCGACGCCTATCTGTCGCCGATCCTGTCGCGCTATGTGCAAAGGGTGGCGGGAGAACTGGGGGTGGCGGGAGAACCGGGTGCGGCGGGAAAAAACAACGAATCCCCTCGCCTGATGTTCATGATGTCTTCTGGCGGGCTCACCGCCGCCGACATGTTCCAGGGCAAGGACGCATTGCTGTCGGGCCCGGCCGGCGGCGTGGTCGGCATGGTCGAGACGGCGAAGCTCGCCGGTTTCGACAAGGTCATCGGCTTCGACATGGGCGGTACGTCCACCGACGTCGCCCACTATGACGGCGAGTATGAACGGGCCTTCGACACGGAAGTCGCCGGTGTGCGCGTCCGCGCGCCGATGATGCGCATCCACACGGTCGCCGCCGGCGGCGGCTCGATCCTGCACTACGAGGCCGGGCGTTTCCGCGTCGGACCGGACTCCGCGGGCGCCAATCCCGGCCCCGCCGCCTACCGGCGCGGCGGCCCGTTGGCGGTGACCGATGCCAATGTCATGCTCGGCAAGCTGCAGCCCGACTTCTTCCCGTCGATCTTCGGTTCCGGCCAGGACGCGCCGCTCGACGCGCAAACCGTACGTGCGAAATTCGCGGCACTTGCCGCTGAGATCGGCGATGGCCGGCCGCCCGAATCGGTCGCCGAGGGCTTCGTCACCATCGCGGTCGAGAACATGGCCAATGCGATCAAGAAGATTTCTGTGCAGCGCGGCTACGACGTCACCGAATACCTCCTGAACTGCTTCGGCGGCGCCGGCGGACAGCACGCGTGCCTGGTCGCGGACGCGCTTGGCATGGAGGCCGTGCTGATCCATCCCTTCTCCGGCCTGCTTTCGGCCTATGGCATCGGCTTGGCCTCCGTGTTCGCCTCGCGCCAGCAGGCGCTGCTCAAGCCGCTCGCCGAAGAGTCCAGAACGGAGATTGGCGGCCTCATCGCCACCTTGAAAAAGGCCGTGATCGCGGAACTGGCGGCGCAAGGCATCGCCAAGGACGCGGTTGCCACCAGGCCGGTGCTGCACATTCGCTATGACGGCACCGACACGACCCTCCCGGTGAATTTTGAGAACGATTCGATCTTCCAGGCAAAGCGCGATTTCGAAATCGCCCACAAAGCGCAATTCGGTTTCGTCTATGACGACAAGCCGATGGTGGTCGAGACCGTCGGCGTCGAGGGCACCGAAACCGGCCAGACCAGCGCCGAGGCCCATGCGCCTGCCGGACCGGCAAGGGTCCATCCAGCCGCTTCCGAGACCCGGCTAATCTACACGGAAGGCCAGTGGCATGAAGCTGGCGTCTACCGTCGCGAGACCCTCGGACCGTCCAATCTGGTCGCCGGCCCCGCCTTGATCATCGAGCCGAACCAGACCATCGTCGTCGAGCCGGGCTGGCTTGCTGAAATCACCAACCTCAATCACGTCGTCATCCGTCGCACGGAAAAGAAAGCGCGCGCCGCTGCCCTGGGCACGCAAGCCGATCCGGTGATGCTCGAAGTCTTCAACAATCTCTTCATGTCGATCGCCGAGCAGATGGGCGTGACGCTGCAGAACACCGCCTATTCCGTCAACATCAAGGAAAGGCTGGATTTTTCCTGCGCCGTCTTCGACCACACCGGGGCGCTGGTCGCCAATGCGCCGCACATGCCGGTGCATCTCGGCTCCATGGACCGTTCGGTCGAAACCATCATCCGGCTGAACTCCGGCGACATCCACCCTGGCGACGTCTTTGCCTTGAATGCCCCCTATAATGGCGGCACGCATCTGCCCGACATCACCGTGGTGACACCGGTCTTCGACGACATCAGGAAAAACATCCTCTTCTGGGCGGCCTCGCGCGGCCACCATGCCGACATTGGCGGCACCGCCCCGGGCTCGATGACGCCGCTCGCCACCACGGTCGACGAGGAAGGCATTCTGTTCGACAATTTCCGCATCGTCGACGGCGGAAAATTCCGCGAGACGGAGCTGCATACGCTGCTCACCGATCATCGCTACCCCGCCCGCAACCCGCACCAGAACATCGCCGATCTCAAGGCACAGATTGCCGCCAACGAGAAGGGTGTCGCCGAACTGCGCAAGATGGTCTCCCATTTCGGACTTGATGTCGTCGAGGCCTATATGGGCCATGTCCAGGACAATGCCGCCGAGAGCGTGCGCCGGGTGCTGGAGCGGCTGCCGGACACGTCGGAATATGAATATCCGACCGATACCGGCCAGGTCATCAAGGTGAAGATCACGGTCGATCGCCAAAAGCGCGAGGCGACCGTCGACTTCACCGGCACGTCGCCTGTCATGAAGAACAATTTCAACGCCCCTGAGCCGGTGGCGCGCGCGGCCGTGCTCTACGCCTTCCGCGTCATGGTCGAGGACATGATCCCGATGAATGCCGGCTGCCTCAGGCCGATCAACATCGTCATTCCCGACGGCTGTATGCTGAAGCCCGCCTACCCTGCCGCCGTCGTCGCCGGCAATGTCGAGACCTCGCAGCACGTAACCAATGCGCTGTTCGGCGCCATGAGCGCGATGGCCAATGCGCAGGGCACGATGAACAACCTGACTTTCGGCAACAAGAAGTACCAATATTACGAGACCATCTGTTCCGGCTCGCCGGCCGGCCATATGAACTCCGGCCGCGGCTTTGCCGGCACCTCCGGCGTGCACACCCATATGACCAATTCGCGCCTAACCGATCCGGAGGTGCTTGAACTGCGCTTTCCCGTGGTGCTGGAGGATTTTCACATCCGCGAAGGCTCGGGCGGCAAGGGCAAATGGAACGCCGGCGACGGCACCAAACGCACCATCCGCTTCCTCGAGAAAATGGAATGCGCGATCCTGTCCTCGCACCGCAACCGCCCGCCACGGGGGCTGGATGGCGGCGGCGACGGCGAAGTCGGCTCGACCAAGGTCCGCCGCAACGACGGCACGGTCAAGGTGCTGAAGGCCTGCGACCAGACCGTGCTCGACGCTGGCGAGGCGGTGATCGTGACGACGCCGACGCCGGGCGGGTTTGGCAAGCTGTAAGGAAGACGTCAACAGGCTGTCACCGGCCTGTCATGACCCTGCGATACCCGCTTGCGGCAAAGCAAATGGGGAATCACTTTGCCATGACGGACGTCTCCTCGGATCTGGTTTTTCGCCGCGGCAAGGAAGTTGGAAAAGCCGTCTACCAGAACCGCGCGCTTTCGAAAGCTGGCATTTCCGAGCGGCTGTTCGCCTTCCTGTTTTCCGGCCTTGTCTATCCGCAGATCTGGGAAGATCCTGACGTCGACATGGACGCGATGCAACTTGGCCAGGGTCATCGCGTCGTCACCATCGCTTCCGGCGGCTGCAACATCCTGGCCTACCTTACCCGTTCGCCGGCACGGATCGACGCTGTCGACCTCAACGCCGCTCACATCGCGCTGAACCGCATGAAGCTTGAGGCAGTCCGCCATCTGCCTTCGCAGAGCGACCTGTTCCGCTTCTTCGGCGCCGCCGACACCAGCCACAATTCGGAAGCCTACGACCGTTTCATCGCGCCGCATCTCGACCCGGTCAGCCGCCACTATTGGGAACACCGCAACTGGCGCGGCCGCCGGCGTATTGGTGTCTTCGACCGCAATTTCTACCAGACCGGCCTGCTCGGCCTGTTCATCGCCATGGGCCACCGCACGGCGAAATTGTTCGGCGTCAACCCGGCCCGCATGATGGAAGCCAGGAATATCGGCGAACAGCGCCGCTTCTTCAACGAGGAGCTGGCGCCGGTCTTCGACAGGAAGCTTCTGAAATGGGCGACCTCGCGAAAAGCCTCGCTGTTCGGTCTCGGCATTCCGCCGGCGCAGTATGATTCGCTGATCACCTCCGGCGACGGCACCATGGCCAGCGTGCTTAAGGCCCGCTTGGAGAAGCTTGCCTGCGACTTCCCCTTGGAAAACAATTACTTCGCCTGGCAGGCCTTTGCTCGCCGCTACCCGGAACCAGGCGAGGCCGCCCTGCCCGCCTATCTGGAAAAGCACAATTACGAGACCATCCGCGGCAATGTCGACCGCGTCGCCATCCATCACGCCAACCTGATCGAATTCCTCGCCGGCAAGGATGCCGGCGCCGTCGACCGCTTCATCCTGCTCGACGCGCAGGACTGGATGACCGATGACCAGCTCAATGCACTGTGGTCGGAAATCACCCGCTCCGCCTCCACTGGGGCGCGCGTCATTTTCCGCACCGCTGCCGAGCCCAGCCTGCTGCCGGGCCGCGTTTCCACCTCGCTTCTCGACCAGTGGGATTACCAGAACGAGGCCTCGCGCGAATTCTCGGCCCGCGACCGCTCGGCCATCTATGGCGGCTTCCACCTCTATGTGAAGCGCGCCGCATGAGCACGACGGAGCTGCCGGCCAGCCACGCCGAACTGATGGACGGCGTCTACCGCTGGCAGCGCCATGTCTACGACCTGACCCGCAAATACTACCTGCTCGGCCGCGACAAGCTGATATCGGGACTGGACGTGCCATCGGGCGGCACCGTACTGGAACTCGGCTGCGGCACCGGCCGCAACATCATCCTCGCCGCCCGCGCCTATCCAGACGCGCGCTTCTTCGGCCTCGATATTTCGGCCGAAATGCTGGAGACGGCAGGCGCCGCGGTTGCCCGCGAAGGCCTCTCTGATCGCGTCATGCTGGCAAGGGGCGATGCCACGGATTTCAACGCGAAGGCGCTGTTTGGCCAAGGCAGCTTCGACCGCGTCTTCGTATCCTATTCGCTGTCGATGATCCCGGGCTGGGAGAAGACGGTATCGGCAGCACTTGCCGCGCTGGCCCCGATGGGCTCGCTGCACGTCGTCGATTTCGGCCAGCAGGAAGGTCTGCCAGGCTGGTTCCGCACCTTGCTGCGCGGCTGGCTGAAAAAATTCCACGTCACGCCGCGTGAATCCCTGCGCGACGTTCTGGAATCGGAAGCCGAGCGAACCGGCGCAACCTTCCGTTTCCGCACGCTTTATCACGGTTATTCCTGGCTGGCTGTGATCAAGCTCGGCACCTGACATCGCAGACAAAACAGCCGTAGAACCCGGCGCGCTTTCGCCATCGGCGGCCCAACGCTCCAATTCCAAGGTCAATCCGGTGAACGCGATCAGCAGGGTTCGCCCTTCGCGATTGCAGAATGACCCAAAGGGTGGTACACTATCTCCATGCTGGAGATAGAAAGTGATCGTCGGGTTTCGGGACGGATGGCTGCGAGCCTTTTTCGTGGAAGACATCCATTCCCGCAACATTCCGTCCGATCTTGAAGGCCGGTTGTTCCGCAAGCTCCAGATGATCGATGACGCGACGACCGATCAGGATTTGCGCGTACCGCCGAGCAATCACTTCGAAAAGTTGCGTGGTAGTCTCGATGGCTTCCACTCAATCCGCGTCAACAACCAATGGCGGCTGATCTTTCGGTGGAATGGCGGCCGTGGTGAAGCGTCGGATATCCATCTCGACGATCATAGCTACAGATGAGACGACACATGTTGATGACCACACGCAAGCCGGCAACGGTGGGTGAAATCCTCACGGAAGAATTTATGCAACCACTTGGCCTGACACAGGCTGCTTTGGCGGAAGCGATGGGGGTTCAGCGCAAGCATGTCAACGAATTGTGCAACGACCGCCGCAACGTGACGGCCGCGACCGCGCTCATTCTTGCGCGGGTCTTTGGCAACAGCCCGGATTTCTGGCTCAACGTGCAGCGCCGCAGCGATCTTTGGCAGGTCATGAATTCACCCGAGGAGCGGGCGCGGATTGATCGCGCCAAGCCTTTGGCGACCGCGGCCTAGAAGAAACTCTACAGCAACCGACTGCCGCTTAATGCAGCGCCTTCACGAGCGCTCCCACCATTGCTTGCGGGCGGTAGTTGAACTTGGCCGGCGTTAGCCCGAGCCGCACCACCACCAATTGCTCAGACGGAATGATGGCGACGGTCTGTCCGTCATGGCCCTCCATCCAGTAAGTGTCCTTCGGCAGCCCGGCCGCGACGCCGGCGCCGGGGTTTTCCTCGTCGCCCGGCGCTTCGATCCATAACTGGCCCTTGCCGTAGACCTTCGAGGCGGATGCCGGCTCGCGCATCCATTCCACGAAGCCGGCCGGCAGGATTTGGTTGCCGTTCCATACACCGCCCTGCAGCAGGAACTGGCCGAAGCGGGCCCAGTCATGCGCTGTGGCGTAGAGATAGGACGAGCCGACGAAAGTGCCCTGCTCGTCGGTCTCGAGCACCGCGCTACGCATGCCGAGCGGCTCGAACAGCGCCATGCGCGGCCACGTCAATGCCTTGGCCTTGTCGCCGATCGCGTCCTGCCAGACGCGTGACAGCATCACCGCCGTGCCACTCGAATAGGAAAACGTCTTGCCGACCTCACCGGTGAGGGGTTTGGTTGCGGCAAAGCCCGCCATGTCAGGTTCGAGATAGAGCATGCGCGTGACGTCGGCGACGTCGCCATAATCCTCGTTGAACTCCAGCCCGCTCGACATCGCCATCATGTCGGCAAGGCTGATCGCGGCGCGGCCGTCGGCCTTCCACGGCGTGAACAGGCCCTTGTTGTCGACCGTCATCTTCCCATCCTTGACCAGCGTGCCGACGATAGCGGCATTCACTGTCTTGGTCATCGACCAGCCGAGCAGCGGCGTCTTGGCCGAAAAACCGTCGCCGTAGCGTTCGGCGACGACGCGGCCGTTCTTGATCACCACGATCGCGCGCATGCCGGTGCCGGCCAGCGCGTCATCCCCGACGATCTTCGAGACCTCGAGATTTTGCGAGGCATCGACCCGTTCGCCCTCGGGCCACAGCGCATCCTGACTGGTCGGCGATGGCGAGGCGTGGGTTGCCGTGCGCCGCGCCTTGCCGACATCGCCGTCGGGGACCGAGGCGCAGCCCAGCCCGTCGCGGGCAACCGCCTCGCTCTTGCCGAGGAAGCCGAGCAGGCCGGCCGAAACCGTCCCCCGGTTCTTGTCGACCGAAACCCGCATCAAGCGCAGCAGCGGGTGGCCCGGCGCCTGCACGTCGACGGCCAGCACCTCGTTGGCATCGCGCCCGGCGATGAAGACGTTGGAGCAGACGATCTTGGCCGAATAGCCCGAGCCGACGCGGATCAGTTCCGGCGGCGCGATATAGAGCCAGGCAAACAGCGCGGCGATAGCCAGCACGATCAGGCCAAGCAGCCATTTGACGATCTTGACGACGAACCGCATCCATTGCCTCCCAGGCATTCGCCTGACGTTTATGTCATCGAATTGCCGCCATTGCTTCCGCAAAATCGGGCCTCTTGTCGACCGCCATAAACCAGATATCAACCATGATCGGCGATCACAGGGGTGCATGTCGGCCAAAAGCGCTCAGCGGTTTTGGGACAACGACATGCACGAAAAACGAATATGCCAGGCGATGCGTGGGGCGATCGCCTGGAGGGGGCCAGACCAGCTTCGGCCATCAGTGCACAGACCCATCAGCGACCGGCTGATTCCGGCTTGGAAGTTGCAATGCGCCGTCTTGCGGTCCTTTTCATGCTGACGCTGCTCGGCGCCTGCTCGACCGTGGACGATCTCTCGCCGCTGTCGCCATCCGCGTCGAGCAGCCCGACGGTGGCCGTGCGCGCGCCGCGCTTTGCCGATTCAAAGCCGCATGAGTGGGACAGCGGTGCGCCGTGGAACTATGCCGTCCATGGTACCGACGTGTCCAAATACCAGACCTCGGTCGATTGGCCGGCGGCCAAGGCCAGCGGCATCTCCTTCGCCTTCATCAAGGCAACGGAAGGCGGTGACCGTTTCGATGAGTATTTCAGCGAGCACTGGGCGCGCACGAAAGCCAATGGGATTCCACGCGCGGCCTATCATTTCTTCTATTTCTGCACTCCGGCAGCCACCCAGGCGCGCTGGTTCATCCAGAATGTCCCCGTCGACCGCTCCGCCATGCCGCCGGTTCTCGACATGGAATGGAACCCGAACTCGCCGACCTGCCGGCTGCGCCCCGACGCCGCCACGGTGCGCGCGGAGATGACCACCTTCCTCGAAATCGTGGAGCGGCATTACGGCAAGAAGCCGATCATCTACACCTCGGTCGACTTCTTCGACGACAATGAACTGTCGACCTTCCGCGGCTATCCCTACTGGCTGCGCTCCGTCGCCGGACACCCGCGCGAGAAATATGGTGGCCACCCTTTCACCTTCTGGCAGTACACCGGAACCGGCATCGTTCCCGGCATGACCGGCAAGTCCGACATCAACGTCTTCAACGGCTCGGAATCCGCCTGGAACAAGTGGCTGCGGCAGAACACCCGTTGACGCCGTGGCAACGGCAGCAAGCCGCGGGAATGGGGGTTGCGGCAGATCACCCGTTGACACCGTGGCAACGGCAGCGAGGCCGCGGGAATGGGGGTTGCGGCAGAACACCCGTTGACACCGTGACAACGGCAGCAAGCCGCGGGAATAGTGATTGCGACAGATCAGCCGTTGACACCGGGCCTGCCGCCTGCTTTCGACACAGCCAGCGCTAAAGAGTGCAACCGCTGGTAATTCAGGGCGTTGCGCTTTCAGGCACGACAATGCCCTCTCGTTTCGAAAGGAAGCTGATGCGACTGCGTTCCCAAGCCCTCGCGGCGCTGTTCTTGTGCGCCACGGCCTTGCCGGCGATGGCGCAGGAATGCGGCGGCGATTTTGAAACCTGGAAGCAGGGTGTGGCGGCGGAAGCCAAGGCTGCCGGTGTCGGCGCGGTCGGTCTTGATGCGCTGGAGGACGCCAGGATCGACGAGAGGGCTCTGGCGCGCGACCGTGCGCAGGGCGTCTTCACGCAGACCTTCGTCCAGTTTTCCAACCGCATGATCTCGGCTTACCGGCTGAAGCAAGGTGCGGCGAACATGAAGAAATACGCCGACATCTTCGCCCGCGCCGACCAGCAGTTCGGCGTCCAGGCCCCGGTCATCACCGCCTTCTGGGCGCTTGAAACGGATTTCGGCGCCGTGCAGGGCGATTTCCATACGCTGAGCGCATTGGTGACGCTGTCGCATGACTGCCGCCGCCCGCAGCTTTTCCGCCAGCAACTGGTGCCGCTCCTGGAACTGATCGATCGCGGCGTGCTGCCGGCCGACGTCACCGGCGCCTGGGCCGGCGAGATTGGCCAGACGCAGATCCTGCCATCCGACTATCTCGCGCGGGGCATCGATGGCGACGGCGACGGCAAAATCGATCTGCGCGGCTCCGTGCCCGACGTGATCATGACCACGGGCAACAAGGTGCTGTCGCGCGGCTGGAAACGGGACGAACCCTGGATCCAGGAAGTGCGCGTGCCCGAAGAGATGCCGTGGGACCAGACCGGGCGCACCAACAAGCTGCCGCTGACGCAGTGGGCGCAGTGGGGCGTCACCAATCCCGACGGCTCGCCGCTGGTCGACAAGGGGCTGAAGGCCGGCCTGGCGTTGCCCATGGGCCGCAGGGGCCCGGCCTTTCTCACCTACGAGAATTTCGACGTCTATCTCGAATGGAACCAGTCCTTCACCTACGCGCTGACCGCGGCCAATCTCGCCGCGCGGCTGGCGGGCGCGCCGCCGCTCGACCCGCGCAATCCCGAGCCCGGCCTCACCAATGAGCAGATGAAAGAACTGCAGACCAAGCTCGAGGCCAGGGGCTACGACGTCGGCACCGTCGACGGCATTTTGGGCACCAACACCCGTGAAGCCATCCGCAAGGAGCAGATGCGCCTCGGCATGCCGGTCGATGGCTGGCCGACGCCGGAGCTGTTGGAAAAATTGTGAAGAGAGCGAGTAGTGAGTAGTGAGTAGTGAGTAGTGAGTAGTGAGATATAGCGATTCCCTGCTGACTACTGACTACTCATGACTACTGACTACTCACCCCTTTTTTCCTAATCCGCCATCGTCTCCAAACTTGCGAACCCCACCGGCGCGTCGCCCTCGTCGAAGGGCGTCGTGACCTCGACGAAGGTGTCGGGATAGAAGCCGTTGAAGCGGGTTCTGAGCGACAGCGAGTAAGCGCCGATATGGCCGATCTCGATCCAGTCGCCGGTGTCGACGGTTTCCGGCAGCCAGAACGGCCGCGACAAGATGTCGACGGAATCGCAGGTCGCCCCGCACACCTTGAACGGTACGATCTTGTTCTCGTCGCCATTGCGCGTGCGGATTGCCGGATCGGGGATAAACCGCGCCGGCAGCGTGATCTTGCCGGTCCACGAATCCGACAGCGACGCCCAGATACCGTCATTGATGTAGAGCCGCTTGCCCTTGCGCAACAGCACCCGCACGATCAGCGACAGGCAGCGCGCCACGATCACCCGGCCCGGCTCCGCCACCAGCGGCATCTGGTCGAACTGATATTCCTTCAGGTCGCCTGACAGCCGCGACATGATCTGGCCGAGCGACGGCATCTCGATCTGCTTGCGGTTGGGATCATGGCCGTATTCGGCCGGAAAGCCGCCGCCGACATCGAGCCCGGCAATGTCGAAGGTCAGCCGGTTGCGCACCCAGTCGGCCGAGGCCAGCGCCCGCTCATAGGTGTCGGGATCCTCGATCTGGCTGCCGACATGGAAACACAGGCCGACCTTGTAGCCGGTGCGGTTCAGCCGCTCGGCGAGTTCGACCGCATAGGCAGGCCCGGCGCCGAATTTCTTGGACAGCTCGTAGGCGGCATGGCCCTTTGTCTGCACACGCACGAAGACGCTGACCGCGCCCGGGTCAATATCGAGCGCCCGCACCACGCGGGTCAGCTTGGTGATCTCGTCCTCATGGTCGAGCGAGATGACGCGAATGCCGTATTTCTCCAGTGCCAGCTTGATGTCCGACTGCGCCTTGACCGGATGCATGTAGAGCATCTCCGCATCGGGCGAGACAGCGCGCACAGCGGCGAACTCGCCTGGTGAAGCGACGTCGAAGGCGGTGACGCCGGCCTCGACCAGCGTCTTCAGCACGATCTGCTCGCCATTGGTCTTGACCGCGTAGGCGGTCTTGCCGGGGAACATGCCCATGAACTGCTTCGCATCCGCCTTCAAGACCTGCGGGCGGAAGCAGTAGACCGGGTCGTCCGGGCGAAGCGCCAGTGCAGCCTCGCTTGCATTCTCGAATCGCTGCATGGACGAATCCCCGACTTCAGCTCGCACAATTAATCCAAGCTAGCGGCTAGCGCATGACCCCGAAAGTTAATTTCGACTTTCGGAAAGGATCATGCGCCAGGGATGAACCTTGCAGCGTCCTTTGCGCGTCTCTGGAGGCGCGCGGCGCTGCAATGAAAACAATTCTGTGTCTCGTGCTCCTGCGGCACGGCACTGGCCTTTGCCGAAAGGCTTGGTTGCCAGTCGGGTTTCGGGTGGCCCTTGCCGCCGGACCAGATATGGCTTCCGCCTGACGGTCGGCATTCCGGCTGTCTGGGGGAGGATTCATATGGCAGTGACCGCTGTATCTGCGCCACGCGGACCGATGACGCTCAGGGACTGGGGGCAGTTGCTGCTGCTCGGCGCCATCTGGGGCGGCTCGTTCTTCTTCGCCCGCATCGCGGTGGCGGAACTCCAACCGCTGGTGCTGGTGCTGTTTCGCGTCGCCATCGCGGCGATAGCCCTGCAGCTCTATCTCGGCTTGCGCGGACCGTCCTTCCGCCTCGCTTTGCCGCATGCCGGCCTGTTCTTCCTGCTGGCCTTCACCAACAATGTCATCCCCTTCTCGCTGATCTTTGCCGGTCAAACCCAATTGGGGGCCGGCGTCGCTTCCGTCCTCAATGCCACGACGCCGTTCTGGACGCTGCTCCTGGCCAACGCGTTGACATCAGATGAAAAGCTGTCCTGGAACAAGCTCGCCGGCATTGGGCTCGGTGTCGCCGGCACCGCTGTGATGATCGGTCCCGGCCTGCTGGCGGGGCTCGGCGGCCCTGTCTGGGCCAAATTCGCGCTGATCGGCGCCTCGCTGTCCTACGGTATCGCGCTGATGGTCGCCCGCCGTTTCAAGGGCGTGCCCTCGCCAGTCGTCGCCACCGGGCAATTGACGGCTTCGACCATCATCATGATCCCGGTGGTGCTCTTCGCCCATGGCCCGGCCGGCCTGTTCTCCGCCTCGGCGCCGGTGTGGGCGGCGGTGCTGGCGCTGGCGCTTCTTTCGACGGCCTTCGCCTACATCCTCTACTTCAACCTCGTCGCCTCGGCCGGGGCAACCAACGCCTCGCTGGTCACGCTGATCGTGCCGGCCAGTGCCATGCTGCTCGGCTTTCTTTTCCTTGGCGAGCGGCTGGAATCGTTTGAGATCGGCGGTGTGGTGCTGATCGGACTTGGTCTTCTGACAATCGACGGGCGAGTGTTCGGACGGCGTTAGAGCTCGGCATGTGCAATCGCGAAAGTCGAAGGCGACTTTTGCGAGGGTAGCGCTGCCACGACACAGCATCGACACGCCACCGCCATAATTTATTCACAGGCATGAAGCGGGTTTTTGCCAAGGAGTTTCAACGGCTAACGGCGAAACCGAAGTCGCAAAATCCACAATCACGTCGCAATGCAGCACATTTTCCGCTTGCCTGTGGCACAAATGAACCTAGACTCCAGGGCATAGCTCTTTAAGAGGAGGCTATGTCATGGGACTTACGAGGCCAATCAACGCATTGATGATTTGTGCTGCGTTTGCTTTCATCGGCGCCCTCATTATGGGCGTCCTTCCCTGACCCGCCAAGACGGGGAAGACCAGCAGCAAATAGTCCAACCGATTCGAAAGGCCGGGTTTTTACCCGGCCTTTTGCTTACCTGACTGACCCTCAGGCAGCAGCGGAGCCCGCCACCTCATGCGAGCGGATGCCGATCATATGGCAGACCGCGAAGACGAGGTCGGCCCGGTTCATTGTGTAGAAGTGGAAATCGCCCACGCCGCGCTCGACCAGGTCCAGAACCTGCTCGGCGGCGACGGCGGATGCCACCAACGCATGCGTCTGTGGGTCGTTCTGCAGGCCGTCGAAACGCTCGGCCAGCCATGCCGGCACCAGCGCGCCGCAGCGCGCCGAGAAATTGGCGACCTGGGTGAAATTGTGCACCGGCAAGATGCCGGGAACGATCGGGATGTAGATGCCGGCGCGGCGCGCGCGCTCGACGTAACGTTCGTAGAGATCGTTGTCGAAGAAGAACTGGGTGATCGCCCGCGTCGCGCCATTGTCGACCTTGCGCTTCAGCATGTCGATGTCGGTGGCGAAGTCAGGGCTTTCCGGATGCTTTTCCGGATAGGCCGAAACCGAGATGTCGAAATCGCCGGCGTCCTTCAGCGCCCCGACCAGTTCGGCGCCGTTGGCGTAGCCGTCCGGATGCGGCCGGTAGGCAGCGCCGACGCCTTCCGCAGGATCGCCGCGCAAGGCGACGAAGCGTTTCACCCCCATGTCGGTGAATTCCTGGATCACGGCGTCGACCTGATGGCGAGCGGCGTCGACGCAAGTCATGTGCGCGGCCGGCGTCAGGCTGGTCTCCTTCAGGATACGGCCGATGGTGCGCGCCGTGCGCCCACGCGTCGAACCGCCGGCGCCATAGGTCACCGAGACGAATTTCGGCTGCAGCGGCTCGAGCCTTGTGACCGTATCCCACAGCCTTGCCTCCATCTCGTCGTTCTTTGGCGGGAAGAACTCGAACGAAACCCTGACCTTGTCGCCGATATCGGGCCGGCGGGAAAAACGAAACTGGTTCATCAGGCGATTTCCCCTATCGAGCTCACTCTGGTCTGCTGGCTGGCATTGGCAGGATCGGCGATCAGCAGGCGCCGGTCGCGGCCAAGCCAAAGCTTGACGGTGAGCCTGGCCTCGTTGCCGCCGCGCGGTTCGAACTCCTGGGCATCCTCGAGATCGAGGCCGGCTTCGGAGAACCACTCTCCGATCTGCCGGTCGGAAAAGCCCAGCCGCATATGCGCATGCTCGTCGCGCAGGAATTCCAGTGTGTGCGGCGCGAAATCGACGATGACGAGACGGCCGGCCGGCCGAAGCAGCCGCGCCGCCTCATGGATGGCGCGGGCCGGGTCGTCGAGATAGTGCAGCACCTGGTGGATGGTGACGAGATCGAAGGCATCGCGCTCGACCGGCGGCGAAAAGATATCGCCCTGCCGGACCTGCGCATTAGAAACGCCGGCCTTGTCGAGATTGGCGCGCGCCACGGTCAGCATCTCTCGCGACATGTCGATGCCGATCCCCCGCCGGTAGAGCGGCGAGAAGATTTCGAGCAGCCGCCCGGTGCCGGTGCCAAGGTCGAGCATGGACTGGAACGGCCGCTTGCCGACCAGCTTCAGCATCGCGGCCTCCACCGCACGGTCGGGCACATGCAGCGAGCGGATATGATCCCAGCTTGCGGCGTTCTGCGAAAAGTACGCGGTGGCGCGGTCCTGGCGCTTGCGCTTGACCGAGGTCAGTCGCTCCAGATCGCGCTCGACCTGCGGATCGGCGCCGCGAATGCCGGCAACCAGCCTCATCACGAAGTCTCGCGCCGAATCGGCGTCCGACAGGCGGAAGAACGCCCACGACCCTTCCTGGTAGCGGCCGATCAGCCCCGCCTCGAGCAGCAGCTTCAGGTGGCGCGAGACACGCGGCTGCGACTGGCCGAGAATTTCGGTAAGGTCGGAAACGGTGAGGTCGCCACGCGACAACAATGCCAATATGCGCAGGCGGCTGGATTCGGCCGCCGCCTTCAGCGTATCCACCATGGTGTCGAGCGAGACATGCATCAGCGTATTCTCTTTGAAAAGATATAAACATATGTTTATGTCGAATTCGGCGACCTTGCAAGCGCTATGTCGCTTCCGGACCAGAAAATGCCGCATGCGTGATTTCCCGGCCGGATCAGCCCGAAACGTCTAGCGGTTTTGAGACAATGGCATGCACCAGCACAGAGACAGGCAATGACCGAACCGCGTGAGATGTTCGAGGCTCGCGAAGGCGAGCAGAGACTGGACCAGGATCCGGCCTTGATGCCGCCGGACGCCGGCATCGTCTTCATCGGCCGTATTGCCTCGCCGTGGATCACCCGGGATAGCTGCCCGAAGAACATGCGCGCGGCGCGCGAGGCGGGACAGCCCGCGGTGCTGGCCATCAATGCGCCCTATCGTGCGGGCCTGCGCGGGCTGGAGCGGGCCAGCCACGTCGTCATCCTGTCCTGGCTGCACCACGCGCCGCGGAATTTGATTGTGCAGAAACCCCGCCATGCGGCTGAAGCGAAAGGCGTCTTCGGCCTGCGCTCCCCTGCCCGGCCGAACCCAATCGGCCTGCATATAGCCAAGCTCGTCGGATTGGACATCGGCACCGGGCGCGTCGACCTCGACGCCATCGACGTGCTCGACGGCACGCCGGTCATCGACATCAAACCGTATTTCACCTCGACCGATGCCTTTGCCGAGGCGACCGTTGAGGGGCGCGGGGAGCAATGACCGCGCCCACCGGCCGCCGCCGCGCCATCGCCAAGGCTTTGACAGCACTTCTGCCGCTGGCGCCTTATGCCGACATGGAGAAGATCCGCACCGACGCCGGCTCGGTCCATATGAAAACCTTGCCGCCGACGATCGCGGTATGGCTGGCGACGATCGCCCACATCCGCCACATGCACACCGATTACGAAAAGCTGCTGGCCGAGGGCTATGACCGCGACTCCGCCCGTTTCTTCGTCATCGACCAAACCAACACCATGCTCACGCGCTGGCGCGCCACGCGCCTGCTCGACGCCGACGACGAGGAGGAATGAGGCAGCTATCGCCTTGAGACTGTTTCGAAATTCGCTCCGGTGAGTCAGCTGGTGGTGCTTTCGAGAACCGGAGCGCAGCGGACATTTGGGTCCGTGAGCACCGGATGCGCAGAAAACGCCATCAGATGGCCGCCGGAGTAGAATTTCCAAATAGTCTCACTGCCGCGTTAGTACAGCGACGGCATTATAGGGCTGGCCGTCGGCCTGGCCGACCCAGGTCCACGACAGATTTCCCTTGAAGAACCGGACGGTGATATCGCCACCCATCGCTGCACTTGTCCTGGCCTTAGGTGATGGTCTCGTGGAATTCGGCCGACGTCTCGTCCCTCGACGTCGGCGACAACGACCCGCCGCAGCCAAGTGAGGGATAATCGATCGACGCGCCGTCATCCCTGATCGTCATCGTGATCGACCAGTCGGCGCCCGCGTCACCCGCCGGGCTCTGATGGCCGCTGCCAACCCAGGTGCCAGTCAGAGACGGTGCCGGCGCATTCACCGCGCAAGGCACGTTCTGGAAGATCGGCGTCAATTCACTGCCGGTCTTCTCGCAGCGGTAGGTCTGGCCTTTCTGGCGAAGTTCTTCGCCTTCCTTCGTGCTTTGCGCGCTGGCTTCGCCGGCGGTGGCGAAGATCATCATGGCTGCGATGACGGTCCCAAGCGTGCCCATATCCCCCTCCCGCTCCGAGCTGTCGGATCATAAGGCAACTCTGATCCGATGCGCATACTACCCCAAAAAATACGCTGCATGGAAAGCACGTGCTGCACAGGGTAGCCTCCTATTATGCGACATACGTTTTGTGGGGCGGGTTAGCGTCACGATAAAATGTGTAGAGACTCCTGCCGTTAGCCACGCTAAAAAACTAGGGCCCTTCTCCTAGAGAGTGACACTCCGCGAGGGGATGTCGATAATCTCGGCAAATTGGTGTTAGACGCGCTAACTACAGCTGCTGTATAGAACGGCGATACCCAGGTTACCGAGCTAATCTGCCAAAAACGCTACGGGCTATCTGACTCCATCCGCGTGAAATTTCGCCAGCTATCCAGAATATGCAGGATGCCTGACAGGGGCGCTGACAGGCACCATAATGCATTTCTGTGGTTAGCGGAGGATTTGTGTTTGCACATTATACGGCCGACGCCTATATAGGCGCAGAGGTGACGCTTGGTCATCGACCTTTTCTGCGGTTCTGGTGGACCATCCCATGGAGCATCCAATGAGTGATGAAGCCGAAACAGATGCTGCCACCGCAATGGTGGACGAGAACGGCGGCGCCGGGGAGCGCGAGCGCTCGACCATCGGCTTCCCCTATATGAATCTTGCCGACGCCATGGAGATGGCGAAGGCCCTGCATGAAAACGTCGGTGTCGGCGAATGCAGCGAAGATCAGCTTGCCGCTTGGATGAACCTGAGCCCGCGTAGCAGCGGCTTCCGCGTCCGCACCGCGACCACCAAGATGTTCGGTCTGCTAGAGTCACCGAGCCCCGGTCAGTTTACGTTATCGCCGCTCGGCCGCGCTGCGGTGGACCCGACCCGTTCCGCGAAGGCGAAGGTTGAAGCCTTCCTGTCTGTGCCGCTCTACCGCCTTGTATATGACAATTATAAAGGCGGTGTCGTTCCGCCCCCGGCCGCTGTCGAGCGCGATATCAAGAGCTGGGGCGTGGCGGCGAAACAGACCGCCCGAGCCCGTCAGGCGCTGGAGCGGTCGGCGGAGGAGGCAGGGTTCTTCGCCAACGGTCGTAACCGACTCGTCATCCCCGCGGTCGCGAACTACAAGGGGGCTGAGGTTGTCGTCGGCGACCTTGTGCCGGTCAAGCCTCTCGGCGAGATGGTCGCGCTGCCGCCCGATGTAGACCCAATCATCCGCGGCCTGATTGCCCGCCTGCCGCCGTCGGGCTCCATTTGGCCCTCGAATGAACGTGAGCTGTGGCTGAACATCCTGAAGTCGAGCTTCCAGCTCGTCTATAAGGACAGCGAAAGCACAGCCAACTGATGAATGCCAAGCCGCCCATCCCGACCCACCGCCACGTCGTTTCCCTGAACGACGTGCGCGATCTCGGCTTTATCACCGAGGAAATGGCTGCTCTTGCTGGGTGCAAGAGTGGCCCGATACGCGTGTTGGAGGGGCTTCAGGCGCCTAACGGTAAAGGCTTTGGACTGACCCATATCGAAGCAAACGGCCCGCGTGGTCGCCAGCTCGACGGTCTGGGCTTCAATTCCGCTCTTGAGTTCGTCGCCTACATCGCAGCAAACTTCACCATCGTCAGCACTCAGGCCAATGGCCGCTTGCTCTTGCTTAGCGAGTGCAAGCACGATTGGCTGCACCTAGTGGTAGAGTGGGACCCGGAAGGCTTTTGGAGCTGCACGACCGCAATTCCCAAGCGTCACAAGCGCGACATTGTAGCCGTTTGGACGAGGTAACGTCCTTAGCGCGCAAATTAGCGGATATGTGATTAGGAGAAATAGGGCGGTCTGATGAGAGCGAACCCACATCCGACAGTGTCGGAACTATCACCGCTTTGAGACTTTATCATCGCTCACGAGCCGACGAGCGAAGAGTCCTAACGCTTGCGGAGACCACCTTATTTACAAACGAATATGTATGTCGGTTTGTTCCTAATTGCAAGCAGGGACACGCGTAGGGACATTAATAGCGACAACTCAGTTACGATAGCGTGTACGACCACCGCAATCGCAAGCCGGAACTAATAACCGGAAATCATGGCGAAATTAGCGGGATAATTAGCGTGTACACGTGTTAGCAGGGGCAGGTCGCCAAGACGATTGGCCCGTGTCCCTGAGAGACCGCCAAACGCTCCTAATAGGCCTTTATGACGAAGAGGCTAGACCCTTCGAATGCGAAAGCGCTGGAGTGGCCTGCTCGCGAAAACAGGGCCTAAGCCCTGTCTGATTGGAAGTAGCGCTGGCGTTGCTCCTCTCGCAGAGGGTCAACGGCGTCTCTCTTCTTAGTGGTGCGCTGAGTTGCCCTGGGGGCGGCAAGCGCGGCGCTAAGTCGTCCACCCCGCATTGTAGGACCTCACATGCGTTTGAGCACTCCTAGACTTGGGTATTGGCCAGTTCGTTCTGGAGGACGAAATGGGTCGAACGGGTGGCCCTATACCCTTCGCACCGGGCCGATAGGTTACTGTGGTATGTGAGAGGAGACTTCGATGGACCAGACGACGGCAACACAGACTTCAAAGCCGCTGCCTGCAGTGAGCGACCGCCATGTCGACCCGCATTCCTATCCCGAAGGCATTGCCTTCCTCGACGGCCAGTATTTGCCGATGTCGCAAGCCAAGGTTTCGGTGCTGGATTGGGGATTTCTGCACTCGGACGCCACCTACGACACGGTGCATGTCTGGAACGGCCGTTTCTTCCGCCTCGATCTGCATCTCGACCGTTTCTTCGGCGGCTTGCAAAAGCTGCGCATGACGATCCCGTTCGATCGCGATGGCATGGCCGAGGTCCTGCACAATTGCGTCGCGCTGTCGGGTCATCGCGCCGCCTATGTCGAGATGCTGTGCACGCGCGGCGCCTCGCCGACCTTCAGCCGCGACCCGCGCCAGGCGATCAATCGCTTCATGGCGTTCGCCGTGCCGTTCGGCTCGGTCGCCAATGCCGAGCAGTTGCGGCGCGGCCTGCGTGTCGCCATCAGCGACAAGGTGCGCATTCCGCCGGCCTCGATCGACCCGGGATCAAGAACTACCACTGGCTCGACCTGGTGGGCGGCCTTTATGATGCCTACGACCGTGGCGCCGAGACGGCCCTCATTCTCGACTTCAACGGCAATGTCGCCGAGGGCCCGGGCTTCAACGTCTTCTGCGTCAAGGACGGCAGGCTGTCGACGCCAGCCATCGGCGTGCTGCCGGGCATCACCCGCCGCACGGTCTTTGATCTCAGTGCCGAGGCAGGTCTTGCCGCGACGGCCGCCGATCTCAGCGTCGCCGCGCTGCGTGGAGCCGACGAAGTCTTCATCACCTCGACCGCCGGCGGCATCATGCCGGTGACGGAGGTTGACGGCGGTGCGATCGCCGACGGCAAGATCGGGCCGATCACCAGCCGGCTGATGGCGCTCTATTGGCAAAAGCACGACGACCCGGCCTGGTCGAGCCCGGTGAACTACCCCTGATCAACACGTTTTCTTATTCCACGGGGAAGTGTCTTGTTCAAAAAGATTCCCCCTCGCCTCTGGAAAATCACGGGACAGGCCGTATATGCCCGAAAGCGGAGAAGCCTCCGCTTCCATCCAGAAATTGCGCCCCGCAGGGGCAAGGATTCCACATCATGACATCAAAGGTTTGGTTCATCACCGGATCGTCGAAGGGCTTTGGCCGCGTCTGGGCCGAGGCCGCACTGGCGCGTGGCGACCGCGTTGCAGCGACCGCCCGCGACACCGGCACGCTCGCCGATCTCGTCGATAGATACGGCGACAACATCGCCGCCATAAAGCTCGACGTCACCGACAAGAAAGCCGTCGATGCCGCTGTCGCCGAGGCGCACAAGCGCTTTGGCCGGCTCGACGTCGTCATCAACAATGCCGGCTACGGCCATTTCGGCGCCATCGAGGAAGTCAGCGAACAGGAAGCCCGCGACCAGATCGAGACCAATGTGTTCGGCGCGCTGTGGGTTACCCAGGCTGTCCTGCCGATCATGCGGGCGCAGCGCTCCGGCCACATCATCCAGATCTCGTCGATCGGCGGCGTCAATGCCTTTGCCTCGCTCGGCCTCTACCATGCCTCGAAATGGGCGCTGGAAGCCTTCAGCCAGTCGCTCAGCATCGAGGTCGCGGAATTCGGCATCCATGTCACGCTGGTCGAGCCGGGCGGCTTCTCCACCGACTGGTCGGGAGCATCGGCCAAGGTCTCCAAGCCGATCGAGGCCTATGCGCCCGCCCGCGCCAAGATGGCCGAGCGCCGCGCCAACTCGGTTGCTGGCGATCCCGAGGCGACCGGGCCGGCGATGCTGGCCATCGTCGATGCGGCAGAGCCGCCGCTGAGGGTGTTCTTCGGCGATGGCGGCCTGCCGATGATACGCCAGGAATACGCCAACCGCCTCGCCACCTGGGACAAGTGGGACCACGTCTCCGTCATGGCGCAAGGCGTCAACAAGAACCGCAAGGGCTGACACCCAAAATAATAGTTACGCCGCTAGTGGGCGGCGTAGCTATGCCTTGTAAATCCATTGCTCCGGCACACGCACCGAAATCTCTTCGCCGACCCTGACCACGCCGGGTTTTTCAACCCACGCGACAAGGCCACGCAGCCGCTTCGCCGTCTGCGGGAAGAGCAGCGCGGCTGCATCACGATCCGATGCATGGACATGCGTGGCGATGGATTGCCCGGCGACCCGGCACGGCTTGTTCTGCGCGTCGATTTTGATCGTCACGCCCCCTTGGAAGAACATCAGTGAGCCGGCCGGCAGCATCGACAGACGTGGCACGCCCCCGATCAGCATATTGGCGCCGATCCATTCCGGCTTGATCTCCTCCAGGCCCATGCGCTCGGCGACGATCGAAAGCTCGTCGGCGGCGACCAGCGACAATTGCCGCTCGTTGCGCATCTCCGTGCCGCGCGGATACCAAGGCTCGCGCCCACCGGAACGCCGCGTCATTCCGGAATGGAAGTCATTCGCGATTCCGTCGAAGCCAAGATGCAATTCCTCGACGGCTTTCGTCTCGAAATGATCGGACGGAGCGGCATAGAGCGCCACTGCCTTTGCCGTCAGCTTGCGGCCCGGGACGATGTCGATCGTGGGCTCGGCAGTTGGAAAAAGTTCTAGGTTTGTTTCCTGCATGCTGCTGGTCTAGAGGCCTCGGACAATACGGTCCAGTCTAAAGCGCTGATGATCCGATCACTGCGTTTGATGCCGATCACGACGTTATTACCGGAAATGCCGTCATGTTGCAGCGAGCGCGTCCCATTGCCGCCGCGCCGCCTATATATATATTCGGCGCCAGTCGGGAGGAGGAGGTTCGCATGCAGGTTGGACAGGCCATCGCAGCGCTCTGGCTGTTCTGGGTGGTATCCTGGATCGTCGCTGCATCCTGGGCCGATCCAGCCCAAAAGCGCGCCACCATCGGGGCGGAGGCCCGCTATCGCGTCTTCTGGCTGGCCGGCACCGTCCTGCTGTTCGTTCCAGCGCACGGCTATGAAGGCAGGCTGAGATTGTGGACGCCGACCCTTGCCGAAGCCTGGGTCTGCGTTGCCCTGATCGCGGTCGGCATCGGCTTCGCATGGTGGGCACGCATCCATCTCGGGCGGTTGTGGTCCGCCACGGTCACAGCCAAGGCGGATCATCGCGTGGTCGACACCGGCCCCTATCGCCTGGTCCGGCATCCGATCTACACCGGGCTGCTGCTGGCTGTGGTTGCCACCATGGCGGCAAAGGGCACGGTCTGGGGCATTGCAGGTACGGCCCTGCTCATCATCGGCGTCGTCATCAGGGCGAGGCTGGAGGAGCGTTTCCTGCGCGACGAACTCGGACCCGCCTATGACGATTACGCCAGGCGGGTGCCGATGCTGGTTCCCTTCACGCCGGCCTAGCGCGGCATCACCTCAGAGCATTCTCAGCAGCGCGCCACCGATCGAATATCCCGCACCGAAGGCGCAGATCAGGCCGTGATCGCCCGGTTTCATGTCGGCATGGTTCTCCGACAGCGCGATGATGGCTCCCGCGCCGGCGGTGTTGCCCAGTCGTTCCAGCACCATCGGCGCGCGGTCATGGCCGACATCGTGGCCGAACGCCAGTTTCAGGATCATCGCATTCATGCGCGCATTGGCCTGGTGCAGCCAGAAGCGCCGCACCGCTTGCGGCGTCAGCCCGTGTTCGGCGAGGAATTCGACGATGAATTTGTGCCCGGCGACGGTGACTTCCTTGAACACCTTGTTGCCGACCTGCTTGATGAGGTTGCCTTCCAGGTCGATCCTGTAGGGATCGTCCTGGGCGGTGCGGGTATGATAGCCGAGATTGGTGCGGATGTTGTTCGACATCTGCGTCCATATGCGCGTGTCCAGCACCTCGAAGCGGCCCGGCCGCCTCTCACCCTGGGCCAGCCCCTCCACCACCATCGACACCGAAGCGTCCCCGAAGATGAAATGCGTCTGCCGGTCGCGGAAATTGAGATGGCCGGTGATGATTTCCGGCGTCGTCACCAGGATGCGCTTGTGCGCGCCCGAGCGCACCAGATTGACCGCCATGTGCAGCGCAGCCGCGGCCGACGAACAGCCAAGCCCCATGTCGAAGCCCGCGCCCCTCGTGCCCAGCGCCTCCTGCATTTCGATGGCGATCGCCGGATATGGCCTCTGCTGATGCGAGGACGAGCAGATCACCAGATCGACATCCGACGCATCGACCTCAGCGTGCTCGATCGCCTTCCGAGCCGAAGCGATGCCGAATTCCGCCTGCAGCGAGAGCGCGTCGTCCGGACGCGCCGGAATGCGCGGCGCCATGCGGGTGGGGTCGAGAATGCCTTCACGCTCGACCACGTGGCGGGACTTCACACCTGAAGCATGAACGATGAAGTCGGCATCCGATTTCTGCAGCAGCGTCTCGCCGGTATCCTGGCGCCGCGCGTTCTCCGTGTCGACCCAGGCATTGAAGCTGGCGACCAGTTCCTCATTCGTGATGACAGGCTTGGGAATTTCAGCGCCGATGCCGCTGATGATGACGCGATGCATGTTTAAGTCCGTCCATCCGCGGGCGTTGCGGCTTGATGTGGGCGCCGAAACGTTCCGGCGCAACATTTTTCTCACTCGGCCGGTTTACGCCGGCTTAAACCAAGGTTTAGGCCGGCTTAAACCAAGGTTTTTCGCCAGCCTATCCCGCCCCCTTGGCGACGATGAAAATGCGGGGGAAACGCAGCAGCACCTTGCCATCGGCGGTCTTCGGATAGGCCTTGGCGATCTTGGCCGTGTAGCTGTCGAGGAACAGCTTGCGCTCATCCGCGTCCAGCGGATCGAGGAAGGGCTTCAGCCCTGTCGACTTCACCCACTCGACGATCGCCTCGGCATCGGCCAGCGGATGGTTGTAGATGGTATGCCAGATGTCGAGCCGAGCCGAGAGCGGCGACAGCAGGTCGTAGTAGAACGACACCGGCGGCAGCGGCGCACGGGCCGCGTCCCTGATCTTTGCCGCGAAAGGCGTTTCGGCGGCGGTCTCCCGCATCAGGCGATGCGAATCCTCGGCCATATTGTCGGGCATCTGGACGGCTAGCGCGCCGCCGGGGGCCAGAAAACCCATCAGGCGCTGGAACACCGCCGGATGCTCCGGCAGCCACTGGAAGACGGCGTTGGCGAAGATCACGTTGACCGGCTCGGCCGGCTGCCATGTCGACGCATCGGCGAGGTCGAAGCTGACATTGGGCAGCCGCGCCCTCGCCTTCTCGATCATGTCGGGAGACGTGTCGAAGCCGCTCACTTGCGCATCCGGCCAGCGCTCGACCAGCAGTTCGGTCGAATTGCCCGGCCCGCAGCCGATATCGACAACCCGGCGCGGGAAGTCGACCGGAACCTGTGCCGCCAAGTCGCGCGCGGGCCGCGTGCGCTCGTCCTCGAATTTCAGATATTGGGCGGCGGACCAATCAGCCATCCCGGCTCCTCATGTCAGCTTGAGAATTCGCCGCCCCGGTGCCCCTTACCGCGTCAGCCTCTTGTAGGTCATGCGGTGCGGGTTGACGGCTTCGGGTCCGAGCCGGCGGATCTTGTCCTGCTCGTAATCCTCGAAATTGCCCTCGAACCATTCGACGTGGCTGTCGCCCTCGAAGGCGAGGATGTGCGTCGCCAGACGGTCGAGGAACATGCGATCGTGCGAGATGATGACCGCACAGCCGCCGAAATTTTCCAGCGCGTCTTCGAGTGCCGCCAGCGTTTCCGTATCGAGATCGTTGGTCGGTTCGTCGAGCAGCAGAACATTGCCGCCGGTCTTCAGCATCTTGGCCAGGTGCACGCGGTTGCGCTGACCGCCGGAGAGGTTGCCGACCTTCTGCTGCTGGTCGCCGCCGCGGAAGTTGAAGGACGCGCAATAAGCGCGGGTGTTGGCCTCGAACTTGCCGAGCTTGACCACTTCGGCGCCGCCCGAGATTTCTTCCCACACGGTCTTCGACGGATCGAGCGCGTCGCGGCTTTGGTCGACATAGCCGAGCTTGACCGTCTCGCCGACGCGGACAGAACCCGCATCCGGCTTTTCCTGGCCGGTGATCATGCGGAACAATGTCGTCTTGCCGGCGCCGTTCGGGCCGATGACGCCGACAATGCCACCCGGCGGCAGCTTGAATTCGAGGCCTTCGATCAACAGCGTGTCGCCGAAGCCTTTCGACAGGCCCTCGACCTCGATGACCACGTTGCCGAGCCGCTCGCCATGCGGGATGACGATCTGTGTATCCGTCGGCCGCCGCTTGTCGGCTGCATCGAGCAGATCCTGGAACGCCTGGATACGCGCCTTGGACTTGGTCTGGCGAGCCTTCGGGCTCGACTGGATCCACTCGCGCTCGCGGCCGATGGCGCGCTGGCGGGCGTCGTCCTCGCGGCCTTCCTGCTTGAGGCGCTTGGCCTTGGCTTCGAGGTACTTGGTGTAGTTGCCCTCATAAGGAATGCCGCGTCCGCGATCGAGTTCGAGAATCCAGCCGGTGACATTGTCGAGGAAGTAGCGGTCGTGGGTGATGATCATCACGGCGCCCGGATAGGCGCGCAGATGCTTTTCCAGCCATGCCGTCGTCTCAGCATCGAGATGGTTGGTCGGCTCGTCGAGCAGCAGAAGATCAGGCTGGCGCAGCAGCAGCTGGCAGAGCGCGACGCGGCGGCGCTCGCCACCCGATAGCTTGGTGACGTTGGCATCCTTTGGCGGGCAGCCCAGCGCTTCCATTGCCATCTCGACCTGCTGTTCGAGATCCCACAGGTTCAGCCGGTCCATCTCGTCCTGGAGCTTGGCCGATTCGTCGGCCGTCTCGTCGGAATAGTTCATCATCAATTCGTTGTAACGCTCGATGATGGCGGTCTTGGCCGCGACACCTTCCATGATGTTTTCGAACACGGTCTTGTCCGGATCGAGCGCCGGCTCCTGCGCCAGGTAGCCGACAGTGGCGCCTTCGGCGAGCCACGCCTCACCGCTCCAGTCCTTGTCGATGCCGGCCATGATCTTAAGGATCGTCGACTTGCCGGCGCCGTTTGGGCCCAGGATGCCGATCTTGGCGTCCGGGTAGAAGGACAGATGAACGTTCTCGAGCACCTTCTTGGTGCCATAGGCCTTGTTGAGGCCGGCCATGTGATAGATGAACTGGCGTGCCACGCGCGCTTTCCCTGAAAAATGACTGGATTTGTCGAATTGAATGGAGGTTGGCCGCTATGTAGGCGATGCGGCGCCGAACGGCAATCGCTTTTGCCATATCAGGCCAACCACACGGACAAGTGTGCACCGACAGCCAGGTTTTCAACCGGTCGATGGCGCGCGGAAATCTCCGGTTAACCCTTCCACGTCAAAACAGGACCGGAGTGGAATCGCTGGCTGGCCGCGATTTCGAAAAGAGAGCGGATCGACGGCATTGCTGAACAGTTTCCTGCTCCTTGCCGAAGCGATCGTCTACTTCAGCGTCATGGTGACGCTTTTCCGCTTCCGCAAGCGCATCGGCCTGGGCGTCTTCATCTGCGCACTCGGCGTCATGCATTTCCTGGAAACCTATCTCGCCAGCACCTTCTACGTCGCGCTCCCGTTCGGCATGGTCTCGCCGGGCTCGGCGGTGCTGTTTTCCGGCAAGCTAGTCATGCTCCTTCTGCTCTACATGAAGGAGGATGCCGCCACCGTGCGCCAGCCGATCTATGGCCTGCTGCTCGGCAATGCGCTGATGATCGGTCTGGTTCTGCTCCTGCGCCTGCACGCCATCGCTCCGCTTCCAGATGGCCGGCTCCCCGACATAGGCTTTATCGACGAGATGGGCTGGCTGATGGTTTGGGGCACGACGCTGCTGTTCGTCGATGCCATCCTGATCATCCTGCTCTATGAGAAACTTGGACGCGTCCTGCGCAAGGCGCGGTTCGCACGCATCCTGATCTGCGTCGCCTGCGTGCTGACTTTCGATCAGGCGGGGTTCTTCACCGCGCTGCATTTCGTTGCCGGCGCGCCGATCGCGGTCTTCTTCGGCGGCTGGTTCGCCAAGATGGCGGCGGCACTGACCTTCAGCGCCATGCTGGTCGCCTATCTCAAATGGTTCGAGGTCCGGGATGTCCAGATGCCGCGTGGGCTGACCGACATCTTCGAGACCTTGACCTATCGCGAACGCTACGAGGCGCTGGTCGAACATGTCGGCCGTGATGGCCTGACCGGACTGCTGCACAGGGGACGCTTCGATGCCGATGGCGAGGCCGCCGTCCAGTCCAGCCTGCGCACGGCGAGGCCGCTCAGCCTGCTCATCGTCGACGTCGACCACTTCAAGTCGATCAACGATCGTTTCGGCCATGCCGAAGGCGACAAGGTGCTGAAGGCGGTCGCAACCGTACTTTGCGAGGCGGCAGGCGCCGAGGACCAGGTGTTCCGGATCGGCGGCGAGGAATTCGCGATCCTGAGTTCGCGTCCACACTCCGTCGCCAGGCTCTTTGGCGAAAGCGTCCGCACCGCGCTCAAGGCATCGGCCGCCACCAGCCGGTTCGAATTGACCGTCAGCGCCGGCGTTTCCACCGTCAGCGAAACGACGCAGTGCCTGGCCGACCTGTTCGCGCTCGCCGACCAGCGCCTTTACAAGGCGAAATCGACCGGACGCGACCGCGTCGTCGGCGAGCCCGGCGGGCATGAGGCCGACGCCGACATCGCCTGGACCAGGTCCGCGCAGATCTAGCCAAAGTCAGTCCAGACCCAACCTTGTCGCTACGATTTCCCCTGCCGTGCCGGCGCGCTGCTCGTCATGCCACTCATGCAACCCCCGCTGAATGAACACCGCCATGCCAACATAACAGCAGGCACCGCAAGCAAAAGCCCGGCTGGCTGCCTAAATCCGTGCCCGTGCGTTACTGGAACCCGATCGCGTCGACCGTGCCGGTCGGGCAACCGGCCTTGTTGGTCGGCACGGAGGCCAGCAGCAGATCCTTGAGCGAGCTGTTCGGACCGATCGGGCCGGCAAGGCCAAGCGTCAGTTCGCCGATCAGCCGCCGGCCGCTCGACGGATCGATAAGGCAGGACACACGCACCCGGTCCCCTGCTCCCGCGCCGAAGGCCTGGTCAAAGGCGCTGCGGATCTGGTCCGCGGTCAGCTTGCCGCCGATATTTTTGGCGAAGAGGTCGCGCACGGGCGAGCTGTTGACCTCACGCATCAAATGAAGGGCGTCGGAAAAATACTCCTGCTGGCTTTTGCCATAGCAGGTGCCGTGCTTGATCCATTCATGCCGTTCCAGCTTCGAGGCGGTGCCCGGCATCACCTTGTCGAGCTCGGCGCGGGTCTCGGCATCGAGGTTGACCGGTGGCAGGTCCTGCCAGTGAGCCGGATTGTCATTGGCCTTGTCGCCTGCCGAAGCCTGGCAATAGAAATTGCCGTTCGGCTGCGGCCACAGGCCGTGTAGCGTGAAATTGGTTGCATCGAATTCGCCAGGGCTTTGCGCCTTGCATTCGGTCTTGTTCGACTTGGTCTCGCAGAAGGCCGGCTGCCAACTCAACGCGAAGACATATTCGGGTTTTCCCGAGGCCGCCGGCTTGCCTTGGCCGCTCGGTGCCGTCGGCGCGGTCACCGCACTGCTGCCCGAGAGATGGCCGCAGCTGACCTTCACCCAACGGCGCTCGGGATCGGCGCCCGGCACCTGGATGAGGTAATGGGTCGGAGCGTCCTTGTTGCCGGCCAGCAATTGATAGGTCTTGCCCGCATCGGTCGAGACATTGCCGGGGTTCTTGCCGTTCTTGATCGCCTGCGTCGCGGGACAGGCAGCGTCGGCCACGAAGGTGCCGCTCATCTTGACGTCGGCATGCGCCGCGCCTGCCAGCGATCCCGCCAGCAAGGCCAATCCGAAAACAACAGCAATGCGCATGGAGAATCCCCTGCTGGAAAGTGGGCGACAGACTGAAGCTGTCTCCATGTCAGAATTGCGATATTTTGCGGGCCCGTGGCAAGAAAGATCGTCGCGGAAAAGCCGGCAGGCCCGATTGACGCAAATCTGGCGCCGGCGCACACGTTGGACAAGGGCGGAACCAGGGGGAGGCCAGCCGGCATGCCATTCAGCCAGCAGCGCGTGGTCCGCTCGCCGACCGGCGCCGACCTCAATCTGTTCGTCCGGCAGGCCGACAGCTCTCCGCGTGCGGTGGTCCAGATCAATCATGGCCTGGCCGAGCATGCCGGGCGCTACGACCGCTTCGCCGGTTTCCTGGCCGCCCGGGGTTTCCATGTCTATGTCCATGATCACCGTGGCCATGGGACGACCAGGGCGCCCGACGCGCCGCTCGGCAGATTCGCCGACAAGGACGGCCCGGCCAAGGTGATCGCCGATGTCGACGCCATCCGCGATCTTATCGCCCGCGAGCAGCCTGACCTGCCGGTGATCCTTTTCGGCCACTCGATGGGCGCGTCCGTGGCGCTGAACTACTTGTTACGGCACTCGAATCGGATCCATGCCGCAGCCATCTGGAACGGCAATTTCTCGCAGGGCCTGCTCGGCCAGGTGGCGCTCGGCATCCTGGCCTGGGAACGGATGCGGCTGGGCTCCGATGTCCCGTCGCGCCTGCTGCCGAAACTCACCTTCCAGGCCTGGGGCAAGGCGGTCCCCGACCATCGCACCTTGTTCGACTGGCTTTCGCGCGACGAGGCGGAGGTCGCGAAATACATCGCCGATCCGCTCTGCGGCTGGGATGCCTCCATATCGATGTGGCGCGATGTGGTCGCGATGGCGCTGAACGGTGGCAAGGATGCAGGCTTTGCCGGCATCCGGCGCGACCTTCCCGTCGCCATCGTTGGCGGCGAGAAAGACCCTGCCTCGGACTACGGCAAGGGCATCACCCATCTCGCGAACCGCATGCACAAGATGGGCTTTTCTAATCTGGTTTCGAAGGTTTACGCCGACACCCGCCACGAGAGCCTGAACGAGGTGAACCGGGACATCGTCATGGACGATTTCGCCAACTGGGCGGACGCTGTCCTGAAAGCCTGACGGTTTGGCCCATCGCAAGAACCGTGACAGCCGCCGCCGGGCTTGATAGAGGCTCTGCTTTCGCAGCGATCAGGATGATTGCAGCAACCACGGTGATTTATGGCCGAACCCCCGCTGAAAGGCGTCCGCGTCGTCGAACTCGCCCGCATTCTTGCCGGGCCCTGGGCCGGGCAGTTGCTTGCCGATCTCGGCGCCGATGTCATCAAGGTCGAGAGCCCGGACGGCGGCGACGACACCCGCAAATGGGGTCCGCCCTTCGTCATGAGCCACGACGGCGAGAACCTGTCGGCCGCCTATTACCATTCCTGCAATCGCGGCAAGCGCTCCATCGCCATCGACTTCTCGACGCCCAAAGGCGCCGAGACGGTGCGCCGGCTGGTCGCGACGGCGGATGTGCTGATCGAGAACTTCAAGCTCGGCGGCCTGAAGAAATACGGGCTCGACCATGGCAGCCTGAAGGAAATCAACCCTCGCCTCGTCTACTGCTCGATCACCGGTTTCGGTCAGGATGGGCCTTATGCGCCTCGCGCGGGCTACGATTTCATTATCCAGGCCATGGCCGGCATGATGTCGATTACCGGCGAGCCCGGCCGCGAGCCGCAGAAAGCCGGCGTCGCCATCTCGGATATCTTCACCGGCCTCTATTCGGTCATCGCCATCCAGGCAGCACTTCGCCATGCCGAACAGACCGGCGAAGGCCAGCACATCGACATGGCGCTGTTCGACACCCAGATCTCGGCGCTCGGCAACCAGAACCTCAATTATCTCGTTTCCGGCAAGTCGCCGGTGCAGATGGGCAATGCCCATATGAACATTGCCCCCTACGAAGTGCTTCCGGTCAGGGACGGCCACATCATCCTGGCTGTCGGCAATGACGGCCAGTTCGCCAAATTCTGCGCCGCGGTCGGGCTGGGCGATTTGCCGGCCAATCCCGATTTCACCACCAATCCGGCCCGCGTCGCCAATCGCGTGGAACTTCGCGCACGCATCATCGAGGCGCTGAAGATTTTTGATCGCGATCCGCTGCTGGCGAAGCTCGAAGCCGCCAGCGTGCCGGCAAGCCCGATCAACACGATCGGCCAGATGTTCGACGACCCGCAGACCATTGCCCGCGGCATGCGGCTCGACCTCGACGACGGCCATGGCAACCGCCTGCCATCGGTGCGCGCGCCGATGGTGATGTCGGGCACACCGCTTACTTATGAACGCCCCTCGCCGCGCCTTGGCGAGCACACTGACGAAATCCTTGCCGAACTGGAGAAGTCTGGGAAATGAAGACCGGTGGACAACTGATCGTCGACGCCCTCGAAGCCAATGGCACCGACCGTATGTTCTGCGTGCCGGGCGAATCCTACCTTGCGGTGCTTGACGCGCTGCATGATTCCTCGATCCGCACCATCGTCTGCCGCCAGGAAGGCGGTGCTGCCATGATGGCCGACTGCCAGGGCCGGCTGACCGGCAAGCCCGGCATCTGCTTCGTCACCCGCGGACCCGGCGCCACCAACGCTTCGGCCGGCATCCACATCGCCATGCAGGATTCGGTTCCCCTCATCCTGTTCATCGGCCAGGTCGCCAGCCACGCCAAGGAGCGCGAGGCGTTCCAGGAAGTGGACTATGTCAGGTTCTTCGGCGACATCGCCAAATGGGTGGTCGAGATCGACGACGCCTCGCGCATCCCCGAATTCGTCACGCGCGCCTTTGCCGTGGCGACGTCGGGCCGCCCCGGCCCGGTCGTCATATCGCTGCCTGAGGATATGCTGACCAGCGTCGTCGACGCGCCGGAAGCACTTCCGCACACGCCGGTCGAAACCTATCCCGGCGAGGCCGAACTCGACGCACTGGAAATGCTGCTTGCCGGTGCGAAGCGACCCTTCGTCATCCTTGGCGGCACGCGCTGGAACGCGGACGCGGTGGCGCGGATGCATGAGATCGCCGAGGCCTGGTCGCTTCCTGTCGGCTGTTCCTTCCGCCGCCAGATGCTGTTCGACCATCTTCATCCAAACTATGCCGGCGATGTCGGCATCGGCATCAATCCGAAGCTGGCAACCGCTATCAAGCAGGCCGACGTCGTTCTCTTGATCGGCGGGCGCATGGGCGAGATGCCCTCTTCCGACTACACGCTGCTGAAGAGCCCCTATCCCGACCAGGCCCTGGTGCATGTCCATGCCGATGCCGGCGAACTCGGCCGCGTCTACCGTCCGACCCTGGCGATCAATGCTTCGCCAGCGGCTTTCGTCGAGGCTTTCACCAAGCGCATGCCGGCCGGAACGCCATCATGGGCGGCCGAAACAGCCAAGCTGCATGCCGCCTATCTCGACTGGTCGACTCCGCCTGAAAACGGTCCCGGCCCGGTCCAGATGGGACCGATCATGAACTACCTGGAAAAAGTGCTGCCGGACGATGCCATCCTCACCAATGGCGCCGGAAATTACGCAACCTGGGTACACCGCTTCCATCGCTTCCGCCGCTTCGCCACGCAAGGAGCGCCGACGTCGGGCTCGATGGGCTACGGCACGCCGGCAGCGGTCGCCGCCAAGGCGCTGTATCCGGAGCGCACAGTGGTCGCCTTCGCCGGCGACGGCTGCTTCCTGATGAACGGCCAGGAATTCGCCACCGCCGTGCAGTACGACCTGCCGATCGTCGTCATTCTCGTCAATAACGGTATTTACGGCACCATCCGCATGCACCAGGAACGCGAATATCCCGGCCGCGTCGTCGGCACCGATCTGAAGAACCCTGATTTTGCAGCACTTGCCCGCGCCTATGGCGGCCATGGCGAGACGGTGGAGAAGACAGCTGATTTCGCGCCTGCCTTCGAGCGCGCGCGAACCAGCGGCAAACCGGCGATCGTCGAGATCAGGCTCGATCCCGAAGCGATCACCCCGACCCGGACGATGACGCAGATACGCGACAGGGCTTAAGGGCCGGCAGCACAGAGGGCGGGCTGTCCCGCCGGCCTTCAAGCGTTAGCCGCGCTTCCGGCTCTACATCGCCTTTTCGATCTGGCCGCGAATCTCGCCGTCCTTGTTGGCCGCCGTGTGCACATTGACGTAATACTTGCCGGCCTCGAGGTCAGCGGCCTGCGCATCGGTCAGCGTCGCCGACCCCTTGATCGGGCTCTTGAGCTTGCCTTTGAACGGGATCACCGGAGGCGCATTCTCGCCCGCCGCCGCCGGGCCGTGAATGTGCGCCGCTGTCGCCGGGCCGCTGAGGCCGGAATACTTCACGTTCCAGCTGAGCTTCTTCTTGGTGGTGTCGAAGGTGAGAGTGGCCGTCCCCTTGCCCTTCGTGGTGACGGCTGGCCTCTGCTGGCCGCCATCGAGGGTCGCCTTGTATTTTACCATCTCGGCCATGGCCGGTGATGCGAACAGGAAAGCGGTGGAAATGGCGAGCGCCGATAGCGCCGGCAGAAAGGAGTGAGCGCGCATGAAGGACCTCCGATTGACAAAGCGTGCGTCGCGGCTCCCCGACGCGCGCATGCTTCAATGCAACGGCTGGACGGCGCAATGTATCCCCGCACACGGTTTTGTGATTGGAGCGCATGGAAAAGGGGCGGTCGCCCGCCCCTTTGATCGTCAGACCCGGTCTCAGGCGCTGTTGATCGCGCCTGCGAGGCCTACTTGACCGCCTTGTCGGTGATGGCGGTGGTATAGGCGCCTTTCGGCTCCTTGGTGATGATCTTCTGGTCGAGCAGCGCCTTGGCGGTGCGTTCGTAGGTCGCCGGGTCGAGCTTGCCGTCGGCATTGTCGATCAGCTTGGCAACTTCGCTCATCATCCGCTTCTGGTGGTTCTCGTCCTGGCCGCCGCCGTCCATGACGATGCTTGCGGCTTCGTCATTGTTGTCGACCGCGTATTTCCAGCCCTTCATCGAGGCGCGCACGAACCGCACCATCTTGTCCTCGAAGGCCGGATCCTTGAGCTTGTCTTCCGAGGCATAGAGGCCGTCCTCAAGCAGGTCGTTGCCCATGGCCGAGTAGTTGAACACGGTCAGCTGTTCGGGCTTATAGCCGGCGTCGATCAGCTGCCAGTACTCATTGTAGGTCATGACCGAGATGCAATCGGCCTGCTTCTGGATCAGCGGCTGCACGTCAAAGCTCTGCTTCAGCACGGTGACGCCATCGGGGCCACCCTCCGTCTTGAGGCCAAGCTTGTTCATCCACGCGTAGAACGGATATTCGTTGCCGAAGAACCAGACGCCGAGCGTATGACCCTTGAAGTCGGCTTCGGTCTTGATCGGGCCGTCCTTCGGGCAGACCAGCTCCATGCCGGCCTTCTTGAACGGCTGGGCGATGTTGACCAGCGGCACGCCCTTCTCGCGCGCGGCGAGCGCGCCGCCCATCCAGTCGACGATAACGTCGGCACCGCCGCCCGCGATCACTTGCTCGGGGGCGATGTCGGGACCGCCTGGCTTGATGTCGACGTCGAGGCCTTCAGCCTCATAGAAACCCTTGGCCTTGGCGACATAGTAGCCGGCAAACTGCGCCTGCGTGACCCATTTCAGCTGCAACGTCACCTTGTCGGCGGCCATCGCCTGGAACGCGGCCAGCGACATCGCGCCGGCCAGAACTGGAATGATAAGTCTTTTCATTTTTTTACCCTCTGAAGTTAGTGCCCAAACCCACCGCCCCTATCCACCACGGACAGAGGGATGCCAAAACGTGACGGCCCTTTCGACAAGGGCGACCACGCCATAAAAGACCGAACCCGCAAGTGCTGCAACTGCGATTTCGGCCCAGACCATGTCGATGTTCATCCGCCCGACCTCAGTCGAAATGCGGAAGCCCATGCCGACGACGGGCGTGCCGAAGAACTCGGCGACGATGGCGCCAATCAGCGCCAGCGTCGAATTGATCTTCAGCGCGTTGAAGATGAAGGGAGCGGCGGCCGGCAGCCTGAGCTTGACGAGCGTCGGCCAGTAGCCCGACGCATAGGTGCGCATCAGGTCGCGCTCCATATGGCCGGACGCGGCGAGCCCGGCGACCGTATTCACCAGCATCGGGAAGAAGGTCATGATGATGACCACCGCCGCCTTGGATTGCCAGTCGAAGCCGAACCACATGACCATGATCGGCGCCACGCCGATGATCGGCAGCGCCGAGACCATATTGCCGATCGGCAGAAGTCCACGCCGCAGAAACGGTACGCGGTCGGCGAGAACAGCGGTGATGAAGCCAGCGCCGCTGCCCACCACATAACCGAAGAGCACCGCCTTGAAGATGGTTTGCCGGACATCGGCGCCGAGCACCGGCAGCGAGCTGACGATGCGCGCGCCGATGGCGCTCGGCGGCGGCAGCAGGATGAAAGGAATGCCGGCGCCGCGTGTGACGGCTTCCCAGATGATCAGGATCCAGGCGCCGAAGATAGCGGGGATGACCAGACGCAGTGCGGTCCGGACCCATCCTGCCTTCGGCCGCAATCCCGAAAGCACCGCCACACAACGCCAGCCAAGCAGCCAGGCAGCCGCGAGCAGAAGAAAATACGGCGCCAGCGCCGTCCCTTCGAAACCTGCGATGCCCGATATCAGCAGCCAGGCGACGAGATGGGCCCCTATGAAGAGCACCACGGCCTCCGCCAGGGGCGGAATCCTGACCATTGAGATCAGCGCCGCCAGCACGGCCACGCCAAGCATCAAGCCCTTCATTCCGAGATAGGGGTAGCCGATACTGGCCGTCGGATCGGCAAGCGCTGCCGCTTCCGGCTTCGACATGGCGCCGAGCGCAATCGCGATCAGGCACAGCACGATCGCCAGCACGGCCTGCCAGGAAGGTTTCAGCCAGTTCATGCCGGCCTCCCGCCCATGGCGCGGTCGACGACGCGGCCGGCGATGCCAACCACCATCACCAGCAGTGCCGCCACGATGGAGCCCGCGACCAGCGCCGACCAGATGTCGATCGACTGGCTGTAATAGGCGCCGGCCAACAGCTTGGCGCCGATACCGGCGACCGCGCCGGTCGGCAGTTCGCCGACGATTGCGCCCACCAGGCTTGCCGCCACCGCGACCTTCATCGAGGTGAACAGGAATGGCACCGAGGCTGGCACACGCAGTTTCCAGAAGGTCTGCGCGCGGCTGGCATTGTAGGTGTGCATCAGGTCGAGATGCATGATCTCGGGCGAGCGCAGGCCCTTCACCATGCCTACGGTTACCGGGAAGAACGACAGATAGGTCGAGATCATCGCCTTCGGGATCAGTCCGGTAATGCCGATTGCCGCCAGAACGACGATGATCATCGGCGCCACCGCCAGGATCGGAATGGTCTGCGAGGCGATGATCCACGGCATCAGGCTGCGGTCGAGCGTCGCGACATGGACGATGCCGACGGCGATGACGATGCCGAGTGCGGTGCCGAAGGCGAAGCCGAGCAGCGTCGAGGACAGCGTAACCCAGGCGTTGTAGACGAGACTGCGGTTTGAGGTGATGGGCCGCAGAAAAGTGTTCTCGAAGAAATTCACCGCCACCTGATGCGGCGCCGGCAGCGTTGGCTTGGGCTGCGACAGCGTCTTGCCGATGAGTTCGCCGAACGTGGAGGTTTCGTTGGCACGCCGGTCGAGATCGCGCTGGAAGGGCGCGTTGAGGATGACGGCGAAGATGTACCAGAGCACGACCACGCCCAGAAGGATGGAGGTTACGGGGATGATCTTGGAGCGGAAGCTATCCATGGGCGGGGCCTCCTCCTCTCCCCCACGGGGAGAGGATGGCCGGAGCGAAGCGAAGGCCGACCACCTTCGCCTTCGTCATCCTAGGGCGGAGCAACGCGAAGCGTCGCGCAGACCCTAGGATCCATTCCGTGACGTTGGCCGGGGGGTATAAGCGGTCGAGAGTGTTCGCCTTCGAACGCACAGCGTAAGGTGCATCGGTCTGCACCGCTGCGGAACGTTGAGATAACGGCATGGATCCTAGGGTCTGCGCCGCGTCGCTTCGCTCCTTGCTCCGCCCTAGGATGACGAAGTCGCGATGGACCGCGCGCTTGTCGCTCCCCTCAATCATCATAACTATGCCCTGCCCTCAACCCATCGCGCACCCGCGCCGCGATCGCCAGAAACTCCGGCGTCTCGCGGATGTCGAGCGGCCGCTCTTTCGGCAGCGTCGATTCGATGATGTCGCTGACCCGGCCCGGGCGCGGCGACATGACGACGATGCGCGTCGACAGGTAGACGGCTTCCGGAATGGAGTGGGTGACGAAGCAGATGGTCTTGTTCGTCCGTCCCCATAGTTGCAGCAATTGCTCGTTGAGGTGGTCGCGCACGATCTCATCCAGCGCGCCGAACGGCTCGTCCATCAGCAACAGGTCGGCATCGAAGGCCAGCGCACGCGCGATCGAGGCGCGCTGCTGCATGCCGCCGGAAAGCTGCCAGGGGTATTTCTTCTCGAAGCCACTGAGGTTGACGAGGTCGAGCGTGCGCTTGATCCGCTCCGCCTGCTCGGTCTTGGACAGGCCCATGATTTCCAGCGGCAGCCCGACATTGCGCTCGATGGTGCGCCAGGGAAACAGGGCGGCGGCCTGGAAGACATAGCCGTAGGCACGTCTCTCGCGCGCCTGTTCCGGCGTCATGCCATTGACCGAGATCGTCCCCGAAGTGGGCTTTTCCAGATCGGCGATGACGCGCAGCAAAGTAGTCTTGCCGCAACCCGAAGGCCCGATGAAGGAGACGAACTCACCCTTGCCGATGGTCAGGTCGACATTGGACAGCGCCTGTACCGGCCCGTCATTGGTCTGGAAGGTGAGGCCCAGTTTGCTTGCCGAAACGACGGCTGGCGAAGGTCCCGTCATCGGTTGCTGCCTGCCTTCCGCCGCACGAAACCGATTGCTTTTATCGTGATGTTGTTTTCCACTCGACCCGTCCCATTGGCCCCAGTCCTGCTGAGTTTGTCCCGCTCGGTCGACGCCCGGAGTTTCCCCGATGTCGCCTAAACCGACTTGTCATCTTATCCGCCCTGAAAGCACTTATGAAGGCAAGCAGGGCCTGACCTATTTCGCCGGCATAGCCACCGAGTCGGTCGGCTCCTCCGGCATTTGCATGCACGTCCTCACCATGCCGCCCGGTGCCCGCGCCAAGGCGCATCTGCACGAGAACCATGAAACGGCGATCTACGTGCTCTCCGGCGAGGTCCATACCTGGTATGGCGACCGGCTGGAGCATCACATCGTCGTCAAGGCCGGCGACCTCTTCTACATTCCCGCAGGCGTGCCGCATTTGCCGGCCAATCTGAGCAATGCGCCGTCCTCGGCCGTCATCGCCCGCACCGATCCCAACGAACAGGAAAGCGTCGTCCTGCTGCCGGAGTTGGACGCGCTCGTCGCCTGAGGGCGGTATTGGCGGGTTGGCCGGCCGAGGCTCAATAGCTCCAGGTCCGCGCTGCCCCTCATCGCCCTGCCGGGCACTTCTCCCCGTATAGAGACAGGGAGAAGGACGCCATCGCGAAGGATTCCGCCAATCGCCAGCGTTGGCAAAAAGAGCGCCGAGGTTGCGCTCAGCCATCTTCTCCCCGTCTCTATACGGGGAGAAGATGCCGGCAGGCAGATGAGGGGCGGCGCCGACCTCGGCAATTATCTGCACCGAGACACTTCCCCGTATACGCTGCCGTCCTCGTCGGCGATCACCAACTTCTTGGCATTCTTGGCGCTGTGCTTGATCGTGAAGGTGGCGGGCGACTTTCCCTCCTCGCCTTCGGCTTCGCACTCTGCCTTGACCGTCAGCGAACCATCGGCCTCACCGTGTTTGCCGGTGAAGGCGCAGGCACTGGTCGCGGTGATAAAATCGGTGTCGGTCAGCAGCAGCATGTCTTCGGCATAGACCTTCTGGCCGTTCTTGTTGATGCAGCCGGACTTATTGCCATAGGGCTTGGACAGGTCGATGCCGGCCGCCGAGGCGGAGCCGGCTGCCAGAACAACAACGGCGGTGAGATAGAGCCCCGCGCACCTCACCTCAAACACCCGTCGCCGGAATGCCTGTCCGCTCGACCTTGCGCGGCGCGGTGATCTCCTTCCAGGTCGACAGCGCCCGGTTGACGGCCGCGTTCGGTTCGCGGCCGACGAACTCACCATGGCCAGGCTTGGCCTTGACCTCGCCCTCCTCGACCGACAGCTCGCCGCGCGAGAACACGAAGCGCGGCAGTCCAGTCACCTCGACGCCTTCGAAGACGTTGTAGTCGATGACGGACTGCTGCTTCTCAGCGGAAATCTTCTTCTTGCGCTGGGGATCCCAGACGATGATGTCGGCATCCGCGCCTTCGACGATCGCGCCCTTCTTCGGATACATGTTGAGGATCTTGGCGATGTTGGTCGAGGTCACGGCGACAAACTCGTTCATCGTCAGCCGGCCGGTATTGACGCCCCTGGTCCACAGCACCGGCAACCGGTCCTCGAGGCCACCCGTGCCGTTGGGGATCTTGGTGAAATTGCCGACGCCGAAGCGCTTCTGGTCGGTGGTGAAGGCGCAATGGTCGGTCGCCACCACCTGCAGCGAACCGGCCTGCAGGCCGGCCCATAGCGAATCCTGGTGCAGTTTGTTGCGGAAGGGTGGGCTCATCACGCGGCGCGCCGCATGGTCCCAGTCCTTGTCGAAATACTCGCTCTCGTCCAGCGTCAGGTGCTGGATCAGCGGCTCGCCGAACACCCGCATGCCTTTCTGGCGTGCCCGGCGGATCGCCTCGTGGCTCTGTTCGCACGAGACATGCACGACATAGAGCGGCACGCCCGCCATGTCGGCGATCATGATGGCGCGGTTGGTCGCCTCGCCCTCCACTTCCGGCGGGCGCGAATAGGCATGTCCCTCGGGGCCGTTATTGCCGGCGGCAAGCAACTTCTGCGACAGGGCCGCGACCACGTCGCCATTCTCGGCATGCACCAGCGGCAGCGCGCCGAGGTCGGCGCAGCGCTGGAACGACGCGTACATCTCGTCGTCGTCGACCATCAGCGCGCCCTTGTACGCCATGAAGTGCTTGAACGAGGTGATGCCCTTGTCGACCACGGTGGCCATCTCGTCGAACACCTGCTTGCCCCACCAGGTGATCGCCATGTGGAACGAATAATCGCAGGACGCCCTCGAGGTCTTGTTGTCCCACATCTGCAAGGCTTCGAGCAGCGATTGCTGCGGCGCCGGCAGGCAGAAATCGACCACCATCGTCGTGCCGCCGGCTAAGGCCGCACGCGTGCCGGACTCGAAATCATCGGCCGAATAGGTGCCCATGAACGGCATTTCGAGATGGGTGTGCGGGTCGATGCCGCCCGGCATCACATAGCAGCCGGTGGCGTCGTACTCATGGTCGCCATGCAGGTCCGAGCCGATGGCGACGATCCTGCCGTGCTGCATCAGCACGTCGGCCTTCCAGGTTCGGTCGGCGGTGACGACGGTGCCGTTCTTGATGACTTTGGTCATTTTGCTGTTCCCTTGTTCTTCTCTTCCCGCTTCTTGGTGAGCGGCGTTTGAAGGTAAATCTCTAAGTTCACTCCACTATAACGGCCGTCTCCACCACCGCATGGAACAGAACGTCGGCGCCGGCCGCTGCCCATTCCTTGGTGATCTCTTCCGCCTCATTGTGGCTCAACCCATCCACGCAAGGGCACATCACCATGGCGGTAGGCGCGACGCGGTTGATCCAGCAGGCGTCGTGGCCGGCACCCGAGACGATGTTGCGATGCGTATAGCCAAGCCGCTCGGCCGCGTCGCGGATCGCCTTGACGCAGCCCTTGTCGAAGGTGACCGGATCGAAAGCGCCGACCTGCTCGATCTTGTACTGGATGTCGAGCGCGTCGCAGATCGTGCCGATGCCTTCGCGGATGCGGCCATCCATGGCGTCGAGCACTTCCTTTTCCGGCGAGCGTATGTCGATGGTGAAGACGGTGCGCCCGGCGATGATGTTGCGCGAGTTAGGGTAGACCTCCATGTGGCCGACCGCGCCGACGGCGTCGGGCTGGTAGTCCATGGCGACCTCGTGGACCAATTCGATCACCCGTGCCATGCCGAGCCCGGCATTGCGGCGCTTGGGCATCGGCGTCGACCCGGTATGCGCCTCCTTGCCGGTCAGCGTCACCTGCAGCCATTTCAGGCCCTGGCCATGGGTGACGACACCGATGTCGATGTCCTCGTCCTCGAGGATCGGGCCCTGTTCGATATGCAGTTCGAAGAAGGCGTGGATCTTGCGATCACCGACCTTCTCGGTGCCCTTCCAGCCGATGCGCTCCAGTTCCTCGCCGAATTTCTTGCCGTTTTTGTCCGTGTGCTCGTAGACGTCGGCCTGGTCGAGCACGCCGGCGAACACACCGGACGCCATCATGGCCGGCGCGAAGCGCGCGCCCTCCTCGTTGGTCCAGTTGGTGACGACGATCGGATGTTTGGTCTTGATGTCGAGATCATTGAGCGAGCGCACGATCTCCAGGCCGCCCAGAACGCCGAGAACGCCGTCATATTTGCCGCCGGTCGGTTGCGTATCGAGATGGCTGCCGACATAGACCGGAGGCAGGCTGGGGTCGGTGCCTTCGCGGCGGGCAAACATGGTGCCCATCTCGTCGACGCCCATTTCGAGCCCCGCGGCATCGCACCAGCGCTTGAACAGATGCCGGCCCTCGCCATCCTCGTCGGTCACGGTCTGGCGATTGTTGCCGCCGGCGATGCCGGGGCCGATCTTCGCCATCTCCATCAGCGAATCCCACAAACGGTCTGAGTTGATTCGCAGATTCTCGCCGGGTGCGGCCATTCAAAACCTCATCAATTGCGGGGCGTCCCCCTCCCCCTCGAGGGGGAGGGATATCGGCGCCCAGTTCTTCAATCGATCATCCTAAGCACTTCACGCACATGATCGATCAGTTCGTTGATCTGGCCCTTGGTGATGATCAGCGGCGGCGACAGTGCGATGATGTCGCCGGTGGTGCGGATCAGCGCGCCGCGCTCGAACGCCTTGACGAAGGCCGAGAAGGCCCGCTTGGTCGGACTGCCGGCGATCGGCGCCAGTTCGATCGCACCGATCAGGCCGATGTTCCTGATGTCGATGACATGCGGTTCGCCCTTCAGCGAATGCAGTGCATCTTCCCAGTAAGGCGCCAGTTCCTCGCCGCGCGTCAGCAGGCCCTCTTCCTTGTAGGTGTCGAGCGTGCCGAGTGCAGCCGCACAGGCGATCGGGTTGCCCGAATAGGTGTAGCCGTGGAAGAACTCGATCATGTGCTCGGGGCCGGTCATGAAGGCGTCGTGGATTTCCTTCTTCACGAACACCGCGCCCATCGGGATGACGCCGTTGGAGACGCCCTTGGCGGTGGTCATGATGTCGGGCGTGACGCCGAAATAGTCGGCCGCGAACGGCGCACCGAGACGGCCGAAACCGGTGATGACCTCGTCGAAGATCAACAGGATGCCGTGCTTGGTGCAGATTTCGCGCAGCTTCTCGAGATAGCCCTTCGGCGGCAGAATGACGCCCGTGGAACCCGCGACCGGCTCGACGATGACGGCGGCGATGGTCGAGGCGTCATGCAGGGCGACGATACGCTCAAGCTCGTTGGCGAGCTCCGCGCCATACTCCGGCACGCCTTTGGAGAAGGCGTTCTTCTCCGGCAGATGCGTGTGCGGCATGTGGTCGACGCCGCCCAGCAACGTGCCGAACATCTTGCGGTTGGTGACGATGCCGCCGACCGAGATGCCGCCGAAATTGACGCCGTGATAACCGCGCTCGCGGCCGATGAGGCGGGTGCGCGACCCCTCGCCCTTCACGCGATGATAGGCGATCGCCATCTTCAGCGCCGTTTCCACCGATTCCGAACCGGAATTGGTGAAGAAGACATGGTCCATGCCCTTGGGCGCGAGGTCGACCAGGCGGTTCGCGAGCTCGAACACGATCGGATGGCCCATCTGGAAGGCGGGTGCATAATCCAGCTCGGCGGCCTGGTGCTGGATCGCCTCGGTGATCTTGGGGCGGCAATGGCCGGCGTTGACGCACCACAGGCCGGCGGTGCCGTCCAATACCTTGCGGCCATCGCTGGTCGTGTAATGCATGTCCTTGGCGGACACGAACATGCGCGGCGCCTGCTTGAACTGCCGGTTTGCCGTGAACGGCATCCAGAATGCGCTGAGATCGTTCGGCGTGACTTTCAGCCGGTTGGACATGACCAAGACTTCCCCTTGTAACCTGTTTCGCTGCGTCCAACGCTTGGTCTTTGCCGCGCTTTCATGCTACGCAAATTTTGACCGATTGGACAAACGTTTAGCACCGCCATGTCGGCGGTCAATGGATTACTAGCGGAAATGCGGCTCCTGAAGTGCGTTCCACAGCTTAGGGAAAAACTGGTCCAGAGAATTGGTCCAGATGACCTTGAATGCGAGATTTGGCAATACGAGGGTCCGCAACGGTGACCGCGAGCATGCAAGCCCCTCGCCGCACCCGCATCCAGCAGGAAAAGCGCGAACTGATCCTGGAGGCCGCGCTCGAAGTGTTTTCCACCAACGGCTTCCGCGGTTCGACCATCGACCAGATCGCCGAAGCCGCCGGCATGTCGAAGCCGAACCTGCTCTACTATTTCCGCCGCAAGGAAGACATTCACGAGACATTGATGGAACGGCTGCTCGAAACCTGGCTGGCGCCGCTGCGGGAACTCGACGACATCGGCGATCCGATGACTGAACTCAGGAGTTACATCAGGCGCAAGCTGGAAATGGCGCGCGACTTTCCGCGCGAGAGCCGCCTGTTCGCCAACGAGATCCTGCAAGGCGCGCCGCGCATCATGCCGCTGCTGGCGGGCGAGTTGAAGACGCTGGTCGACGAGAAAGCCGCCGTCATCAAGGGCTGGATGCGCGCCGGCAAGATCGCCCGGACCGATCCCTGGCACCTGATCTTCTCGATCTGGGCGACGACGCAGCATTACGCCGATTTCGATGTCCAGGTCCGCGCCGTGCTGGGGCCGAACCGTGGCGGCGACGGCCGCTTCGAGGACGCTGCCCGCTTCCTGGAGCAATTGTTCCTCGATGGGCTGAGGCCAAAAGGGTAACAGGCGAAATCATGTCTAGATTGGCCGAAGCGCACATTGGCTTCGTCATTCTAGGGCGAAGCAAGGAGCGAAGCGACGCGGCGCAGACCCTAGAATCCATGCCGCGACACATGAGCACCGCTACGGTCCAGAATTCTGCTCCGCTGCCCTATACTGTCAAGGTAACGGCATGGATCCTCGGGTCTGCGCGTCCGCTTCGCTTCCGCTCCGCCCGTGGATGACGAAGTTGAGAGCGCGCCGGCAGATAACTTCACGCGCTGCGCCGTTCGGCCGGCATCGCCTCCAGCAATCTTTGAAGTTTGGAGATCGAGTTCTGCTCGGCGAGCGGCGTGTAGACGATCAGCCGCATGTCCGAGCCGTCGTCGATCGACAGGCTCATATGCTCGAAGGCCATCAGGCCCACTGTGGGATGCCGGACATGCTTCACGCCAGTCAGCCTGCGCGCCACGTCGCGCCGGGGCCACCAGTCACTGAACTCGGGACTTGAACTCATCATCAGCGCGATCAGCCGTTCGAAATCCGGATCGCCGACATATTTGGCGCTTTCGGCACGAAACGAAGCAAGCACCACGCGGGCAAGTTCTTCCCAGTCGACCAGCAGGCGGCGATGGTGCGGGTTGGTGAACACCATGTGGACGATGTTTCTGCTATCGCCCTCGAGCAAGCCATAGTCGCCGAACACCGCCACGGCCGCGTCGTTCCAGGCAAGAACGTCCCAGCGGCGGCCGACGACATAGGCGGGCTGCAGCACCAGGCTTTGCAGCATGTGCAACAGCGTAGCGTCGACCTTTTCAGGCGCCGCCACACGACGCTCCGGCTGCTGGCGGCCGGCCAGGATGAACAGATGCCGCTTCTCGACGGCGTCGAGGCGCAAAGCCTCGCAGAGCGCCGCCAGCACTTCCACCGAGGGCCGCACGTCCCTGCCCTGCTCAAGCCAGGTGTACCAGGTGGTGCCGACACCGGCGATCATCGCCACTTCCTCCCGCCGCAGACCCGGCGTGCGCCGTCGCGGACCTGTCGCGATGCCGGTGGCCGATGGCGCCAGCCTTTCCCGGCGCGACCGCAGGAAGGCGCCGAGTTCGCGCCGGCGGCTCTCGTCGGCTGATCGGGTGGAGGCAACGGGAGCGTTCATACCGGCTATTATAGCAGTATTGATACCAGGATAAAGTTTGAACTGTTTGACATGGGCGAAGCGCCCCATCTTGCGTTCAGAGCAACAACAGGAGGCTCTGAACATGGAATTGAAAGACAAGACCATCCTCATCACCGGCTCGACCGACGGCGTCGGCCGCGTGCTGGCGCAAAGGCTGGGTGCCGCCGGCGCACGGGTGCTGGTGCATGGCCGCGATTCCACACGCGGCGACGCCACTATCGCCGCCATCGAAGCGGCCGGCGGCAAGGCCGAATTTTTCGCGGCCGATCTCGCTTCGCTGGCGGAGGTACGACGCCTCGCCGAAGCCGTTCGCGCCAGCACGAGCCGCCTCGACATCCTCATCAACAACGCCGGCGTCGGCACCGCTGGCGACAAACGACAGACAAGCGCCGATGGCCACGAGTTGCGCTTTGCCGTCAATTATCTCGCCGGCTTCCTGCTGACTTCGGAGCTTCTGCCGCTGCTGAAGGCGAGCGCGCCGGCACGCATCGTCAACGTCGCGTCCGCCGGCCAGCAGGCGATCGATTTCGACGACGTCATGCTGACCCGCGGCTACAGCGGCGTGCGCGCCTATTGCCAGAGCAAGCTGGCGCAGATTCTGTTCACCGTCGATCTGGCCGGGCAGTTGGAAGGCAGCGGCGTCACCGTCAACGCGCTGCATCCGGCGAGCTACATGAACACCACCATGGTCCGCCAGGCGGGCGTCACGCCATGGAGTTCGGTCGAGACCGGCGCCGAGGCTATCTTGAATCTCGCCACCTCGCCCGCGCTGGAAGGGCGCAGCGGCCTCTATTTCGACGGCCTGCGCGAATCCCGCGCCGACGCCCAGGCTTACGATGCCAAGGCAAGACAACAATTGCGAAGCCTGAGCCTCGACCTCGTCGGGCTGGCTTTCCCTAAAACGAAGGAACAGCATTCATGACCAACAGAACCGAACACACGGTGATCATCGGCGGCTCATCCGGCATCGGCCTGGCGACGGCGCGCAAACTGCTCGGCCCGGGCATGAAGGTCACGATCACCGGGCGCAACCAGGACAAGCTCATCAGCGCCTGGAAAAGCCTTGGCGGAGCGGCCGACAAGGCGGCCTTCGACGCTTCGAAACCGGATGAAGTCCGCCAATTTTTCGAGCGCCTCGGCTCGTTCGACCACCTCGTTCTGGCGGCGAGCGGCGGCAAGGGCCTCGGTCCGTTCGAAACCCTCGACCTCACCGATATCGCCGGGGGCGTCGACGAGAAGGTGCGGCCGCAACTCTCCTGCCTGCAGGCCGCCTTGCCGACGCTGAACAAATCGGGGTCGGTCACCTTCATCTCGGCGGTATCGGCCCAGCTCGCCACGCCGGGCGTCGCCGGCATCGGCGCCATCAATGGCATGCTCCTGACCGTGGCGCCGATCCTGGCCATCGAGCTGAAGCCGCTGCGCGTCAACGTCGTGGCGCCGGGTGTCATCGACACGCCATGGTGGGACTTTTTGCCCGCAGAGCAGCGGCAGGCGGTCTTTGCCGACTATGCGGGGAAAACGCCGGTCGGCCGCATCGGCCGCGCCGAGGACGTCGCCTCGGCGATAGCCTTCCTCGTCTCCAACGGCTTCATGACCGGCCAGGTGCTGACCTGCGACGGCGGCCTACGGTTCGCGGCGTAAAACGTTGGAGAGTTAAAGCGACTGCGCGATCAGCGACAAAAACCTCCGCTCAGTGCGACATTGCCGACGAAGCCATTGATGCGGGATGCACGCTCCGGACCTGATGATCCCAGAAATTGTGGAACATCGGCGTCGCCACGATCAGGAACAGCACCAGCACCACGCAGGCAATCGCGGTCCAGAGGCCGACCATCACCAGCACTCCCGCGATGATCTGCGCGACAATGCCCGCCCACAACGCCAGCCGGGCCTGGGGCACGCCACGCGCGGCCATCAATCCGGTTAGGAAATCCGCGTTCTGGATGTTGCGCAGGCCGGCGAAGACAAAGGCACCGCCGAGCAGCAGGCGACCGAGAAACAGCAAGGTCGAAGGCAAATCGACAGGCATTGAACTCCCCCTTTGAAACAGTAGGGGGCCGCCTTTCCCCGGCGGCGCCCCAACAGATGTCCGGACTGTCAGGCCGCCTTGGCGGCCGGCATCGGATGGATGGCGTGGAACGGAATGCAAAGTCGGTTCCATGTGTTGATCATGCCGATCGCGACGGAGAGCTTGACCAGTTCCTCTTCCGAGAAATGCTCCAGCGTGCGCGCATAGAGTTCGTCCGGCACGCCATCGTTGGCGACCAGCGTCACCGCCTCGGTCCAGGCCAGTCCGGCGCGTTCGCGCTCGGAGAACAGCGGCGATTCCTTCCAGGCGGCGACGAGATAGAGCCGCTGCTCGGTCTCGCCGTCGCGCCTGGCTTCGCGGCTGTGCATCTCGACGCAGAAGGAACAGCCATTGATCTGCGAGGCCCTGAGCTTGACCAGGTGCAGCAGGCTCACCTCCAGTCCACATTCGTCGACCGCCTTGTTGAGTGCCGACACAGCCTTCATGATCTCGGGCGCCTTGGCGAAGAACTGCAGCCTCTGTTTCATCGTCTTTCCTTTCGCATCCTTGGGGAGGTTAATTTAGGCTTGGTTGGTTGAACTGGGTTTCTGCCGCCGTTGATGGCGCTCGACAAAGGCGCAGCTCGCGGCAAACGATCTGGGATCGCCTTCCGCGGCGTAATCCGCCACGATATCGGACAACTTCACCTCGGCGAGCGCTGCCCGGTAGGCGCGCTCCGCCTTCAGCATCGCGGCATTGATGCCGCAAGGTTTGACATAAGCAGAGGCATCGAGCTTGACCGGACCGTTGCGGCGGATCTCGCCGCAGCGAAAAGCCGGCTCGCGCCCTTCGATGGCCAGCACGATGTTGAGCAGCGTGATGCGTTCGGCAGCCCGCGCCAGCCGGTAGCCGCCGGCCGGGCCCGGCACCGATTCCAGAATGCCGGACGCCGTCAGCATGTTGAGGTGCTTCAGCAAATAGCTCGGCGACAGGCCAAAGGATTCCGCCAGCGCCGCGCCCGGCATGGTACTGTTGCCGTCGACGCTCGCCAGTGTCGCCGCGCAGTGGATGGCCGCCTCAACACCCTCGCCCAGCTTCATAATGCTAGTCTCCAATTCATAGACACAGAATATCCTGGATAATATTTATCTGCAATAGGAAAATGAAAAAGCGACGTCCGCAGACGCCGCTTTTGAAGGTTGCCCCTACTCCGCCGCCACCTTGGCCATCGGGTTGTTCGGGTGCGTGGTCCAGTTGGCATAGACCGGCGACACAGGTCTGCCGGTGCGCTGGTCCAACGCGCCGGCCGCAAGCGGCTCCATGGTGATGCAATTGTCCACCGGGCAGACATTGACGCACAGATTGCAGCCGACGCATTCGGCCTCGATCACCTCGAAATGCCTGACGCCGTTGACCATGCTGGTGATCGCCTGGTGCGAGGTGTCCTCGCAGGCGATGTGGCAGCGGCCGCATTTGATGCAGGCATCCTGGTCGATATGCGCCTTGGCGACATAGTTGAGGTTGAGATACTGCCAGTCGGTGACGTTGGGCGTGGCGCGGCCGATAATGTCGTCGAGCGAGCGGTGGCCCTTCTCGTCCATCCAGTTTTCGAGGCCGGCGATCATCTCCTGCACGATCTTGAAGCCGTAGGTCATCGCCGCCGTGCAGACCTGCACATTGCCGGCGCCTAGCGCCATGAATTCGGCGGCGTCCCGCCACGTGGTGATGCCGCCAATGCCGGAGATCGGCAGGCCGCGGGTTTCGGGATCGCGGGCGATCTCGGCCACCATGTTCATGGCGATCGGCTTCACCGCCGGGCCGCAATAGCCGCCATGCGAACCCTTGCCATCGATGGTCGGCATCGGCGCGAAACTGTCGAGGTCGACGCCGGTGATCGAATTGATGGTGTTGATCAGCGACACCGCGTCGGTGCCGCCGGCATGCGCTGCCCGCGCCGGCTTGCGGATATCGGCGATGTTGGGCGTCAGCTTGGTGATGACGGGCATGCGCGTATATTGCTTGCACCAGCGCACCACCATTTCGATATATTCCGGCACCTGGCCGACGGCCGCGCCCATGCCGCGTTCCGACATGCCGTGCGGACAACCGAAATTGAGCTCGATGCCGTCGGCGCCGGTCTCCTCGACCAGCGGCAGGATCGATTTCCAGCTCTCCTCGACGCAGGGCACCATGATCGAGGCGATCAGCGCACGGTCGGGCCAATCCATCTTGACCTGCTTCATCTCGCGCAGATTGGTCTGCAAATCGCGGTCGGTGATCAGTTCGATGTTGTTGAGGCCGAGCAGGCGCCGGTCGGCACCCCAGATCGCACCATAGCGCGGGCCGTTGACGTTGACCACCGGCGGCCCCTCTTCGCCCAATGTCTTCCAGACCACACCGCCCCAACCTGCCTTGAAAGCGCGGATGACGTTGTAGGCCTTGTCGGTCGGCGGTGCCGAGGCCAGCCAGAACGGATTGGGCGATTTGATGCCGACGAAATTGTTTCTGATGTCAGCCATGACAGGTCCCTTTCAACGGAGACGAAGGAGCATTTCCACGGGTGCAAGACTGCCGCCTTCAAGCGCGGCGGTGAGATTAGCGATCTTGGTGCGGGCATCCTCGCCCATGATCAGGCCGACGCCGGGCGGCGGCTTTTTGCCCTCGGCCTGCGCGGCGGCCATGCGGGCACGCATGGTGGCGAAGAATTCGATGGCGAAAGCGCCGCGCGGGCGCTCGGCGATTACTGAAAAGCCGCAGACGGTGGCGGCGGCTCGATAATCAGCAGGCGTGGCGACGAACGACATGGTCGCGTCGGAGGCCCATGGCAGCGGATAGGTCAGTGCTCCATCCTTGAGCCGCATCACGTCATAGACGGCAAAGACACCGCCGGGCTTCAGCACGCGGGCGGCCTCGCTCATCAGCTTGGCCTTGTCGGGAAGGTTCATGCCGACATGCAGGATCATTGCCGCATCGAAGCTGGCCTTGGCGAACGGCATGTCCAGCGCGCTGCCTTGCACGAAGCGCGTCTTGCCGGCCATTCCCACCCGTTTCGACAGGCTGGTCGCGATATCGACATAGCTTTGGGTCAGGTCGATGCCGGTGACATCGGCGCCGGCATTGTTCGCGGCAAAACGGGCCGGGCCGCCGATGCCTGAACCGATGTCGAGAAGCCGGGCTCCAGGCTTCAGCCCCATCTGGTCGATGAGTTCCCTGGTGGCGGCCACGCCGCCAATGTGGAATTCGTCGACCGCTGCGAGATCGTCAGCGCTCAGATGGTCAATTTCCACGCCGGTGTCGGCAAGCGCGGCAAGAATCCGCTCCTCCAGGCCTGAAATCTCGTAGTGACGGGCAATGCCCGGTTCCACCGTGGCCATGGTCCTTATCCCTGGGTCAGGCTCCTGTGGATGCTTTCCGCCGCGTCGCGGCCTTGCGCCACAGCCGAAACGGTCAGGTCGTCGCCACCAAAAATGCAGTCGCCGCCGGCCCAGACCTTGGCCAGCGATGTGCGCCCTTCCGCGTCGACCTTGATACGGCCGGCTTCGAGATCGATCGACGCCCCGCTGCCGTTGAGTGCAGCCGGCACGAAACTCTGGCCGATGGCCTTGAACACCTGGTCGGCAACCAGCGTCAGCGTCTCGCCGGTGCCGGCAAGCCGGTCGCCGTCGAGTGCCGTGTATTCGAGTTCGATGGCACTGACCTTGCCGCCTTCGGCAATCACCCGCTTCGGCTGCAGCCAGTGACGGATGGTGACGCCATTGGCGGCGGCCAGGTCCTGTTCGAATTCGGAGGCGTTCATATGCTCCTGGCCGCGCCGGTAGCAGATCGTCACCTCCTCGGCGCCAAGCAGCTTCGACTGCACGGCGGCGTCGATCGCCGTCATGCCGCCGCCGATGACGACGACGCGGCGGCCGACCGGCAATCCGGAGAGGTCGCTGGCCTGGCGCAGTTCGGCAATGAATTCGACCGCGTTGGTGACGCCGGCGGCATCCTCGCCATCGGCGCGCAGCGCGTTGACACCGCCAAGCCCCATGCCAAGGAAAACGGCGTCGTAATTGCGGATCAGGTCGGAGAGCTGGTAATCGCGGCCGAGCGCCTTGCCATTCTGGATGTCGATGCCGCCGATCGCGGTGACATAGTCGACCTCGGCCTGGGCAAAGTTGTCGACGCTCTTGTAGGCGGCGATGCCATATTCGTTGAGGCCGCCCGCCTTCGGGCGCGCCTCCAGGATGGTCACGTCATGGCCATGGCGGGCGAGCCGGTGCGCCGCGGCAAGACCGGCCGGGCCGGCGCCGACGACGGCTACGGTCTTTCCTGTCGGCTCGGCACGCGGATAAAACTGCCTGCTCTCGCTCATCGCGACATCGGTGGCGTAGCGCTGCAGACGGCCGATCTGGACCGGCTTGCCTTCCGCAACCTCGCGCACGCAAACCTCCTCGCACAGCGTCTCGGTGGGGCAGACGCGGGCGCACATGCCGCCCAAAATGTTCTGGTCGAAGATGGTCTTGGCCGAGCCGATCGGGTTGCCGGTCGAGATCTGGCGGATGAACAGCGGAATGTCGATCGAGGTCGGGCATGCGTTCATGCACGGCGCGTCGTAGCAGAAATAGCAGCGATCGGATTCGACCAGCGCCTCGTGATGATCGAGCGGGGGATGCAGGTCGGAAAAATTATCCGCGTATTGGTCGGGCAGAAGTCGGCCGCCGACAATACCCTCTTTGAACTGGCCTTCTGGCATTCTCAGTTCCCCATGTTTTCGTTTTGGGGAAGGCTAGCACGTTTTATTTTTTTATCAATTGGTCAATTTTTGGCGCAAATCGTTGAAAAGACTGGAAGAAAATATGATAACTGTATTCATGTTATGATGACGGTGACACTGGGATAAGGCCGCCACCCCTGCCGTTGCCGTGGATAGACCTGATCTCGTCGGCGACCAATTGCTGCAACGTCCAAAGATTGCGGTCGCGAATGCCGAATTCCTCGAGGTGGCTGACCGTGTTGTAAAGATATTCCGCCCCGGAGCCGACATGGCCGCAGGCGCGCGCCAGCACCCGTGCCACTGTCTCCAGCGGCTGCCCGAGCGAAGTGCCCCTGCCCGTCACCCCGACCCAGAAACCCAGCGCCCGCAGATGCCCTTGCGCCGTACGCACCGGGACCCACCTGACCGAAGCGACGCTCTCATGATCGTCGATCTCGCGCCGCAACAGCCTTTCGATCTGAGCAGTCTTCTCCCCTTCCGGCAAACGGTAGATCACACCATCGCACCGCCCGCCGCGTTCGAGGGCCATCATCAGCCCAGGCTGCGCGACGCTGCCGCGCCAGCGAACCATGTCGATGCAGAACGAGCGGTGCCAGCCATGGGCGGTGGCACGCTGGCGTTCGACGGACTCGAAAGCCGGCTTCCAGATCAGCGAGCCATAGGCGAACACCCATAGCGGCCCCGCATCTGCTTCATCGGCGAGCCGCGCGGAAAGGACCCGGAAATCCTCGTCGCTCAGTTGCGTCCAGCCGCCGCTGGGCCCGGGATCGGCCTCGTCGCGATGGCACAGTGCGACAAGCTCGGCTGTAAGTGACATCTGCCGCATGGAACGACGACCTCCTCCTCGAGGCCAAGCAAAGGCGAAAATCGCAAGACACGCAAGATTGCCAAGAGGGTGCGCCTTGCCGTTCCCGATTTCCAGCCCAGATGTCGGATTTCCGTCGTCAAGATCGCCCTAGGATGGATCGAACGACGATCGGCGCACAAAGGTGAGGAGACCGACCATGCCACAATCCCCGATGCCCTTCTTCTGGTACGAACTGATGACATCAGACCTCGACGCCGCCGAGGCTTTCTACCCCGCCGTGGTGGGCTGGAAGGCCGAGCCCTTCGATAAGGCTCCAGGCATGCCGCGCTATGTCGTCATGAATGCCGGCGAGCGTGGCGTCGGCGGCCTGATGACGATGCCTCAGGATGCCGCCAAGATGGGCATGCCGCCCGCCTGGCTGGGCTACATCCACACCAGGGATGTCGACGCGGCAACAGCGTCGCTGGAAAAGGCGGGGGGCGCCGTTCACCGCCAGCCCGACGACATTCCAGGCGTCGGCCGCTTTGCCGTCGTGGCCGATCCGCAAGGCGCGACCTTCATGCTCCTGCAGCCGAACGGCCCCGACCAGCCCGTCGTGCCGGCCAGCACGCCGGGCCATATCGGCTGGCATGAGCTTTATACGAGCGACTGGAAGGCCGCGTTTGACTTCTATTCCAGCCAGTTCGGCTGGGCCAATGCCGGCGAATTCGACATGGGGCCGATGGGCACTTACCAGACCTTTACCGCCGGCCCCGAATCCGGCGGTGGCATCATGAACAAGCCCGAGCAGATTCCGGTGCCGGTCTGGCAGTTCTATTTTAACGTGACCGGCATCGACGCGGCCGCAAAACGCGTCACCGACAATGGCGGCAAGATCCTGATGGGACCGATGGAGGTCCCCGGAGGCAGCTGGGTCGTGCAATGCCAGGATCCGCAAGGCGCGCACTTCGCTTTGATGGCGCCGGTGCGATAAGCGCCCGCGTCAACCGCTGATATCACGCTTGCTGGCGTCGACTTATTCCGGTGCCAGCACCGCGACCTTGAGGGTCTCTTTCCTGGCACCGCTGAACTGGACGGTGGCCTGGCCGGCCGCGAGTTTGAAGCGCACGCTTTTGCGGATGCCAGGGCAGGTCTTGACGCCGCTATAGCCGGACGATTTCACGGCTTTGCCGTCCTGGATGACATCGACCCAGGCCTCGCCCGACAGGCTGATCTGGATGGTCCCCTCCGGCGGCACCGCCACACTGGCGACGGCACCGAACGTGCCTTCCGCAGGTGCGCGTTCGGGCGGCACCGCAAAGCCGGCCTTCTCGGCCGGCACCAGCGCCAGATCCGCGGCCGCCCCTACTGCCAGTGTCGCTCCGGACGGCGTTGAGGGTGCCGTTGCAAACAGCGCCTGTTCGCGCGTCACCGGCCATCTGAAGGCCTCGCAGCCGGCGTCCTCGGCCATGGCTAAACTGGTACTCACAAGGATTGCGAACAGGCTGATGGCGACTTTTTTCATGACAAGGGGACCCACATGTGAAGAGCATCCAAATCGACGCCTACAACCAATACAACCAAACACACAAAAATGCAACCTTTACGAGAACCATATGAAAGGCGGGGAACATTTCCAATCACCAATTGTTGATGGCTGGCCATGAGATGTGAATGATCCACTGCCGGGCAATAACCTATGGCCGGTCCGAGAAGCCAAACGGAGTTTTGGATGAAGCTTTTCGATGGCCTTGCCAGATACCAGCCGCAGGCGCTTGGCGTTCTGCGCATCATGACCGCGCTGCAGTTCATCGAGCACGGCACGCAGAAACTGTTCAATTTCCCCGCCAGCGACCACGCAGCCACCGCGTTGAGCGGACTGCCGCTAGCAGCGGGCATCCTCGAATTCGCCGGTGGCATTCTGCTGGCGCTGGGCCTTTTCACCCGCCCGGTCGCATTCCTTCTGGCCGGCGAAATGGCGATTGCCTATTTCATGGCTCACATGCCGCGCGACTTCTTCCCCGTCAACAACAGCGGCGATTCGGCGATCTCGTTCTGCTTCATCTTCCTCTATCTGGTCTTTGCCGGCGCCGGCGCCTTCGCGCTCGACAACCGCCGCGGCGCATGATCCCATGCGGGGGGGTCACCCCCGCATCCGTTCGAAATTCGCATCGAACAGCGGCGCCGCCTGAATGCGCGCCGCATGCCGTTTGCCCAGCAATTCGATTTCGAAGCCGTCGCTCTCCTCTGCGATCTCCTTCGGCACATAGCCGACAGCGACCGACTTCTTCGAATGATGGGCATAGCCGCCCGACGTCACCCAGCCGCGCACCGCGCCACCGAACCAGATCGGTTCGTCGCCGATGACATCGGCATCGTCGGCATCGACGATGAAGGCGCGCAGCCGCAACTTGCCGCCCTGTTTGCGCTCGGCCAGAGCCGCCGCCTTGCCGATGAAATCTGCGTCCTTGCCGTAGGCGACGAAACGATCGATGCCGGCTTCCAGCGGCCCATAGATCGGCCGGTATTCGCGCCCCCATGAGCCGTAGTTCTTCTCCAGCCGCAGCGCGTTGAGCGCGCGCGAGCCGAACAGACCGATGCCGAATTCCGCCCCCGCCGCCATCAGCGCCTGATAGGCGGCACGCTGATATTCCGGCGCCACCCAGATCTCGTAGCCGAGATCGCCGGTGTAGCTGACGCGGCCGACCAGGCACGGCGCCATGCCGACATCCATCTTGCCGACGGCCATGAAGGGAAATGCCACGTTCGAGATGTCGTAGCGCGTGGCTTTCGCCAGCACGTCCCTGGCCTTTGGGCCGGCAATCGACAGGCCGGTAAGCTTTTGTCCCAGCGCTTCGATATGGACCGAGCCATCATCGGGCAGATGCTGCTCGAACCAGCGCATGTGATATTGCTCGGCAATGCCGGAGCCGGCCAGGAACCAGCCCCCTTCTTCCCGACCTTGGGGGCTGAGATTGGCCAGCGTGAAATCGCCGATCAGCCTGCCGTCATCCTTCAGCATCGGGGCGAGCGCCATCCGGCCGGGCTTCGGCAGCTTGCAGGCGAGCATCCGGTCGAGCCAGGCCGCGGCCCCCTCGCCCGTCACCTTGTATTTGGCGAAGCTCGATATCTCCGACAGGCCGACGCCTGCGCGAACCGTCGCGACTTCGGCCGCGACATGGCTGAAGTCGCTCGAGCGCCGCCATGAGAACTCGTCCTTGACGCCTTCCGGCGCGTACCAGAGCGGCACTTCCAGCCCGTAGGCGACGCCCCACTGCGCACCCTTGGCCGACAACAAGTCATAGACGGGCGTCGTCTTTAGCGGCCGCCCGGCCGGCAGTTCCTCGTTGGGGAAGCGGATCGAAAAACGCCGGGAATAGTTTTCGCGCACCTTGGCGTTGGTGTAGGCCATCGTCGCCCAGTCGCCGTAGCGCGCAACATCCATCGCCCAGATGTCGGCGCCGGGATCGCCCTCGATCATCCAGTTGGATAGCGCCAGACCAACGCCACCGCCCTGGCTGAAGCCGGCCATGACGCCGCAGGCGACCCAGAAGCCCGGCAGGCCGCGCACCGGCCCGACCAGCGGGTTGCCGTCGGGCGCGAAAGTGAAGGGCCCATTGATGATCTGCTTGATGCCGGTGTTCTGGAAAGCCGGGAAATGCCGGAAACCGACCTCGAGCGACGGCGCGATGCGGTCGATATCCGGCGCCAGCAATTCATGGCCGAAATTCCACGGCGTCTGGTATTCTGACCATGGTTTGTTGGCTTTCTCATAGGTGCCCATCAGCATGCCGCCGCGTTCCTGGCGCAGATAGAGTTCGCCGTCGAAATCGACCGCATGGATGATTTCGGTGCCGGTTTTCTGGTTCCAGGCGGCAACCTCCGGCATGTCCTCGGTGATCAGGTACATGTGCTCCATCGCCAGTACTGGCAGTTCGAGCCCAACCATGCGGCCGACCTCGCGCGCCCACAGGCCGCCGGCATTGACGACATGCTCGGCCACCACCTCGCCCTTGTTGGTGATGACGCGCCACAGCCCGTCGGGACGGCGCACGATATCCTCGACCTTGGTGAAGCGCTCCACCTCGGCGCCGAGTTTTCGTGCCGCCTTGGCATAGGCGTGGGTGACACCGGAGGGATCGAGGTGGCCGTCCTCCTTGTTGCGGACGGCGCCGACGAACTGCTTGGGATCGAGCAGCGGCATCAGTTCGGCCGCCTCTTTCGGGGAGATTTCCTCCAGCTCGATGCCGAGATAACGGCCCTTGGCGACCATCCCGCGCAGCCAGTCGAGCCGCGCCTCGGTGGCCGCAAGAAGCACGCCGCCGGTCAGGTGGACGCCGGTTGCCTGGCCCGACAGCTCCTCGATCTCCTTGTAGAGGTTGATGGTGTATTTCTGCAGCTTGGCGACGTTGGGATCGCCATTGATCGTGTGCATGCCGCCAGCCGCGTGCCAGGTCGAGCCTGAAGTCAGCTCGTCGCGCTCCAGCAGCACGACGTCGGTCCACCCATGACGGGCGAGATGGAACAGCACCGAACATCCGACGACGCCACCGCCGATGACCACGACCTTTGCATGCGATTTCATGGTTTCTTCTCTGATGTCAGTTAGTTGGATGGGTGGGATGATTCAAAACGGGACGTTCGTGGCGCATCACGGCTCGCCCTGTCCGATCGCTTCCTTGCGCTTGGCCACATAGGCCTCGAGCGCTTCGCGCACGGCGATGTCCATCACCGGCTCGACATAATCCTCCAGCGCCTTCTTCCACAGCCGCGTCGCGCGCGCGGTCGCGTCGAGGCCGCCGGCCTCCTGCCAGGCCTCGTAATTCTGCCAGTTGGAGAGCATCGGCTGGTAGAAGGCGGTGGCGTAGCGCTCCAGCGTGTGCGGCTCGCCGAAGAAATGGCCGCCGGTCGGCACCGCGCCCAGCGCCTCGACGGCAAGTTCGGCCTCATCGACCACGATCGGGCGCAAAAACTCCATCATGTGCTGGATCACCTCGACGTCGATGATGAATTTCTCGAACGAAGCCGTCAGCCCGCCCTCCTGCCAGCCGGCGGCGTGGTAGACGAGATTGCCATGGCCAAGCACCGCGCCCCACAACGCCATCAGGGTCTCATAGGCGCCTTGCGCGTCGGCGACGTTGGAAGCCGAACCGGGCGTCGTCCGGTATGGCAGGCCATAGCGGCGCGCCAATTGACCCGAAGCAATGTTGGCCTTGGTGTTTTCAGGCGTGCCGAAGGCCGGCGCGCCCGACTTCATGTCGACATTGGAGGTGAAGGCGCCGTACATCACGGGCGCGCCTGGCCGCACCAGCTGCGTCAGCACCACGCCGAACAGCGCCTCGGCATTCTGCTGCGCCAGCGCCCCGGCCAGCGTCACCGGGCTCATCGCCCCCATCAACGTGAACGGTGTCACCGCCACCGACTGCCCGTACTCGGCCATGGTCATCAGCCCCTCGGCCATCATCTCGTCGAAGCGACGCGGCGAGTTGACAGAGATGATGGTGGCAATGCCGGGATCATCAGCCATCTGATCCAGCGTCATCCCACGCGCGATCGCCATCATCTCGATGCCGTCCAGCGCCCTGCCCCGGCCGATCGCCGAGACATGAAAACTCTTGTCGGTCAGCGTCAGATTGGTGAAGTACGTATCGAGATGGCGTGAGTTGGCCGGCAGTTCGACCGGTGCGCAGACCTGGTTGCCAAGCATGTGGACGCAGTTGAAATGCTGCGCCAGCCTGGTCAGATCAGCATAGTCGCGCAGATTGCCGGCACGGCGGCCCCGCTCCATGTCATGCACATTGGGAGGACCCGCAACCAGCGTGAAATTGATGGTGTTGCCGCCGAGATGGATTGTGTTGGCTGGATTGCGTGGGGTCAGCGTATAGCCGGACCGCGTTGTCTTCAGCGCCGCGTCGATCATGCCGCGATCGACGCGCACATTGGCCGAGGCGTGATCGACCTTGGCGCCGGCCTTCTCGAACAGCGACAGCGCACGCGGGCTCATCACCTCGATGCCGAAATTCTCCAATATGTGCATCGACGCCTGATGGATCGCCTCGATCTGGTCTGGTGACAGCAAGGCCATCGGCGGATAGGGATTGATCACCCGCCTGGGCCGCAGCTGTGCGATGGGCGCTGGCCCCCGGTTGCTGGTACGCTCGGCGCCGCGCTTGCGTCTTGGTTCGGTCATGCCGGCATCAAAGCTTCGGTAAACCGCGCAAGCTGTCAGAAATGCGCCGTTTACGGGCGTGATTTTAGCCAAGGCGGCATATGCTCAGCACGACTTTATAAAAGGCGACAATTGGCGTCGGAATACAGCTATGGCATTTTCTCACCTGACCGTGCCGACGAGGCGTTAACAGCGGCAGCAAGATTCCCTTTATGATTTCGGCCTATTGCTCATCCAATGCATAGGTCGAGTTTTAGTAAAATTGTAGCGGTTGGCGTGCTGCTGGCACTTTCGGCCTGCGCGACGGCACCCAGTCACATCAACAATGTCTGCGCCGTCTTCGACCAGAACGATGGCTGGTTCGACAATTGGCAGTCGGGTGCCGAGCGCGCTTCACAGAAATACGGCGTGCCGGTGCCGGTGCTGATGGCAACGGTGCGCAAGGAATCCGGCTTCAAGAGCAACGCCCGGCCGCCGCGCACCAAACTGCTCGGCTTCATTCCGTGGAAACATGTCTCCTCGGCCACCGGCTTCTCGCAGGCGCTGGACGGCACCTGGTCGCAATATCAGCGCGAAACCGGCAACTGGGCGGCGCGGCGCACGAGATTCGCCGACGCCGTCGACTTCGTCGGCTGGTATCATTCCAAGACAGCCGACACATACGGCGTCGCGCGCAACGACACCTACAACCTCTACCTCGCCTATTACCTAGGCTGGACCGCCTATGGCCGCGGCAATCGTGGCGATGCCGGCGTCCAGGGCTACGCACGGGCCACCGACAAGATGGCCCGCGACTATGCTGTTCAGCTGCAGCAATGCGGGAGCTGATGTCCTGTCCGCGCTAATGCGGCTTTGTCGTGTCCTTCGGTTTTGAATCACCGGTTTCCGACACCTCGTCGCGGACTTCGTGGCGACGGGCCCGCGAAACGGCGTCCGCCTCCTCGGCGGCCTCCCCGATCGCGTCGGCCTCAGCACCCGCTACCTTGCCATGTGGCCGCTTCGGCGGTTCGCCGGCAAAGCCCGGACCTTCGCCATGCGGCGCGTCGTCAGGCACGCCTTCATGGGCAGCATGTTCCCTGTCGAACTTGATCACCGGCTCCATGGTCTTGAGCACGTCGTCGGAGAGCCAGCACAGGCTCATATGGCCATCGCCGAGATTCTTGACCGGCGGCACCTTGGTCTCGCACAGATTGTCAGGCACCAGCTTCTTGTAGCCACAACGTGTCTGGAACGGACAGCCGGACGGCGGGTTCATCGCCGAGGGGATGTCACCTTCCAGCACGATGTGCTTCTTGACCACGCTGGTGTCTGCAATCGGGATCGCCGAGAGCAGCGCCTCGGTATAGGGGTGATAGGGCGGCGCGAAGATCTGGTCTGTCGTGCCTTGCTCGACGATATAGCCGAGATACATGACGACGACGCGGTCAGCGATGTAGCGCACGACCGAGAGATCGTGGCTGATGAACAGCATCGTCGTCTTGTTCTTGCGCTGGATGTCCATCAGCAGTTCCGTCACCGCCGCCTGCACCGAGACATCGAGCGCCGAAACCGGCTCGTCGGCCACCACCACCTTGGCGTCGCCGGCGAAGGCTCGCGCCACGCCGATACGCTGCTTCTGGCCGCCGGAAAGCTGGCGCGGCTTGCGGGTTTCGAACGCCCGCGGCAGTTTCACCAGGTCGAGCAGTTCCAGCATGCGCTTGCGCCGGTCGGCAACGGTCTTGCCGACGTTGAATTTTTCCAGCGTCCGGATGATCTGCGACCCGACCGAATGGCTGGGGTTCAGCGTGTCGAACGGGTTCTGGAACACCATCTGGATCGACGACACGGTGTCGACGCTGCGCTTCTCGATGCCGGTCGACTGGATTTCCTTGTTGCCGAGCGTGACGCTGCCGGAGCTGGCGGTTTCCAGTCCGAGCAGTACCTTGGCAAGCGTCGACTTACCGCAGCCGGATTCGCCGACGATGGCCACGGTCTCGGATTCGCGTGCCATGAACGATATCGTCTCGTTGGCCTTGACGACGCGGCCTTCGCTCGAGCCGAACACCTCGCTGCCGCCGACCTTGTAGTATTTCCGCAGGTCCTCGATCTTGAGTACCGGCGCGCCGGGCACGACGCGCTCATTCACCTTCTTGGCGCCGGGCGGCAATGCCTCCCAATCGATCTCGTTGAAGCGCACGCAGCGCGAGAAATGGCCCTCGTGTCCGGCGACTTCGATCATCGGGATTTCGGCGGCGTTGCAGACGCCCTCGACGAAATGGTGGCAGCGCGGGCCGAAATTGCAGCCTTTGGGCCGTTCGTGCGGCAGTGGCAATTGCCCCGGGATCGAGATCAGCGGCCGCGAGTTCTTGTCGGCGCCAGGCAGCGGGATCGAACGGAACAGCCCCTGCGTATAGGGGTGGCGCATCCGGTCGAAGACGTCCTTGATCTTGCCGGTCTCGACTGCCTCGCCCGAATACATCACCGTGATGCGGTCGCAGGTTTCCAGGATGAGGCCGAGATTGTGCGACACGAAGATCATCGAGGTGCCGAACTTCTCGCCCAACCCCTTGACCAGATCGACAATGCCCGCTTCCACGGTTACGTCGAGCGCCGTCGTCGGCTCGTCGAGCAGAAGCAGCGCCGGCTTCGACAGCAGCGCCATGGCGATAACGATGCGCTGCTGCTGGCCGCCGGAAAGCTGGTGCGGATAGGAGCGCATCATGCGCTCGGGATCGGGAAGCTTGACCGAGCGCACCATTTCGAGCGCCCTGGAGTAGGCCTCTTTCGTCGACACCTTGTCGTGGATCAACGGCACTTCCATCAGCTGCTGGCCGATCTTCATCGCCGGATTGAGGCTGGCCATCGGCTCCTGGTAGATCATGGCGATCTTGTTGCCGCGGATGGCGCGCAGCTCCTCGTCGGAGAGCTCGCCCATGTCCTTGCCCTGGAACTTGATCTTGCCGCCAACGATCTTTCCGATGTTGGAGAGGTCGCGCATGATGCCGAGCGACACGGTCGACTTGCCGCAACCGGATTCGCCGACGATGCCCATCGCCTCGCCCGGCATGACCGTGCAGGAAAAGTCCATGACGGCCGGTATCTCGCCCTTGCGGGTGAAGAAGGAGATCGAAAGGTTCTCGATCTCGATGATCGGCTGTGCCGGATTTCGAACTGCCTCGTTCATGGGTCGCTCCAATCCTTATTCTTGGCCAAGTGGGATCTGAGACCCCGCCGTCAATCCTTCATCGATTGCTCACGCAGTGAGTCGGCGAGCAGGTTGAGACCCAGCACGAACGACATCAACGCGATCGTCGGCGGCAGCGCCGGGTGAATAAAGGACCGCAGCAATCGGCTGGCATCCTTGATCGCCGTACCCCAGTCCGGGCTCTCGGGCGCGAGGCCCAGGCCGAAGTAACCCAGCGTGCCGAGCAGTATGGTGGTGTAGCCGATGCGCAGGCAGGCATCGACAATCAGCGGCCCGCGCGCATTGGGCAGGATCTCCCACAGCATGATGTACCAAGGCGATTCACCGCGCGTCTGCGCCGCCGCCACATAGTCGCGCGTCTTGATGTCCATCACCAGGCCGCGCACGATGCGGAACACGCCAGGGCTGGAGGCGAACACCACCGCCACGAAGATATTGAGCTGGTTGGGATCGATGTGGACGATGTGCAGCGGGTCCCTGTCGAAGACGAGGCCGAGATAGATCCAGCCGCCTATGATCAGTGTCAGGCCGAGCAGGATGTAAATCCGGTCGGGCCGGTTCTTGTAGCGTGTCCAGAACAGCACGCTGAAGAAAATGATCGGAAACAGGAAGAAGACGCCGGCCAGCGCATAGGGGATCGGCGTGTCCATGATGCCCGGCGTCACCAGCAGGTAGAACAGGAGGATCACCGGGAAGGCCAGCACGAGGTTGGCCAGGAACGACAGGATGGAATCGATCTTGCCGCCGTAGTAGCCGGCCGGCAGGCCAAGCGTGATGCCGACCATGAGCGCGAAACCGGTCGCGGCGGGTGCGATGATCAGCACGATCTGGCTGCCATAGACCATGCGCGAGAACACGTCGCGGGCGAGCTTGTCGCCGCCGAAGAGGTAGACGAGCCCCGATTGCGGTTCGATGGCGCCCGGCAGCGTGTCCTTCATGATCGGGATCTGGCCGAGCGGATCGAAAGGCGAGATGGTCGAGGCGAAAATCGCCGTGAACAGCCAGAACAGGCAGATGAACACGCCCGCTATGCCGACGCCGCTGTCGAACAACTGGCCGTAGAGCGCCAGCTTCTTCTTGTAGAGAAAGCTCGCACCCATGACGATGGCGAGCGCGGCCCAGACCGGCCAGAAGCGCCAGAGCACTTCGAGGATGATGGTGGAGGCGCCGATATATTGAGCTTGCATGCGCCTTCTCCCTACTGAACGCGGATGCGCGGATTGAGGAATGCGTAGCCGACGTCGGAAATGAGCTGGGTGATCAGCACGATGAACACCGAGACCAGCGAACAGCCGAGCAGAAGATCGATGTCGTTGTTGCCGGCGGCCTCGACCAGCGTGTAGCCGAAGCCCTGGTAGCGGAACATCACCTCGACGATGACGACGCCGGTGAGCAGCCAGGGGAACTGCAGCATGATGACGGTGAACGGTGCGATCAACGCGTTGCGCAGCGCGTGCTTGACCACGACGCTTTTGAAGGAAAGCCCCTTCAGGCGTGCCGTGCGGATATATTGCTGCGTCATCACCTCGACCATCGAGGCGCGTGTCATGCGTGCGATATAGCCGATGCCGTAGATCGCCAGCGTGATCACCGGCAGGGTGAAATTGTAGAACGTGATGCCCTGGCTTGCTGAGGCGGCCGACCCGTTCAGCCAGCCGAGCCAGGAGGCGAAGATGACGGTGAAGATGACACCCGACACATATTCAGGCGTCGCCGTCGAGGCGATCGAGGCGATCGACAGCACGCGATCGGTGCGCGACCCCTCCCGCATGCCGGCAAGGATGCCAACCAGCAGCGACACCGGCACCATTACGCCCAGCACGCAGAGCATCAGAATGCCGGTAGCGCCCAGCGCAGGGAACAGCTTGGCCGCGACCGTGGTCTTGAACTTGGTCGAGCAGCCGAAATCACCCTCGATCACGCCGGAGAATGTCGGCACGGCCGGGTCATTGCAGAAGGAGAAGCGCTGCGTGGTCTTTCCGGTCGCCGGATCCGTGATCGGCTGCTTGGGCACGACGCCGAGCCACTGGCCATAGCGAACGAAGAAATTCTGGCGATAGCCGTGATTGACCAGCCAGCTTTCAAGTTGCTCCGCCGATGTGTGCATTTCGGTCTGGCTGATCGCCAGCTTTTTCAGATTGGGTTCGAGATTGACGAGGAAGAAGACGACCAGCGTCAGGCACAGCATCGTGAGCAGTATCGTGCCGATGCGTCTGATGATGAATGAGAACATTGTGCCCCCCTGCCGGCCGGGTTGGGGTCAGATATGGTCAACCCTGTGACGAAAACCTTGTAGCGTCCCGCCGCCGCTGCATCCAATGCAACGGCGACGATCCTGCGAATATGAGGGGCAGGCGCCCCTCATATTCATCAAGCAGCGGTCACGCCTGATCGAGCCAGACCTTGCCGAAATCGTGCTCGTAGGTGGGGTGCATCGAGTGGTTCTTCACCTCGGGCTTGATGTTGATGTAGAGCTTGCGCCAGTAAGGCTGGATGATGATGCCGGAATCCTGCAGCATCTGCTCGATGTCCTTCATCACCACCTTGCGCTTCTCCGCATCGGCGATGCCGAGCGCCTCGTTGACCTTCTTGTCGAAGTCCGGATTGGCATAGGCCGTCTCGTTCCAGGCTTCGCCCGAGCGGTAGGCGATGGCGATGACCTGGATGCCAAGCGGACGCATGTTCCAGTTGGTCTCCGAGAATGGATACTTCGTCCAGTCGTTCCAGAAGGTCGAGCTCGGCAGCACGGTGCGCTTCACCTTGATGCCGGCCTCGCGCAGCTGGGCCGCGATCGCGTCCGTGGTGTTCTTGTGGTAGTCCTCGTCGTTGCTGATCAGCTCGTGTTCGAAATCGATCACGCCGGCTTCCGTCAGCATCTGCTTGGCCTTGGCGACGTCGCGCTTGATCTTCGGCAGTTCGACATATTCCGGATGGATCGGCGCGACATGGTGGTTTTCGGCCGGCGTGCCGGCATTGCCGTAGCCGAGCTGCAGGACCACCGAATTGTCGACGGCCAGGCACATCGCCTGACGCACCTTCTGGTCGCCATAAGGCTTGGCGTTGACGTTGAAGCGCGACACCACGGTAGCCGCGGTCACCACTTCCGAAGGCGGCGCACCGACGTCCGCGATGATCTTGACGTAGTCGGCGGTCGTTTCGTGGTTGGTCTGCACTTCGCCCGATTCGAAGGCCGAAACGGTCGCGGCCGGATCGGTGCCGTAGTCGATGAACTCGACGCCGTCGAGGAAGGCTTCGCCCTGCCACCACTTGCCGGTCGTGCGGCGCTTGTAGACCACCTTCTGGCCGACATCATAGGAGACGAGCTCGAACGGACCAGTGCCGATCGGGCAGTTCTTGAAGTTGGCGCCCTTCTCGTCGAAGCTCTTGTGGACGACGAGGCCGGGATAGTCGCACAGGTTCGGGATGATGGCGATGTCGGGCTTCGACAGCTTCAGTTTGACGGTCATGTCGTCGACCTTAACGATCGACCCTTCGCGCAACTTCTTGGTCTTTTCGTCGACGAGGCTGCCGAGACGTCCAGGCATCGAGTTGCCTTCGGCTGATTTGTCGGCCCAGCGGGTGAAATTGTAGATCACGTCATCGGCGGTGAACTTGTCGCCATTGTTCCATTCGACGCCAGGCCGCACATGCAGCGTGTACTCGGTGGCGTCGTCGTTGATGTCCCAGCTTGCCAGCAGATATGGAGCGAATGTGTACTCCTTGGTGTATTTCACCAGCGGCTCGAGCGCCTGGCGCTCGGCGTTGGAAATCTCGGACCAGTCGGCGGTACGCGGATCCTTGGGATCCTTGACCGACATCGCCACTTTCAGCACGCCGCCCTTCTTGCCCTGGACGTCCTCGGCCTTGGCCGGAGTCGGAGCGGCAAGGCCGAGCAGGCCGTAGGCCATAGCGGTCGAGGCACCGAAGACGCTGGCGAGCGCGAGGAATTCGCGGCGATCGACTTTGCCCGACTTGGCTTCTTCGGCCATCGCCAGGATGTGATCCGGAACGCTGTCGCCGTTGCTCTTATAGATTGTCATGACTAACTCCCATTGTTGGCTTTCCGCCGATTAACATTCCGCATCCGGGCCATGATGTCAAAGACGGCATGGATTGGGAACATGTTAGCGAATGTGCAACTTTGGAAGGGGGGCAGTTCGCGTGATAGCGACAGTCTTGGCGCAAAATTGCTAGTGCGCCCAGATTTCGCCAAAATCTCTTCGGGCAATTAAATTGAGACATTCGCACTGGTTACGACAGCGCCAGTTGCGGCCAGGATGAAGGCCAGGCCCTCAATATTCCTTCTCGTAGAAGATGCCGCCCTTGGCTTCGCCGGCGTCCGTCGCCTCGCCGCGCAATTTGACGCCGCGCCCGACATTGAGATCGATGGTCGCCTTGCCGGAACCCGGCTTGTCGCCTTTCTGGATGGTCACATAGGTGCGGTCGTTCAGGTACTTGCCGGCCGAGACCGCCGTGCCGCCCTTATCATCGGTGGTCACGTCGAGGTCGTCGACGCCGATGGCGCTGCGCAGGTTTTCCAGAAGCGACGTCGAACCGCCGACGCCGGCCAATTGTCCGGCGGCCTCGGCCAGCTGCGCGATCTGCAGCGGCGACAGGTTCGACATCGACCGCCCGAAGATCAACTGCGCCAGCACCTCGTCCTCCGGCAGCGCAGGCACCGAACTGAAGGTGAATTTGGGATTGGTCGCCTCGCCCGACACCACGATGGTGACGGTCGCGCCGGTCGTCGTCGTCGTCGCCGTCAGATTGAGGTAAGGCACCAGCGAACCCGAGAACCCGACCGTGCCTTCGGTGAAGGTCAGCCGCTTGCCAAGGATCGACAGCCGGCCGCGCTGCAAGGTGAAGGTGCCGACGGCTTGCGGCGACGAGGCCGGGCCGGTTAGCTTGAGCGAGCCACCGAATTCGGCGTCGACACCCCGGCCCTGGATGAAGATCTGGTTCGGCGCGTTGACCGTGACGTCGAGTGCAAGGCCGCTGCCACCGCTCTTGCCGCTGGTCGTGGCCGGGCGCAGCGCCTTGTCCTGCGCCCTGACCGGACCCGGCGCATTCTTGTGCTTGACGTCGAGCGCCGAGAGTGAGCCCGGCAATTTGTCCGGGACCGTGATGACGGTCTTGGCCAGGTTGACGGTGCCGGCAATCGCCGGTGCCGAAGTCAGCGGCCCCTTGATCGTCAGGTCGCCGCCAAGGTTGGCGGTCACCACGCGACCGTCCGTATAACGACCGTCCGTGAGCTTGATCGACAGGTCGGCCGGGAATCCTTGCGCCGGATTGATGCCGACCGTGCCACTGGCCGACAGGCTGCCGCGCGTCGACAGGGTTCCGGTCAACCGATTGACCCTGGCAACGCCATTGCCGATCGAGACATCGGCCGCGATATCGTTGATGGCAAGGCCCGAGCGTGCATCGACCAGCCGCGCGCCGGAGGTTTTGACGCTGCCGCCGATCACCGGAGATGTCGCCGGACCACGCACCTGGACATTGACGTTGGCGTTGCCGGTCAGCGACAAGCCCTGCGCGGCAAGTTTCTCGCTGAGAAGGCCGAATGGCACCGCACCGTTGAAGTCGAGCGCCAGCGCCGGAGTGCCCACCGTCGTCACCGTGCCGCCGCCCTTGAGCCCAAGGCCGGCCCCGTCGCTGATATTGGCGTTGAAGGCCAGCTTGTTGCCGGCAAAGGTGCCGGACGAAGAAACGCTCACCGCGCCGACGCCCGCGCCACGGGTCTGCGATGTCTGCACGCCGGCCGCGTCTATGTTGAAGGCAACCGCGGGGCTCGCCGGTGCGCCCGTCACCTTCACCGTGCCGGAAATGGAACCCGCGGCATCGAGCCCGGGCGAAAAACTGTTGGCGAGCGACATCGGCACGCGTGCCAGCACCGCATTGATGTCGAGCGCCTGCCCGACCTTGCCGGTCACCGTCGCGGTGCCGCCGCCAAGGTTGAGCACCAGCCTGTCCAACGTCGTCGTGCCATTGGCGATGCTGACGGTCGAGGCCTGGGCGATGGCCGCCTTGATGCCCTGGACGGTCGCCTGGCCTGAAGCAAGCTCGATGGTGGTCGTCCCGTTGGCTACCTTCACCCGGCCTGCCGCCTGCGCCGGAATGCCCTTGACCGTCGCTCCACCGGAAAAGCCGGTCCAGTCGCCATCGCGCTTCAAATCGACATTGATGCCGCTGATCACCGTACCGCCCGAGGTGACGGTGTCGGCGCGGATCTTGCCTGAAATCACGGGAGCGGCGAGATAATTGGCGATCAGCGCATCGACCGAGACGGCCTTCGCCTGCAGGTCGCCGCGTATGATCGAGTCGGTCGTCGCCTTGATGGCGACCTGCGGCGCCGCGCCATTCCTGGAGAAGGCGATCGTGCCGCGAACGTCGCCTTCGGCCTTTTCCAGTGCCAGTGCGGCAAGCGGCCCGATGTCGGGGAGGTCGAGCGAAATGGTGCCTTCAGGCACGAACTTGTCGTCCAGCGCCAGATCGCCCGAGATCCGGTTCTTGCCCAGCGACAGCAGCAGGCCGTTGATGGCGCTCTTGCCGTTCGCCGTTGCCAGCACGGCACTCCCCTGCAGCGCCTGCCCGGCGACATTGCCGGTGAGTTGGACATTGGCCGCCGGATTGGCGGCATCGGCCTTGCCGGTGGCCGTGAGCTTCAATCCGGTGATCTCGCGCGATGCCACCGAGAGCCTGTCGCTGTTGACGGTAAGCGACAGGTCGGGCGCCATGGCCGGCCCTTGCGCGCTCAACGCGAAGGCGATGGCGCCCGTGGCATCCTTCGACAATGGCGAGATGTCGCTCAGCGTCCCCCTGATATCGGCGGTTATCTTGTTGTCGGCAAGGCTTGCCTGTCCGTCGGCGCTTAGCGCGCCGGAAGCCAGCTTCAATCCACCGATGTGGAGATTGCCGTTGGGTTCGCGCTTCAGCGTGGCGCTTATCTGGGCGCGGTCGCCAAGCATGCCGCGCGTCGCCGCCGGCAAGGCCGACGATGGCGCATCCGCCTTCAGATTGAGATCGATGGCACCGTCACGCAGCGATACCTGACCGGCCACCTGGCTGCTCAGCGCATCGCTTTTCAGCGAGCCGCTGTCGATAGCCACAGTGTCGGCGCTCAGCCGGGCGCTGAGCGCGGCCGTGACCTTGCCGGCGATAAGCGGCGCGATCGTTGGATTGTCGAGCCCAACCTTGTCCACCGATACCGTTCCGGAAACCGGCCCGGCGCGATTCCGGAGATCGAATGCGTCCGAGTGCAGTGCGAGGGTCAGTCCGTCCACCTTCGCCGGGCTGGTAACGACCGAGGGCAGGATCACGGAAAGGTCCAGTCGGGCATGCGTGCTTTCGCCCGCGATTTTAGCCGATACTGATCGGACCTCGATCTTGACGGGGCTCTCGGCGCTGCCGACGGTCAGCGGCAGGCTGGGGCCCGACGAGGTCAGATCGATGGCAAAATCGCTCGCCCCGTTCGGATTGATGGTGCCTGTCGCCTGCCCGGAGACCTTGTCGCCGGACAGGGTTGCATGGTCGAGGGCGACGCCGCCGGCGATCGTGTAGCTGCCGGCCGCATCGACGGCGAGCGGTCCGAGCCCTGCCTGGCGGGTCTGGCTGGTCTCGGCACCGGCCAGTTTCGCGTTGAACCGGATATCGGGAATTGCCGGCGCTCCGCTCACTTCAGCGATACCGTCAAGCATTCCCGTGGCATCCAGGCCAGGCGAAAACGCATTGGCAAGCGCTGCCGGCAAGGCGGAGACCTGCGCCGCCAGATCGAGCGTCTCGCCGGCGCTGCCCGACAGCGCCACCTTGCCGCCGCCAATATCGAGCGCCAGCTTCTCGATCTTGGCCGCACCGTCGGCGATGGTCAGAGCCGACGGTTCGGCGACCGCCGCCTTGATGCCGCGAACGGTGGCCTCGCCCGAGGCGATCTCGACGCTGGTCGTGCCCTCGGCGATCTTCACCCGGCCGGCAGCGGTTGCAGGAATGCCCGCTATGGTCGCGCCACCAGTGAAATCGGTCCAGTCGCCGTCGCGCTTGAGGTCGACGCCGATGCCGCTGATTTCCGTGCTTCCCGAAGTGACCGCATCGGCCTTGATGGTGCCCGAGATCGCCGGCGCCTTGAGATAATTGGCGACCAGCGCATTGATGGCGATCGCTTTGGCCGTCACCTCGCCACGCGCGACCGAGGTGCTCTTGGCATCGATGGCAATGGACGGTGCATCGCCGTCCTTGGCGAACAGGATGGTGCCGTTGATGTCGCCGGTCACCGCCTGGCCGGCGAGCGCGGCCAACTGGTCGATGGCAGGTGCGGCGAGCGTCAGCGTGCCCAGGGGCATGAACTTTTCGTCGAGCGCCAGGTCGCCCGAGACCTTGTTGTCGCCCAGCGACACCAGGAAGCCATTGATCGAACGCTTGCCCTCGCTGGTCACCAGGGCCGCCTTGATGTCGAGCGGCTGGTCGTTGACGGCGCCGGTCAGCGAGACGTTGGCGGAAGGGTTCGTTATGTCGGCCTTGCCGCTCGCGCTCAGCTTGATGGCCTTCACCGTGCGGCCCGAAGCGGTCAGGCTCTCGCTGTTGGCGCTAACGGTGAAATCCGGCGCGGTCATCGCGCCGCTTGCCGACAGCGCGAAATCGACCCCGCCGGCAACCGGCACGCCGACCGTCGGCGACAACACCGAGACATCGCCCAATTTGCCCTTGATGTCGGCCTGGATGTCAGTGCCTTGCATGCTGGCCGTACCGCTGGCGCTGAGCGATCCTGAAGTGAGTTCGATCGAGTTTGCGGCGAAAGAGCCCTGCGGATCGCGCGATGCCGTGGCCGAGAATTTCACCCGCCCGCCGAGCACCGAGGCGATCTGCTGGGGAAACGCGGTCGCCACGGCATCGGCATTCATTTTGAGCTGCATCGACATGTCGGCGAGCGCCACCGTCGCCGTCAGCGAGGCATTGACCGCATCGGAGCGCAGCGTACCCTGATCGATGGCAATAACGGCGTCCTTGCTGATCGAACCGGCCAGATCGACATTGACCTTGCCGGTGATCAGCGGCGCCAACGTCGCGACGTCGGTTTTCAGGCCGCCCGCCTCCAGCTTGACGGCAACCGGGCCGGCGCGGTTCTGGATATCGAAACCATCGGAATGGATTTGCGCCGCCAGATCGTCCAGCCGCGTGCCGCCGGCGACGATCGAAACGAAGGAGGCGCCGATGTCGACGATCGGCGCCCTGCCGTCGCCGAAGGCGCGCGCGGTGGCGTTCTTGATCGCCAGCGTGATCGGCTGCGCCTTGCTGCCGACGCTGATCACCACGGGCGGGCCCTTGGCGGCGAGTTCGACCGACAGGTCGCTGGCGCCGGCAGGATCGGCAATGCCGGACGCGGTGCCGTGTACCGCATCGCTCTCGATGCTGGCCCGGTCGATGCTGATACCGCCGACCGACGTGGCGGTGCCCGCGACATCGAAGCTGGTCTTGCCGGCAAACAGGGGCTTCAGGTTTTCCGGCAGGAAGCGCGCAAAATCGCCGTCACCCTTTGCTTCGACATGATTGCCCTTGTCGGTGAGCTGGTGACGGCCGGTGAGTTGGGTGACGATCCGATGGTCGACGAGGAAGGTGCCGACACCGCTCCAGTTGGCAAGCGGCCCACTGCCCGAAACCACGATATCGACTGGTGGCGCATCCGGCAGCTTGAGCAGGTTGGCAATGATGCCGCCGGCCGGCTCCGATGCCTTGAGGTCGAGGTCCAGCTTGTTATCGGCGGGTGCGAAATGGATCTTGGCGTCGACATTGCCCTGTTTGCCGTCGTGACGGGTGACATTGAGCACCGTCTGGACCGCCAGTGGCGCGGCATCGGCCTTGAGCATTCCCTTGGCCGCGAGCTCGGCGATGCCGCTGCCGGCCAGTTGCTGGCCAAGCGCGATTTCCGGCAGCTCGATCTGCTTGATGTCGATGGAGACCGGCAGCGTCGTAGTGCCGCTCTGCGCGGGCGGCTGCGTACCGGCCACCGGCAGGCGTGCCAGTTCGACGCGATCGGCGGCGATGCGATCGGCGCTGAAGCTTTTGGACAGAAGTGCCGTCGGCGACCAGTCGACGGCCACCTTGCGCGCCACCAGCCAGGCGCCCTCACGGTCCTCAAGCACGACATGGTCGACGCTGAGATTACCCGACCAGATGCCGTTGATGCCGCTGACGGTGACCTTGCGGTCGTCGCTTGAAGCCAGCCGCGAAATGATGCCGGCGAGGTTGTCGCGCCCGCGCTCGGTCTTGGTCAGCACGACCAGCGCGCCGATCGCACCCGCGACCACGATCAGCAGCGTGTAAAGGACAATGCGAAGGATGCGCCAGACCGTCTTCATCGTCAGAACGCCTGTCCGATGCCGGCATAGATGCCGAAATGCGGATCACCTGGATCGCGGTTGAGCGGCACGGCCGCGTCGATGCGCAGCGGCCCGAACGGCGTGACGTAGCGCAGGCCGACACCGGCGCCGACCTTGACGTCGGAGAAGTTGGGAACCGACTTGGTCGACACGGTGCCGGCATCGACGAACGGCACGATGCCGATCGTGTCGGTGACGGCGATGCGCATCTCGACCGAAGTCTCGAAGAAGGACAGGCCGCCGATCGGCTGGCCGGTGAAGTCCTTCGGGCCGATGCCCTGATAGGCATAGCCGCGCACCGAACCGCCGCCGCCGGAATAAAAACGCCGGTCGGCCGGGACGTTCTGCAGCCCGGTACCGACGATCGAGCCTACCGCGACACGTTCGGCCAGCACGAACTTCGAGGCCGTGTCCAGCGATTGATAGGCCGACCCTTCGCCCTTCAGCTTGAGGAAGGCCGCACCGCTCAAAATGTCGTAGCTCGGCTCGGCATAGGCCAGCAAACGGAAGCCGGTGGTCGGATTGAGCCGGTTGTCTCTGTTGTCATAGACATACTGCAGCGGAATGCTGGCGATCAGGTATTTGTGCTTGCCGAAGGCGTCGTGAATGCGCGAATAATCGAGCGCGACCTCGGCCGACACGGTCTGCTTCTTGTCGAGTTCATAAGACAGGCCGGTGCTGCCCTTGACCGAGAAATGGTCGTAGGCGTCGGGATGTTCCAGCACCGTCTTGACGCTGGCGAAAAACTTCGACGCCGGCCCAATGACGCCGGGTTTCTCGAACATGATGCCGGCGTTGTAGTTCAGTTCGGACAGATTGTTGCTGCCGATGCCGCTGATGGCACCGTCGATGCGCAGCTTTTCGGCACGGCCAAACAGGTTGCGATGGCCCCAGTAGCCCTCCAGGCCAAGCCCCTCGGTGTTCGAGAATGTGCCGCCCAGCCCGAAATAACGCGGCTTGCGCTCGCTGACCTGAACGCCGATCGGGATGTTGCCGTCGGCATCGAGCTTGTCGGCTTCCTTGAAGGTGACACTGTTGAACACCTCGAGCGCCAGCAGCCTGTCGCGCGCGTCGCTGATTTCCTGCGGCGAGTACTGCTTGCCGCGCTTCAGCCCAGTCATGTATTCGGTGAAGTCGCGGTCGACCTTCTCGGTGCCTTCCACGGTGGTCGCGCCATAGCCGGCTACCGGCCCGGCCGCGACCGTCAGCGTCACGTCGAGCGTCGAAGTGGCATGGTCGGCGACGATCTGCCGGTCGGTCACCTTGGCCAGCGGCCTGCCCTGCTCCTTCAGCGTCCGCACGATCAGCGCCTCGGCCTTGAGCACAGCGCCCGATCCGGCGTCGCCGCCTGCTATCAGCCCATAATCGGCGCTCATCAGCCCCGCCGCGTCGCCTTCCAGCCTGATGTTGCCGAGCGTGAATTTGGGGCCGGCCGAGATGGTGATCGCCACCGGAATGGGCTGCGGCCCCTTGAATTCGGCGTCCGGCGGCAATTCGTCGAGCGGCTTGCCGTCGATGGTGACGGTGACGACGCCTTCATAACGGGCATCGGCATAAAGGGCGGCGACCAGCTGTTCACGGTCGCTGCGTGCCTTGGCCATCAGCCCGAGCGAGCCCGAAACCGGCCGGTCCTCGTCGCCTTTCAGCGCCGAGGCGTTTTCGAGCTTCTTGACCAGGTCCTTGTCGGCGTCCGGCGCGGAGATGGTCACCGTATAGCGCAGGGGATCGACAATGTCGGCGTCCTCGTCGCTGGACGATCCCCACAGCTTGATGCCGAAAAGCTCGAACGCCGCCGCCGGCCTCGATTCGCAAAGCAGCGCCATCGAGCACATCATGGCCAAAAGCAGGGCGCGCGGAAGCACGCGCCCTGGCGCGATCCCTCCTGACATCCGCTCTTCATACGCCGGCATTAAGACAACCTAGTTCGTAAAACTAAAATTGGAATGAAGTTCTGAAGCGCTCGTAAAGGGGCCACAATCCAATTGTCTGAAATAGGACGGGCTTGGAATTCACACCTTCTGCGTTTCCGCAAGAAAGCGTGATCCCCTTTCCCATGGAGGTTACTGTCCGCATACCGGTCCTTGGCCGGAAAATAAACCGTTGGCAGGCGGCACCTGCCGCGTTCGCGCGTTGACAAGCCCGACTGAAGCTTGATCATGCCCGGACGTCTGCAATTGTCTGGAGGGTGTAATGGCAATGCGCGCGGCTCGTGGTCTGTCGATTCTCGTCCTTTTTTTCCTTGCCTGGGGTAGCGTCGCGCAAGCGGCCGAGGCCCGGCGGATCGCGACGACGGACAATTCCGATTATTTCGGCTTCGATCTCCGGTCCGACCAGAACGTCACGCTCGACCAGTGCAAGACGACATGCCTCGGCGATCCGGCCTGCCGCGCCTTCACCTACAACACCAAGGCAAAATGGTGCTTTCTCAAATCCGACTATAACCAGTTGAAATCCTTCACCGGCGCGGTCGCCGGCAAGGTCGTCAACATGGACGGCGATCCCGACATCGGCGCGCCGCCGGAACTCGCCTTCTTTCCCAACTGGATGGCCGACCAGGCCCAGCAATACCGCAACAAGCTGCTCGGCCCGGCCTTCGACAAGCCGACAGAGGGCATGGCGGCGCTGACCAATGCCGCCGAACAGGCCGTGTTGACCGGCGACCATCGCTCCGCCATGCAGAAATACGAGGCCGCGGTCTCGGTCATGCCTGACGATGGCCAGCTCTGGCTCAAGCTGGCGCGCGAAACGCTGGCCGTGCAGCCTGCCGCCAACACCTCCGAAGCCTCGACCTTGCCGGCAAACGGCACGTCGGCCGCCTTCAACGGCTATAAGCTGCTGCGCACCACCAAGACGCGCGCCGAAGTGCTGGCGCTGCTCGGCAACGGCCTCGACAAGCGCGATCTCTACCGGCCGGCGCTGCAGGCCTATGAGGCCAGCCTTGCGCTGGAAAGCTCGCCCGCGGTCCAGGCCGACTATGCCGATCTGAAGGCCCGCAAAGGGTTCCGCGTTGTCGATCACAGCATCGATGCCGACACCAGCGCGCCACGCATCTGCGCGCAATTCTCCGAGGACCTGATCAAGACCGGCGTCGACTACGCGCAGTTCGTCACCGTCGACAACGCGCCGCCCAAGGGCGTCGAGGCCAAGGACAAGCAGATCTGCGTGGAGGGCCTGGAGCATGGCCAGCACTACGACGTCACCTTCCGCGCCGGCCTGCCGGCGGCGATCGGCGAAGTGACCGCCGCCCCCGTGGTGCTGTCGATCTACGTGCAGGACCGCGCGCCGTCCGCCCGCTTCACCGGCGACAGCTTCGTGCTGCCGGCCGGCGCGCGTCGCGGCATCCCGGTCGTCACCGTCAACATGAACGCCGCCGAAATGAAGCTCTACCGCATCGGCGACCGTTCGCTGGCGCAGCTTCTGTCGGGCTACCAGTTCCTGCACCAGCTCGACGGCTATGACATCTCCAACATTTCCGAGCAGATGGGCGCACCGGTCTGGCAGGGCCAGCTCGACATCGGCAATGACCTCAACAAGGAAGTCACCACCTCCTTCCCGGTCGACGAAGCGCTGCCGCAGCGTAAGCCCGGCGTCTATGTGCTGACCGCCCAGCCCGTCAACGACAAGAGCGACGACTACGGTTCGCTGGCCACGCAGTGGTTCGTCGTCTCCGACATCGGCCTGTCGACCTATACCGGCCAGGACGGGCTCAATGTCTTTGCCCGTTCGCTGGGCAGCGCCAAGCCGATTGCCGGCGCCGAACTGACGCTGGTCGCCAGGAACAACGAGGTTCTCGGCACCGCGACGTCGGATGCCGACGGCCACGCCGTCTTCAACCCCGGCCTGACGCGCGGTGACGGCGGCATGGTGCCGGCCGTGCTGATGGCCAAGCAGGGCGATAATGATTTCGTCTTCCTCGACATGGCCAAGGCCGGCTTCGACCTGTCCGACCGTGGCGTCACCGGACGCGCGGCACCAGGCGCGCTCGACGTCTATGCCTGGACCGAGCGCGGCATCTACCGCGCCGGCGAGGACGTCCATGTCGCCGCCCTTGCCCGCGATGGTGCGAGCAAGGCGGTCGAGAACCTGCCGCTGACCTTCATCTTCTCGCGCCCCGATGGCGTCGAGGACCGCCGCATCGTCAGTGACGGCGCCTCGGCCGGCGGCCATGCCGTCGACCTGCCGCTCGAACCCAACGCCATGCGCGGCACATGGTCGGTGTCGATCCACACCGATCCCAAGCAGCCGGCGGTGGCCAGCCAGATGTTCCTGGTCGAGGACTTCGTGCCGGATCGCATCGAATTCGACATGAAAGCCGACAAGCAGGAGATTGCGCGGGGCGAAACCGCCAACATCGACATTGACGGCCGCTTCCTCTATGGCGCGCCGGCGGCGGGCCTTGCGCTGGAAGGGGAGTTGACGCTGTCGACCTCTCGTGACTGGGACCGCTTTCCCAACTTTTCCTTCGGCCTCGCCGACGAGCAGTCGGCGGAGCCGACGGTCACGCCGCTCACCGACCTGCCGGTGGTCGGCGATGACGGCAAGGCGACCTTCCCTGTTACCGTCGACCAGTTGCCCTCGACCACCAAGTTGGTCGACGGCAAGGTGACGGTGCGCATGCGCGAAACCGGCGGCCGCGCCATCGAGCGCTCGCTCAACATCGGCATCCGCCCGCAAGGCCATATGATCGGCATCCGACCGGACTTCGCCGATGGCGAAGTGCCGCAGGGCGGCACCGCCAAGTTCAGCCTGATCGCCGTCGATCCCAACGGCAAGCGCGAGGCGCTGAAAGGCGCGCAATGGACACTGGTCAAGGTCGAACGCAATTACCAGTGGTACCGCTCCAACAACTCCTGGAACTACGAGCCGGTCTCCTTCACCAAGTCGATTTCCAACGGCCAGGTCGACCTCGGCGCCGACGGCGACGCCACCGTCTCCGTGCCGGTCGATTGGGGCCAGTACCGGCTCGAGGTCGAGACATCCGATCCTGAGGGGCCGGCGACCAGCTACGAGTTCGACGCCGGCTGGTATGTCGCCTCGACGACCACCGAAACGCCTGATGGCCTGGAGATCGCGCTCGACAAGGACAATTACGCCGCGGGCGAAGTGGCGAAGCTGAAAATCTCGCCGCATTTTGCCGGCGAACTTCTGATCAACATCGGTTCCGACAAGCTGTTGAAGACCATAACGGCGACCGTACCGGCAGGCGGCAGCACCGTCGATATCCCCGTCGGTGACGATTGGGGTGCCGGCGCCTATGTCACGGCAACCCTGTTCCGGCCGGGCGATGCGCAGGAAACGCGCATGCCGGCCCGCGCCATCGGCGTGAAGTGGCTGACGGTCGATCCGGGCGCCAAGAAGCTCGCCATCACGCTGACGCCGCCCGACAAGACCGTGCCGCGCCAGCAGCTGTCGATCCCGGTTTCCGTGGCCGGCGTGCAGCCGGGCACGAACGCCTATGTCATGGTTGCCGCCGTCGATGTCGGCATCCTCAATTTGACCAACTACAAGGCGCCGGATCCGGAGAACTGGTTCTTCGGCCAGCGCATGCTCGGCATGGAGATCCGCGACATCTACGGCCGCCTGATCGATGGCTCGCTGGGCACCACCGGCAAGCTCCGGACCGGCGGCGACGGCGCCAATATGCAGGCGCAGGGCAGCCCGCCCACCGAAAAGCTGGTTGCCTTCTTCTCCGGCATTGTCCAGCTCGATGCCGACGGCAAGGCGCGGATCGACTTCGATATCCCGCAGTTCAACGGCACCGTGCGCGTCATGGCCGTCGCCTGGACCAAGGAAGCGGTCGGCCATGCCCAGGCGGACGTGATCGTGCGCGATCCCATAGTGATTACCGCCGGCCTGCCGCGCTTCCTGGCGCCTGGCGACAACGCCGTCATGCGCCTCGACGTGGCCGACACCGACGGCCCGGCCGGCGACTACGCGCTGTCGATCGATACGACGGGCGACCTGTCGACGGGCGACAAGCCCCTGCCCCAGAAGCTGACGCTCGCCCAGGGCAAGCGCCAGACGCTGACCGTGCCGCTGATCGCCAGGACAGCGGGCAATGCCTCGCTCACCATCAAGCTGGCGCACGCCGACGGCACCAAGGTCGAGCAGACGCTCTATGTGCCGGTGCGCCCGGCGCAATTGCCTGTCACCACGCGCCTTGTGGTCGACCTCAAGGGCAATGGCGGCGCGCTGCGCGTCGACAAGGAACTCTTGGCGGCCAGCCTGCTCGACGGCGCTTCGGTCAGTGTCGGCGTTTCGCAGGCGGCAGCCTTCGACGTGCCCTCGCTGCTGATGACACTTGATCGCTACCCCTATGGCTGCGCCGAGCAGACCACCAGCCGCGCCATACCGCTTCTCTACGTCAACGAGATGGCATCCGGCGTCGGCATGGAAAGCGACCCTGACCTGCACGGCCGCGTCCAGGACGCAATCTACAAGGTCCTGAGCTACCAGTCCTCGAGCGGCAGCTTCGGCCTGTGGGGCCCGGGCTCCGGCGACCCGTGGCTCGACGCCTATGTCAGCGAATTCCTGACCAGGGCGCGGGAGCAGAAATACGACGTGCCGGCTCTGGCGATGAACCAGGCCCTCAACAACCTGCAGAACTCGCTCGGCTACGACCAGAGCGTACAGGACCGCGGCAGCGAGATCGCCTACGCCCTCTATGTGCTCGCCCGCAACAAGAAGGCCTCGATCGGCGATCTGCGCTATTACGCCGACACCCAGCTCGAAGCCTTCTCGAGCCCGATGGCCGTTGCCCAATTGGCGGCGAGCCTGGCGCTCTACGGCGACACGCAGCGTTCAGAGGCGACGTTCAAGACCGCGCTGCAGCTCGCCAAGTCGAGCACGGAGTACGACTGGTACCGCTCCGACTACGGTTCGGCGTTGCGTGACGGCGCGGCGATGCTGTCGCTGGCGGCGGAATCGAAGCCGGTATCGACCATCGTGCCCGAGCTGATCAAACTGGTGACCAGGGAACGCGCCGAAGCCCGCTGGACCAGCACCCAGGACGATTCCTGGATGCTGCTGGCGGCGCGCGCGCTGAAGGAGGGCAACGTCTCCATCGCGCTCACCGTCAATGGCGCGCCGCATTCCGGCGGCTATTCCAACCAGGTCAACGGCTCCGAGCTTATCGACAGCCCGCTCGAAATCGCCAACACCGGCAAGACCCCGCTGCAGGCCGTCGTCACCACCGTGGCGTCGCCGATCCAGCCCTTGCCGGCCGGCGGTGACGGCTTCACCATCAGCCGCACCTACTACAAGCTCGACGGCACTGAAGCCAATGTGACCGAGGCAACCCAGAACGAACGCTATGTCGTCGTGCTCAAGGTCACCGAGCAGAACAGCTGGCCGTCGCGCCTGCTGGTCACCGACCTGTTGCCGGCCGGCTTCGAGATCGACAATCCAGGCCTGGTCTCCAGCGCCCAGTTGACGAACTTCTCCTGGCTGGCACAGACCGACGCCGCGCATCTGGAATTCCGCGACGATCGCTTCGTCGCGGCATTCAACCCGGCCGATGGCGACCACGACCACAATCTGACGCTTGCCTATGTTGTGCGCGCCGTGACGCCGGGCACCTATGCCCATCCGGCGGCAACGGTGGAGGACATGTACCGTCCGCAATATTCGGCCCGTACAGCTACCGGCATGATGGAGATCAAGGCACCGTAAGGTGCCTTGGCGGAAATGAACGTGAGGTTCGCGCCGCCCCTCATTGCCCTGCCGGGCATTTCTCCCCGTATAGAGACGGGGAGAAAGAAGCCTGCACCAAAGCTTTCGCCAGCTTTAAACGTCGCAGGAAAGGCGCCAATGCATGCCACAGCTCCCTTCTCCCCGTCACTAAACGGGGAGAAGGTGGCGGCAGCCGGATGAGGGGCGGCGCCATGCTTTCCAAGAAACTCCTCCGTCGCGCTGCCATCGCAGTTGCCTCCCTTGCCGCCTTCTTCACGATTGCCGCCGCCGCCCTCTGGCAACTCGACCGCGCCTTCCCGCCCCCGCTTCCTGAAAGGCTCACCGTCTCCACGGAAGTCCAGGACCGCGACGGCCAGCTGTTGCGCGCCTTTGCCACACCGGACGGCTACTGGCGGCTGGAAACCCGGCTCGACCAGGTCGACAAGCAGTTCGTCGACATGCTGGTCACCTATGAGGACAAGCGCTTCTGGGACCATGAGGGGGTCGACGTGCTGGCGCTGGCGCGCGCCGCCGGCCAGTTCGCGACCAGCGGCCACATCGTCTCCGGCGGCTCGACCCTGTCGATGCAGCTCGCCCGCCTGATCGAGCCGCGCGAGAGCCGCAGCCTCGGCTCCAAGCTCAAGCAGATGCTGCGGGCCATCCAGATCGAGCGGCGGTTGTCGAAGCGCGAGATCCTCGAACGCTATCTCACAGTGGCGCCGTATGGCGGCAATCTGGAGGGCGTGCGTGCCGCTTCGCTCGCCTATTTCGGCAAGGAGCCAAAGCGGCTCACCGTTTCCGAAGCCGCGCTTCTGGTGGCCCTCCCGCAATTGCCGGAAAAGCGCCGTCCTGACCGCAACCTGCAGATCGCCCACGCAGCTCGCGACCGTGTGCTCACCCGCATGGTCTCATCAGGCCTGATCGGCGAACGCGAGGCCGCACGCGCGGCGCTTGACGATGTGTTGAGCCTGCGCCGCCGCTTGCCGGCGCTCGCCGCGCATGCCTCTTACGCCATGCTGCCCAAGGCCGTCCCCGGCCAGCCGCGTAAGCTGACGATCCGCAAAAGCGTCCAGCAGGGACTGGAAGAGGTGGCCCGCGACGCCGCCACCAGGCTCGGGCCGCGTCTGTCGGTCGCCATGGTGCTGGCCGATGCCCGCACCGGCGACATTCTGGGCGAAGTCGGCTCGGCCAATTTCTTCGATTCCAGCCGTTCCGGCTGGATCGACATGACCAAGGTCGTGCGCTCGCCCGGCTCGACGCTGAAGCCGTTCATCTATGGCCTCGCCTTCGAACAGGGACTGGTGGCGCAGGAGACACTGATCGAGGACAGCCCGGTCGATTTCAGCGGCTACAGGCCCAAGAATTTCGACATGGGCTATCAGGGCGATGTCTCGATCCGCCAGGCGCTGCAATTGTCGCTCAACGTGCCGGCCATCCGGGTGCTCGACGCGGTCGGTCCGGCGCGGCTGACGGCGCGCTTCCGCCAGGCGGGCGTCAACCCGATCCTGCCGGTCAATGAGGCGCCGGGGCTGGCCATCGGGCTTGGTGGCGTCGGCGTCACGCTGCGCGACATCGTCCAGCTCTATACCGGGCTCGCCAATGGCGGCAAGACGCACTCGCTGCGCGACGGCACCGAACCGGCCAATGCCGTGAGTTCGACCACCACCATCCTCAGCGACCAGGCCAATTGGCAGATCATCGACATCCTCTCCGGAGTAAAACCGCCGGAAGGTGCCTTGCAGCGCGGCATTGCCTACAAGACCGGAACCTCCTACGGCTACCGCGACGCCTGGTCGGTGGGCTTCGATGGCCGCTATGTGCTGGGCGTCTGGGTCGGCAGGCCCGATGCCGGCGCGGTGCCGGGCCTCTCCGGCTATGTCTCGGCCGCCCCGATCCTGTTCGAAGGCTTTGTCCGCTCGGGCCTCGCCACCGTACCGCTGCCAGGCAAACCGCCCGGTGCCTTCACACCCAAGCGCGAGGACCTGCCTGTGACGCTCGCCCGCTTCGGCGCCGGCGCGGATGGCCTGGTGCAGGCGACGCCGACCGAACCGGCGCCGAGCATCATCTTCCCGCCGGACGGCGCCCGCGTCGATCTCTCCACCAACTCGGCCGACGCCTCGCCGCTGGTGCTGAAATTGCAAGGCGGCCGCGCCCCGTTCCGCTGGCTGGCCAATGGCAAGCCCCTCATCGGCCTCGACCGCCGCCGCACCGCGACCTGGCTGCCCGACGGCGCGGGCTATTCGACGCTCACCGTCATCGACGCCGCAGGACGGGCTGCCAGTGTGAAGGTCTTCGTCCAGTGAAAGCGATCCTTGAATAGAATGCGCCAGGCGATTCAGCGCATTGGCTTTTGTGCGCTGATGATTGCCGGCTCGGCCCTGCCGGCGCCTGCCGATCCCCTCCCCGCGGGTTTCGTTCGCCTCGCCGATGTCGCCCCATCGATCCGCCAGGACATTCGCTACGCCAACGCCGACAATTTTCTGCACCGCAAGGTGAATGGCTATGACGCGCCGGTCTGCATTTTGACCCGGGAGGCCGCCGAGGCACTTTCCAGAGTCCAGCGGGCGATCGCCACCAGAGGCCTGACGCTGGTCGTCTTCGACTGCTATCGCCCTGCCCGCGCCGTTGCCGACATGGGTGAATGGACGGCCGCGGGTGGACCGCCGGACCCGCAATGGTATCCGAAGGTCAAGCGTGGCGATCTCATCGCCAAGGGCTATGTCGGCGAACTGTCCAATCATTCGCGCGGCTCGACCGTCGATGTTGCCATCGCGCCTGTCGACAGTACGCCCGTGCCGAAACCGGCCTGCGGCGCGATCGATGCCGACACCCTCGATTTCGGCACCGGCTTCGATTGTTTCGACCCGATGAGCGAGACCGCGCGTCGCCCGCTCGGCGCCAAAGCTGCGGCAAACCGAAAGCTGCTCGTCGATGCCATGCGTGCTGGCGGGTTCAAGAACTACGCGCGCGAATGGTGGCATTTTGCGCTGGCCCGCGAGCCATTTCAAAAGCAGCGCTTCGATTTCCCGGTGACCGCCGAGTAACCTGCCCAACCAGCCTTGCCCGGCAACCGCGCATCCCTAGATAGGCCGGATGGTGGGCCGACTCCGGCGCGGAGCAACCGCGAGGAAAATATTTCTCATAACAGCGACAGGTCGCCGAAGATTTTCTTCAGGAGGACAAAAAAGACAACATTCAATGCATCTTATTTCTATAAACTCGCTAGATTTGGCGCGGGTTCAACGGAGGCAGAAATGACCAAACCTCATTTCAGGAAACTGCTCGGCGCACTGGTCGCCACATCTATCCAGTTCGGCACGCTCGGTTTCGCGTTTGCCGACACCACCATCCTCAATGTGTCCTACGATCCGACGCGCGAACTCTACAAAGCCTATGACGAGGCCTTCGCCGCGCATTGGAAGACGGAGACCGGCGAGACGGTGACCATCCAGCAGTCGCATGGCGGATCGGGTGCCCAGGCCCGCGCGGTGATCGATGGCCTCGACGCCGATGTGGTGACGCTGGCGCTCGAAGGCGACGTCAACGCCATCGTCTCGAAGTCAAAGAAGATCAATCCAGACTGGCGCACCAAATTCGAAAACAATTCGGCGCCCTACACCTCGACGATCATCTTCCTTGTCCGCAAGGGCAATCCCAAGGGCATCCACGACTGGAACGACCTCGTCAAGGACGGTGTCCAGGTGATCACGCCCAACCCCAAAACCTCGGGCGGCGCACGCTGGAACTATCTCGCGGCCTGGGCCTATGCCAACGCCAATGATGGCGGCGATGAAGCCAAGACCAAGGACTTCGTCGGCAAGCTCTACGCCAATGCTCCCGTGCTCGACACCGGCGCGCGCGGCTCGACCGTGACCTTCGCGCAAAAAGGCCTGGGTGACGTGCTGATCGCCTGGGAAAACGACGCCTATCTGGCGCTCGACGAGTTCGGCGCCGACAATTTCGACATCGTTTATCCGCCGACCTCCATCCTGGCCGAGCCACCGGTGGCCGTGGTCGACGCCAATGTCGACGCCAAGGGCACACGCAAGGTGGCCGAGGCCTATCTGAGCTACCTCTATTCCAAGGAAGGCCAGACCATCATCGCCAAGAACCATTATAGGCCGTCCAAGCCCGAACTGGTTCCGCCCGAGGATCTCGCCAAGCTGCCTCCGATCAAGCTGATCACCATCGACGATCCGCTTTTCGGCGGCTGGAAGAAAGCGCAGCCTTATCATTTCGGCGACGGTGGTATATTCGACCAGATCTACAAGCCGGCCCAGTGAGCTAACCTAGATCGGGACGACATGACCACAGCACCCGCGCGGGCGGGGTGGCGGTTCAGACAGCCGAGCGTCATTCCGGGTTTCGGATTGACGCTCGGCTTCTCGCTTGCCTACCTCACCCTCATCATCCTCATCCCCCTATCCGGGCTGATCTGGCGTTCGGCCGCTCTCGGCTGGGTCGATTTCTGGGCCATCGCCACCGATCGCCGCACGATCAACGCCCTTCGAATCAGCTTCGGCACGGCGTTCATCGCGGCTGTCGTCAATGTCGTCTTCGGCACGCTCGTCGCCTGGGTGCTGGTGCGCTACCGTTTTCCGGGCCGCCGCATCGTCGACGCCATGGTCGACCTGCCCTTCGCCCTGCCGACGGCTGTGGCCGGCATCGCGCTGACCACGCTCTACGCGCCGAATGGCTGGATCGGCAAATTGCTGATGCCGCTCGGCATCAAGGTCGCCTACACGCCGCTCGGCATCGTCATTGCGCTGATCTTCATCGGCCTGCCCTTCGTCGTGCGAACCGTGCAGCCGATCATGGAAGAGATCGACAAGGAAGTGGAGGAAGCCGCCGCCACCCTCGGCGCCAGCCGCTTCCAGATCATCACCCGCGTGCTCTTTCCCGGCCTGGCGCCGGCCATCATCACGGGCTTCTCGCTGGCCTTCGCGCGCGGCGTCGGCGAATACGGCTCGGTCATCTTCATCGCCGGCAACCTGCCCTACAAATCCGAGATCGCGCCGCTTCTGATCGTCATCCGGCTCGAGGAATACAATTACCCGGCGGCGACCGCGATCGCCGCGATCATGCTGGCGCTGTCGTTCATCATGCTGTTGATCGTCAATCTGGTGCAGACATGGAGCCGCAAGCGCTATGGCTGATCCCGAGATCAAATCGTACGAACCGTATCATGAGAGCCGCTCGGTGGCGGTGACCGAGAGCCGGCCGGCACGCGCCGTGCTGATGGCCATCGTCTTCGTCTTTCTCGCCGTCTTCCTGCTGCTGCCGCTGATCATCGTTTTCAAGGAAGCTTTCGCCAAAGGCGTTGGCACCTACCTGCAATCGCTAAGCGATGCCGACACGCGTTCGGCGATCCGCCTGACCTTGCTGGTGGCTGCGATCTCGGTCCCGCTCAACATCGTCTTCGGCATCTCGGCCGCCTGGGCGATCGCCAAGTTCGAGTTCAAGGGCAAGGCCTTTCTGACCACGCTGATCGACCTGCCCTTCTCGGTCTCGCCGGTCATTTCGGGTCTGGTCTACGTGCTTCTCTTCGGTGCTCAAGGGTTGCTCGGCGAGTGGCTGAAGGCACATGGCATCCAGATCCTGTTCGCCGTGCCGGGCATTGTGCTGGCCACCGTCTTTGTCACCTTCCCTTTCGTCGCCCGCGAACTGATTCCGCTCATGCAGGAACAGGGCAATGGCGACGAGGAGGCGGCGCTGTCGCTTGGCGCCAATGGCTGGCAGGCCTTCTGGTACGTGACCTTGCCTAACGTCAAATGGGGCCTGCTCTACGGCGTCCTTTTGTGCAATGCGCGCGCCATGGGCGAGTTCGGCGCGGTTTCGGTGGTGTCGGGCCACATACGCGGCTTGACCAACACCATGCCGCTGCATGTCGAAATCCTCTACAACGAGTACAACGCCGTCGGCGCCTTTGCCGTCGCTTCCTTGCTTGCCGGGCTGGCGCTCGTCACGCTGGTCTTGAAAACACTGCTCGAGATGCGCTACGGCGCCGAACTCGCCGCGACGCGCGGACATTAGAAGGTTCATTGCATGGAAGTTCGCGTTGCCAACGTGCGCAAGGAGTTCGAGCGGTTTCCGGCGCTCCACGATGTCTCGCTCGACATCAAGTCGGGCGAACTGATCGCGCTGCTCGGACCGTCCGGCTCCGGCAAGACGACGCTGCTCAGGCTGATCGCCGGACTGGAGCGCCCGACGCGTGGGAAAATCTTCTTTGGTGACGAGGACGCTTCGCAGAAATCGATCCAGGAGCGCAATGTCGGCTTCGTCTTCCAGCACTACGCGCTGTTCCGCCATATGACGGTGGCCGACAATATCGGCTTCGGCCTCAAGGTGCGGCACGGGCCGACGCGGCCGCCGGCCGCCGAAATCCGCCGCCGCGCCTCCGAGCTTCTCGATCTTGTCCAGCTTTCAGGGCTGGAGAAGCGCTATCCGGCGCAGCTTTCGGGCGGCCAGCGTCAGCGTGTGGCGCTCGCCCGCGCCATGGCCATCGAACCCAAGGTGCTGCTGCTCGACGAGCCGTTCGGCGCGCTCGATGCGCAGGTGCGCCGGGAACTGCGTCGCTGGCTGCGCGAAATCCATGACCGCACCGGCCACACCACCGTCTTCGTCACCCACGACCAGGAAGAGGCTTTGGAGCTTGCCGACCGCGTCGTGGTGATGAGCCAGGGCCGCATCGAACAGGTCGGCACCGCCGACGACATCTACGACACGCCGAACTCGCCTTTCGTCTACGGCTTCATCGGTGAATCCAGCTCCCTTCCCGTCAAGGTCGAGAATGGCGAGATCTGGCTGGCCGACCGTCCGATCGGATTGTCGGCGCCGCATGCGCCCGAGGGCGACGCGATGCTCTACTTCCGGCCGCATGACGTCGAACTGCTGGACGGCTGCAGCGGCTGCATCGCCGGCACCGTGGCCGCCAGCCGCCGCGTCGCCGGCACAAGGCGCGTCGAGCTTGAGATCGGCGGCGAACGCCAGCGGGTCGAGATCGAACTGCCGGTCGATCATCCAGCGGCACAGAAGAGCCGCGTGGCGTTCCGGCCGGGGCGCTGGAAGCTGTTTCCGGCTGCGTAGCGATAGGACCGCCGTCAATCCCTATCCCGGTCGAGGGCGGCCGCCTACCCTTTCACCAGGCCTTTCAACGACAGCACCAATGTCATGGGATTTTTCGGGGAAGCCGCAAAGCCATGGCGCTCATAAAAGGCTTTCGCTTCGTCCGATATCGCATGAACAAAAATTCCGCGTATCCCGAGGATCGTCGCGGCTTGACCGGCGCGCAGGACGGCATCTTGCAGAAGCGCTGCACCCAGTCCCTTCCCTTGCCAGCCTGTGTCCACCGCGAGACGCCCGAGCACGACCATTGGAATGGGATCCGGCATGTTGCGCCGAACAATGCCGGGCGCTTCCGCTAGGTCAAGCCCGCCCGAAGACAGGCAGTAGTAGCCGACAACGCGTATGCCTTCCGCGACCACATAAGTACGAGATGCGCCACTGACCTGGTTGGCCCGTGCGCGGCGGCGAAGCCATTGGTCGAGACTTTCCGTTCCGCTTTGGAAAAGTTCGAGATCGTGGTTCTCGGCCAGCGGCGTGGGCGCCGACAGCATCAGTCCTGCCATGGCTTGGGCACGTTCATAAGACGCGCAAAACCTTCCCCGCCTGGCGGTTCATCGAGGATGTCGAGATAGTGCCGGTAACTCTGGGCATCTACCTTGATCAGTGTTTGGTCGAGCAGCGTATCCTCGGCCGCGCGGTAGGCGGCATCGATCATGAAATCGGAACGGGTTTTCCCGCGTAGCTTCGCGGCGCGGTCAATCAGTATGCGCATATCCTCGCGAATGCGCAGATTGACAGGCTTAGCGTGAGTTTCGGCTGCGGCTTTCGCCATGGAGGGCTCCTTTCCTTCACCATAACATGCCGCATACACAATGTGTATCTATTTGTCCTTTCCATTGGGAAAAGGTTGACGTGAACCGAGCTCCAATATGATGCCGCTCAAAAGAAAAACCTAGGATCAGCCTGTCTGGGAAACGGTTTTCTAGCAACGAGTGCCAAGCCCTGAATCTATGCCTCGCCGTCCCTTTGTACCCTCGCTATGCTCGAACGATAAAACATTACATCCGGAGCCATTTCATGAAGCGATTTTTCCTCGGCGTTGCCGCCGCAGCCGGCCTCATCCTCGCATCCTCCCAGGCCTGGTCGGCCGACAAGCTGCTCAATGCCTCCTATGACGTCGGCCGCGAACTGTTCGTGCAGGTCAACAAGGCCTTTATCGCCAAGCATCCGGGCGTCAGCGTCGACCAGTCCCATGCCGGCACCTCGGCGCAGGCGCGCGCCATCGCCGAAGGCCTCGGGGCCGACGTCGTCACCTTCAACCAGGTCACCGATGTCGACTTCCTGGTCAAGAAGGGCCTCGTCTCGACCGACTGGCAGAAGGATTTTCCAGACAACGCCTCGCCCTTCTATTCGCTGCCTTCGTTTCTCGTCCGCGCGGGCAATCCAAAGCACATCAAGGACTGGAGCGACCTGGTGCGCGACGACGTGCAGGTAATCTTCCCCAATCCGAAGACGTCGGGCAATGCGCGCTACACCTATCTGGCGGCCACCGCCTACGCCAAGGAAGCCTTCAAGGGCGACGACACCAAGGTGAAGGAGTTCATCACCAAGCTGTTCAACAACGTGCCGATCTTCGACACCGGCGGGCGCGCCGCGACAACCACCTTCGTGCAGCGCGAGATCGGCGACGTGCTGATCACCTTCGAATCCGAGACGCGCGGCATCCGCAAGGAATATGGCGACGACAAGTTCGAGCAGGTCACCCCTTCGGTCAGCCTGCTGGCGGAATTCCCGGTGGCGATCGTCGACAAGGTCGCCGACGAACACGGCACGCGCGACCTCGCCAAGAGCTATCTCGACTTCCTCTATACGCCCGAGGGCCAGGGCATCGCCGCCGAGAATGGCCTGCGCGCACGCGACGCGGCTGTCGCGGCCAAATACAAGGCCGATTTTCCGGACGTGCGCCTGCTGACGGTGGAAGACGTCTTCGGCGGTTGGGACAAGGTCCAAAAAGAGCATTTCGCCGCCGGCGGCCTGCTCGACCAAGCTTATGGCAGCCGGTAAAGTTTCAGCGGTCCGATAGAAAGATCAGGAGAGCCGGCCCCGGGGCCGGCTTTTCTTGTTTAGGCAGACGATAGGGCAATCCGGCGCCTTCGTGCAAAACGTTACAAACAATCAACGCGTTTGTGCCAAACATGCCTTTCCAATGGCTTGTTTTCGCGAAACGGCAGGGTGTGGAAGCAATGCCGTCATCATTTGCACACAAACAGCCGCCAGATGCGGGGTGGTTGGGGCTTCAACGGGTTGACTCGGGCATGCTGACGAAAAAAGGCAAATACGGCCTCAAGGCCCTCGTGCATCTTTCCAATCTTCCGGTTGGCCAATTGGCCTTCGTCAACGACATCGCCGTCGCCAACAACATCCCGAAGAAATTCCTCGATGCCATACTGGGCGAATTGCGCAACGCCGGCTTCGTCCAGAGCCGCAAGGGCAAGGAAGGTGGCTATCGCCTCGCCCGCCCCGCTTCCGAGATCAAGATCGGCCATGTCGTGCGCGTGCTGGACGGTCCGCTGGCGCCGATACCTTGCGCCAGCCGCACGCAGTACCAGCGCTGCGAGGATTGCGACGAAGCGACCTGCCAGGTCCGGCACATGATGCTGGAAGTGCGCCAGGCGATCGCCGAGGTGCTGGACAACCGCAGCCTCGCCGCCATGCGCGATGCCGACAACGACGATTTTCCGGTCGAGTTGACATCCCAGATCTAGAGCCGGGCGAATGAGGCTGTCGAGGTTCACGAAATCCCGAAAAGTCCCCCGCAAGCCATCGGCAGCCAGCTTCCGCACCGAGATCATCGCCGACGTCTTTGTCCCCGAATATGCCGAGGACGTGCGGTTCTTCAGCCGCAAGCAGCTTAACGCCGGCAAGCTCCGCCGCTTCTCCACCAGGGATCTTCGCGAAAGCCTGGCCGCCCTCTTCTACCTGGCGGTCGCGGCGGTGCTGCCGGTGCGCTGGTGGTCGCCGATCTGCGATTGGGCGTCGCGGTTTCGCCTGAAGCGTCATATGCGCAAGGATTTCCCCGGATATGCCGCCGCAACCCGCGCGGTGCTCGGCAGCGACATCGATGCGCGCAAGCTGTTCGAGGCATTGCTCGCGGCGCGCCATCGCCGCCGCATGCAGCTTGCCGCGCATCTGGTCGCCCGTCGCTGGACGCCGGCGATCCGGCTGGAAGGGCTTGAGGACTTGCAGGCCGCTTTGCAACGCGGCCATGGCGCGATCCTCTGGTGCGATCAGTTCACCGCCCAGACAATGATCGGCAAGCGCGCCATGCATGAGGCCGGCATCGAAGCGCACCAGGTCAGCGTCAACACGCATGGCGTTTCCGAGACGGCATTCGGCCAGCGCTTTCTCAATCCGCCAATGGTTCGTGTCGAGAACCGGTTCCTGAAAAGCCGGATCGTCTTCGACCGTGACGATGCCTATCAGGTCACCATCCGCATTCAGAAGATGCTGAGGCAGAACGGCGTCGTGATGATGACCAACACAATCCACGCCGGCTCGACCTTCACCGAAACCGCGCTTGGCGAAAGCGGCTGGACGCACCTTGCCTCGGCACCGGCGAATTTCGCCGCGCGCGGCAAGACGGCCCTGTTTGCGATGTCGACCTTCGAGGTCGTTCCCTTCCGGGAATATCGCGCCGTCTTGAGCCCCGAGCTGGTGCCGGCGGCACCGGCGCCTCAGTCAGTGGACACAATCAGGGACGGAGCCAAGAACATGGCCCTGCAGGCACGCTACATCCTGCTCAAACGCGACCGCCTGCTGCAAGCGCTGAAAGAGTGCCCCGAGCAGATGATGTCCTGGTCGCGCCATGAGCGGTTGACGGAAGCCCAGGACGGCATCGGCATCAGCGCCGAAGAAGGCTCATGACGGGCGTATCAAGCGCATTGCCTGGGCGACGAGTTCGTCGACCGGCCGTGTCGCGTCGAGCGTCAATGCCCGCTCGTCTTGCCCCGGCGGCTCGAGGATGGCGAACTGGCTGTCAACCAGGCTTGCCGGCATGAAATGGCCCTTGCGGTTGCCAACGCGCCGCCGCGCGGTGGCGGGATCGATCTCCAGATAGAGGAAGACGATATCAGGGCAAAAACCGCGCAGGCGCTCGCGATAACCGCGCTTCAGCGCCGAGCAGGCGGCGACCACACCTTGCCGCTTGCCGATCGATGCCTGGATCTGCTCGCCGATCGCGTCGAGCCAGCCTTCGCGCAGTTGATCGGTGAGCGGCTCGCCGCGTGCCATGCGGGCGACGTTTTCGGGCGGATGCAGCCTGTCGCCCTCGATGAAGACGGCACCGAGCGCGGTGGCCAGCGCGATGCCGACGGCTGACTTGCCGCAGCCGGCGACACCCATCACCACGATGGCCGCTGGCGCCAAACCGGAAGCGCCCGTCGGCGCCTGCGCTGCGTTTTCGTCCACCGTCAGCGGCTCGCCGGTGCGCGGCCATAAAGCAGGAGCATGGCGACGATGACGACGCCATAGATGATCTGCCGTCCCGCCTCCGGCATCTGCATGACCGAGAGGATGGATTGCAACAGCGTGATCAGGATCACGCCGGCGACGGTGCCGAGATAGGAGCCGCGCCCGCCCAGGATCGAGGTGCCGCCCAGCACCACGGCTGCGATCGACGGTAGCAGATAGGCATCGCCCATCGACTGCGCCGCCTTGGAGGCGTAGCCGGCCAGCAGCACGCCGCCGAAGGCGGAGAGCCCTCCGGAGACAGCGAAGGCGATCATCACCACGCGTCTCGTGTCGATGCCGGAGAGATAGGCGGCACGCTCGCGGTTGCCGATGCCATAGACCGCGCGGCCGAAGCCGGTGCGCGTCAGCACGAACACCATCGCGATCCCTATAAGCGCCCAGATGATGACGGCGTTGGGGACGCCCGGAATGGTGAAGCCGGTGGCCAGGTAGCGCATGGCGCCGGTCGCCGAATCCTGTGGCGAGAAGCCGCCGGTGTAGACCACCATCAGCCCTTGCGCGACGGCATTGGTGGCGAGCGTGATGATCATTGAGGGAATGCGCAAATAGGCCACGCCGATGCCGTTGACGATGCCGATCAGCACGCCGCAGAAGATGCCGAACGGGATCGCCAGCACCACCCCGGCCGGACCGTAGGCGGCCGCCGCGCAGGCCATCATCGCGCCCGCCGCCACCGACCACGGCACCGACAGGTCGATCTGGCCGAGCAGGATGACCAGCATCATGCCGGTGGCGATGACGCCGAGGAACGAGGCCACCTTGAGCTGCTGCAGGAGATATTCAGGCGACAGGAAGCTGCGTGAATAGAGACTGCCGACCAACAGCAGCACCACGATGCAGGCAAAGGCGGTCAGCACCGCCGGGTCGGCGCGGCGGATGAATTTCGGCATGCGGCCGGCAATGCCGCCCAAGGTCGTCTCGCTCACAGGAACCACTCCAGCCGGTTGCGGACCCGAAACAGGGCGAAGGCGCCGAGGCTGACGGCGACCAGCAGGATAACGCCCTGGAACAGCGGCTGCCAGAGCGGATCGAAGTCGAACACGAACAACAGGTCGCCGATGGTGCGGAAGGCAAGGGCGCCGAAGATGGCGCCGATGGCGCTTCCCTTGCCGCCGAACAGCGACACACCACCCAGCACGACCGCCGCGATCGAGAACAACGTGTAGGAGTTGCCGCTCGCGTAGGCAGCCTCGCCCGTATAGGTGAAGAAGGTGAGGAACAGCCCGCCGATCGCCGCCAGCAGCCCGGCCAGCGTATAGGCGGCGAACTTGCCGCGCCGGATCGGCACGCCGGACATATAGGCCGCCGTTTCCGAAGAGCCCGCCGCGTATGCCGCGCGGCCAAGGATCGAGCGGCTGAACGGCACCCAGATCACCAGCACGATGGCGAGCAGCACCACCAGGCTCGCCGGCACAAAGCCGAACACGCGGCCGGTCAGCGCGTCGGCCAGGTCCTCATTGACCGAACCGCCCGGGAAAGGTCGCAACAACAGTCCGATACCGTAGTAGACAGCCCCGGTGGCGATGGTGGCGACGATCGGCTGCAGCCGCCCATAGATGACGATGGCGCCGTTGACGGCGCCGCACAGAAGGCCCGCCACAAGCACGGCGATGACGCCGAGCGTGGTCTGCAACGGCGTGCCTACCACCAGCCAGGAGGCCAGGCAGTTGGTGAGCAGGAAGATCATGCCCACGGACAGGTCGATGCCGGAGGTGATGACGACCAGCGTCTGCGCCATGGCGACGAAGGCAAGCAGCACGCCCTTGTTCGCCGCCGTCTGCACGACATTGGCGGTGAAGCCCGCCGGATGGTTCGAGGTGTAGATGACGAACATGACGATGAAGATGCCGAGCGCCAGCAACGTTCCGCGCTGCTCGGCCAGCCAGTAGCGCCAATCTTTCACACGCTTGCTCCCAGGCCCACCGGGCTCTCCTCGCCATGGATGTTGAGCGCGCTCGCGATCAGCGCCCGCTCGGTGATCTCGCCGCCGACCAGCTCGCGCTTGACGGCGCCGTCATAGAGCACCAGGACCCGGTCGCAGCAGCCGATCAGCTCGTCATAGTCGGTCGAATAGAACAGGATCGCCGCGCCCGCATCCGCCAGCTTGCGCATCAGCTGATAGATCTCCTGTTTGGTGCCGACATCGATGCCGCGTGTCGGGTCGTTGAGCAGGATGATGCGCGGCTGGCGCATCAGCCATTTGGCGATCACCACCTTCTGCTGGTTGCCGCCCGACAGCGCGCCGACCGGAATGTCGAGGCCCGCCGTCTTGATCGCCAGCAGGCCGACCATGTCGTCGATCAGCCGCTGTTCGGTGGCGCGATCGATGATGCCGCCTTTCGACAGCCGGTCAAGCGCGGCGAAGGACAGGTTCTCGCGCACCGTCATCGGCAGCATCAGTCCTTCGGTCTTGCGGTCCTCCGGGATGAGCGCCATGCCGATGCCATCCTCGCGGGCCGCCGCCGGGCTGGTGATCGTCACCGGCGTGCCGTCGATCAGCACCTCGCCGGAGAGGCCGCGCAGCACACCGAAGAAGGCGAGCAGCAGTTCGCGCTGGCCTTGGCCGTCGAGCCCGCCGAGGCCGACCACCTCGCCTGCCCTGACCGTCAGCGAGATATCGTGCAGCCGGTCGGCCCAGGACAGCCTGCGCGCCTCGAGCCGGGGGGCGGCGCCAGTGGGTGCCGCCGCCGGCTTGGGCGGAAAAATATGGCTATATTCACGGCCGATCATCAGCTCGACCACCTCGTTGTCGCTCTTAGAGCCGGCCTCGTAGCTGGCGACATTGCGGCCATTGCGGAACACGGTGCAATGGTCAGCCAGTTCGGCGATCTCATTCATGCGGTGCGAGATGTAGAGCAGCGCCAGCCCTTCCGAGCGCAGTCGTTTCAAGACGCCGAAGATCTTCGCGACATCCGCCGCCGTCAGCGCCGAGGTCGCTTCGTCGAGGATGAGGATGCGCGGTTTCCTGGCCAGCGCCTTGGCGATCTCCACCATCTGCCGTCGTGACAGCGGCAGGTCCTTGACCAGCGCCAGCGGATGGATGTCGCCGGCACCCGCGCGCGCCAGCGCATTCTCGGCGATGCGCCGCTGCGCCCTGCGGTCGATCATGCCGAAGCGTTTTGGCGGATCGGAAATGACGATGTTGTCGGCGACGCTGAGTTCGGGGATCAGCGACAGTTCCTGGAAGATGCAGACGATGCCGGCCTTGTTCGCCGCACCCGGCGACGCGAAGGTCACCTCGCGTCCGTCCAGCACCATGCCGCCCTCGTCGGGCGCCACGACACCGGCCATGACCTTGATCAGCGTCGATTTGCCAGCCCCATTTTCACCGAGAATGGCGTGGATGCTGCCGGCCTCGACCGTCAGTTCGGCCTTTTCCAGCGCCCGCACGCCGCCATAGCGCTTGGAAATGCCTTCCATGCGAAAGAGTGGAGCCGCACCGTCCATCAACCCTCCCAGGGCGATTGTGGGATTGCAGGCTGGCGCCGCGGGATCAGCCGCGGCGCCAGACGATAGAAAGCGACTACTGGTTTTCCTTGGTCTGCCCCATGATTTCCTGGGCGCTGAAATTGATGCCGCAGGTCGGGAAGGAATTGCCGACGAAGAAATTGTCGGACTCCTTCGGGAAGTAATCCGTGCCTTCCTTCATGTCCGGATCCGTGGCGACGGCCAGAGGCAGCTTCACCTCCTGCGGCACCACTTCGCCTTCGAGTGCCGCGATCGCCGTCTTGATGGCGACGGCGACCTGGGCCGGGCCCGAGCCGGCGGAGGTGCACTTCAGGCCATCGGCCGAATGCGCCGCGCAGAACTTGCGGAAGCCGTTTTCGGTCTCGCCGCCGAACGGCACGAACGGATGCTTGGCGTCCATCATCGCCTGCACGATGCCGGTGTCGCCGCCCTGGCCGGTGATGCCGTCGAACGGACCGTTGGTGGCGATCGCATCGGCGGTCACTTTCTGCGCCACGCCGTCATCCCATTTGCCGGCGACTTCGGTCACATCCCACTTCTTGCCGGAGGCGTCGAACACCTCATGGATGCCGTTGTGGCGATCGGTGTCGACGGAGGTGCCGGCGACGCCGCGCACTTCCAGGATCTTGCCGCCATTCGGGATCTTGGCGACCAGCCACTTGGCCCACAATTCGCCAAGTCCCTTCTGGTCGACATTGACGTTGATAGCGTCCTTGGTGTCGAGAATATTGTCGAAGGCGACCAGCACGATGCCGGCTTCCTTGGCGCGTTTGATGACCGGGCCGAAGGCGGTCGGGTTCTGCGCGTCGGTGACGATGGCGTCATAGCCGGAATCGATGAAGTTGTTGATCGCCGAAATCTGCGCCGGCACGTCCTCGCCCGTCGAGACGACCTTGAATTCCTTGATCTTTGCCTTCACGTCGGGCTGCGACGCATAGGCCTTGGCCGTCTGCACCATCTGGATGCGCCAGGTGTTGGCGATATAGCCATTGGCGAAGGCGATGCGGAACGGACCTTCCTTCTTCGGAAATTTGAAGAACTTGGTGTTCGCGTCCCAGGGCGCGAAACAGTCGGCCTGGGCGGCGGGACCGGAGACGATCTCCGGGCCGGCAGCCATGGCCGCCGAATTGAGCATGACGAATGCGCTGGCAGCAACGATGCCGCCGACAAGTGACTTGATCATCGATAATCCTCCCGATTGCAGTTCCGATTTGTCGGTTCAGTTTTTATGCGATTTCGCGCTCCCGGCTAGCACCTCCGCCTTACCCAGTCACGCCTGCCAGATGCCGAAGACCTCCGCGATCCTTCCCCTTGCCGTCTCCTTCGGTTGGGAAAAGGTTATCATATTATACATAATAAACAAGCATGAGCTGTTGCTTATGTATAATAAACAGGCCCAGCATTTGAGTGGCGAAGCTCTCCAATGGAAAATGGTAGCGCTACCATGACGTTGTGTAAAGCGTCATTCGCGGGTGTTCTCGAAAGCGTGTTCAGCGGGCTGTGCTCTCGCGGCGCTTCAGCTCGAAGCCAAGGTCGACGACCCGCTGCCGCGGCCTGTCACCCGATATTGCCGCAAGAGCCATGGCCACCGCGCGCCTGCCGATTTCGTAGCGATGGGTGCGGATGCTGGTGATCGAAGGAAACGCCACCTGCATCATGTCGAGATCGTTGAAGCCGACAATGCCGATGGTCTTCGGCACCTCGATCGAGGCACGATGGCATTCGAACAGCACGCCGAGCGCGATGTCGTCATTGTTGCAGAACACGCCGTCGAGCGTCGGCATCTTGGCAAGCGCATCGCGGAAGAGTTCGCGGCCTAGCGGCACGCTGGACAGCACCGGCGTGGTGGTGATCAGGCGCGGGTCCGAGAGGCCGGCCTTCTCCATCGCCACCCGGTAACCAGCCAGGCGCCGCTGCGAGCGCGGGTCCATGCGTGCACCGATGAAGCCGATCCGGCGATACCCCGCCTCTATCAGGTGCTCGGTCGCCGTCCGGCCGCCATCGAGATGCGAGAAGCCGACCATCATGTCCACCGGATCGGGTCCGGTCTCCATCACCTGAACCACCGGGCAACCGGCATTCTCCAGGAGTTTTCGCGAAGCGGGCGTCTGGTCGATGCCGGCAATGATGAGCGCGGCCGGGCGTTGCGAACCGAACAGCTGCAGCAGCCGCTCTTCCTCCAGTCCGGAATAGTGCGTGTTGCCGAGCTGGATGCGGAACGGGCTGTCCGACAGGCTGTCATAGATGCCGCGCACCACCTCGGCGAAGACGTTGTTGGTTAGCGAAGGCACCAGCACGCCGAACACTTCGGCGCGCGCCGAGGCCAATGCACGCGCATTGGGGTCCGGCACATACCCGAGTTCGTCGACGGCGGCCTGGATCTGACGGCGCAGTTCCTCGGAAACACGTGCCGGGTCGCGCAGTGCGCGTGAAACGGTGATGGCGCCGACGCCGGCCTTGCGTGCCACATCCGACAGGGTTGGGCGGCCACCGCCCCGGCGCGAACGCGGCTTGATCACGGTGTTGGCCCATGCGCATGGCCATCGAAGCGCGCCCGCAATGCGATCTTTCCAGCTGTCGCCATCTCACCGGCCTGTTGCCGCACCCATCCGCCCTGGCGTCGCGCAGTGACTGCCTGTTGTCAAGCCGAGCCACCAAGTGGCCGTGCTTGGCCTTCCTCAGGCGGCTACGGCAGCTCTGTGCCTTGCCTTCCACATGAACAGCCCGATCGCCAATATGTTAAGCAGGTTCCAGGCGATGCCGTTCAGGAAAGCGGCGGCATAGGAGCCGGTCAGGTCGTAGATCCAGCCCGACATCCAGCCGCCGATCGCCATGCCGAAAATCGTCGCCATCATCACGATGCCGATGCGCTGGCCGGCCTCCTTGGCGGGCAGGTATTCGCGCACGATGATCGCATAGCAAGGCACGATGCCGCCTTGCGACAAGCCGAAGACCAGCGACACGACATAGAGCGAGGCGAGCCCGTCGAACGGGATGTAGAACAGCAGCGACAGGCATTGCAGCACGGAGCCGATAAGCAAGGTTTTGACACCGCCGATGCGGTCGGCGACAAAGCCCGAGGCGAGCCGGCTGACGACGCCCGCGGCCATCATGATCGACAGCATGTCGGCGCCATGCGCCATGCCGTAGCCAAGATCCATGCAATAGGCGACGATGTGCACTTGCGGCATCGACATCGCCACGCAGCAGCCCAGTCCCGCGATGACCAGCAGCATCTGCATCGCGGCCGGAGACATTGGCATCGGCTGCACGGACCGGCTTCCGGCCGGGCCGGCGGCTGCCGCTTCCGGAGCGCCGCGGCGCAGCAAAAGCACCAGCGGCACCATGGTGACCAGGCAGAAGACGCCGATGGCGGCATAGGTGAAGCGCCAGCCTTCCGCCTTGATCAGCGTCGGCATGATGGTCGGCCAGATCGCTCCGGCGAGGTAGTTGCCGGCCGCGGCCGCGGTGACAGCGACGCCGCGCCGGCGATTGAACCAGTGCGATATATCGGCGATCAGCGGCCCGAAGATCACCGATGTGCCGAGACCGATCAGCACGCCTTGCGCAAGGGTGAATTGCAGGATCGAGGTCGACAAAGCCGCGAGCAGAAGGCCGGCGGAGAGCGCGATCGAGGAAAACAGCGCCGGAATCCAGTAACCCATGCGATCGATGGCGCGGCCGACCAGCACATTGCCGGCGGCAAAGCCGACCATGGTCGCGGTGTAAGGCATGGATGCCGCGGCGCGGTCGACGCCGAACTCGGCCTGTACCGCCGGCAGCACCACGACAACGGCCCACATGCCGACCGCACCGATCGTCGCCAGCAGCATCGAGATGGCTAGACGCATCCAGGCGTAGGAACTGTCGATACCGGGGCTGGGCCGGCTCAAGTCGGTTCGTGACAAAGGCGTTTCCTGTCGGCGGCCTCAACCGCTGCTGTTTTGGCCACTATCGACGCATTCTCGGCGCACAGCAGCGCCACGGCGGGCAAATCCGTGGCTCCAGGGAGGTACGAGCGCGGGAACCGGCGCCAGCATCTGGAGTTTCCGATCGATAACCCGCAAAGGAGTCCAGCCATGACCGCCACCAGGCAGAAATGGTCGGCCGAGGTGACCGAGCACAGCGATGCTATGGATCTCGAGGACCACGTGTTCGAATCCGACGACGCCAAGAAGATCGCCGCCTCGCTCAAGCGTTCGGCCGAACACAGCCACCGCCGCAAGGCCGAGCCCTTCCAGTCCGCCATGTCGATGCTGAATTTCTACATCAACAGGGCCGGAAAAAACCTGCCCGCGGCTCGCAAGAAGATCCTCGAGGACGCCAAGGACGAATTGCGTGCGGCATTCGGGCGGCCAAAGGAGGATTAGGCTTTCGCCGCCAATGGCTCCTCAAGCTTGTTCCTCACCCCATCAAAAACGAGGTGAGGAACCCGTTTATTACCGCTATCCAGCCGGTAGGCGCCCTATTGTCTGATCTCGGGTTCGACAAGCTTGGCCAGGTTTCGCAGCGACTCCTGCCAGCCGAGATAGCAGGCTTCGGCGGGAATGGCGTCTGGAATGCCGGCTTGTGTGATGTTCACTTCGGTGCCCACGGACACTTTCTTCAGCGTCACGGTCACCTGGATCTCGCCGGGCAGGTTGGGATCGTCGAACCTGTCGGTGTAGCGCAGGAGTTCGCCCGCGACGAGCTCGACGTACTCACCGCCAAACGAATGGCTGTCGCCAGTGGTGAAGTTGCGGAACGACATCTTGAAGGTACCGCCGACCTTGCCCTCGAAGTGATGAACCGTGCAGGTGAAGCCGTTCGGCGGAAGCCATTTGGCAAGCGCATCGGCCTCGAGGAACGCGCGGTAGACCTTCTCCGGGCTGGTGGTCAGGACGCGGTGCAGACGTACGGTGCTGGGCATGTCGATACTCCTTCGTGGTCTCTGTTCGATGCCCCAAGGACGGGTACCGCACAGCCGATCCGACACAGGCTTTTGAATTTTGTGCGGTCCGGCCCCGAATTGCTTCGAATTCCAAGGCGCGAACACCCGCGCCCAACGGCCGTGTCGCGGAAATCTATCGCGAACGGATGACGTTGTCGGTATTGGCCAGCAGCTTGCGCACGGCATTGCGCGCCGCATCCGGCCGCTGGAGGCGGATGTTCTTTTCGATTGCCTCGTGCATCTTCTGGGCGAGCTGCAAATCGTCGAGCTCCCGGGTCGTGTAGGCAAACAGGTGATCGAAGGCGGATTCGATCAGCACGCCGAGCGGCACCAGCAGATCATTGCCCGAGGCACGCAATATGGCGAGGTGGAAGCGGGTGTCGGCACGGGTCCGTTCCTGCAAGCTTTTCGCCTCTCCCATCTCCCGGCAGGCCTGGCTGATCTCGGCCATCTGCTCGTCGGTGCGCCGCATGGCGGCGAATGCGGTCGCTTCCGGCTCGATGATGTGGCGGAATTCCTGCACCGTCTTCAGGAAAACCTCGCGGTCGGGCGACGTCGCGTACCAGGCGAGCACATCGCGGTCGAGCAGGTTCCAGCGTTCCCTGGGTTCGACCCAGCTGCCGATCTTGGGGCGCGATGCGAGCAGGCTCTTGGCCATCAGCATCTTGATCGCCTCGCGCACCGCCGAGCGGCTGACGCTGAACGTCTCCGACCATTTGGCCTCATTGGGCAGGATGGTGCCGGGCGGATAATCGCCGCGCACGATCCTGAGCCCAATCTCGCTGGCCAGTGATGTGTGCACGCTGGAGCCCGGAATACGTGCCGCGTCGGCTCGCCGAACACCGGCCGGACGATCGGCGGCTACAGCCTTTTTCGGCGATTTTTCCCTGTTCGGCTTCGCGTCCCGCATGCATTCCAGAAAGGCCGGTTTAGGGAGGCTGTCAAGCGTGGTGCGGGCGTGAGGCCGCAAAGCCGGCCTCTATGCACAACCCAGCCGTGATTCGAGCTCGCTTAGGCGGTCTTGACGTATTTGCGCCAGCTGTGCTCCGGGCGGAAGCCGAGCATGTCGCGCGCCTTGCGGTTCGACAGCAGCGTCTCGTATTCACCGAGTTCGCCCTTGACCGGCACGTCGGGATAGAACCGCTTCAGGAGTTCGGCGGTCGGCAGGTCGGACGAGGTGTCGTCATTGGCGGCATTGAACACCTGGTAGCCCAGCCCATCCTTCTCGACGGCACGCAGCGTGATCTGGCCAAGGTCCCGGGCATCGATGTAGCTCCAGGCGATACGCTTGCGAAAACCAGGATCGGCGAACCATTTCGGAAACAGCGAATACTCATGCGGCTCGATGACGTTGCCTATGCGCAAGGCATAGATATCCGTGCCATTGCGCTGCGCGAAAGCGCGCGCGGTCTTCTCGTTGACGATCTTTGACAGCGCATAGCTGTCCATCGGGTCGACGTCATAGTCCTCGTCGAGCGGGAAATACGCGGGATCGCGCGGCTCGTTGGCGAACACCAGGCCGTAGGTCGTCTCGCTGGAAGCGATGATCACCTTGCGGATGCCGAGCTTCACCGCCGCCTCGATGATGTTGTAGGTGCCCATTGCATTGATGCGGAACACCTCGTTGTCGGGCGTGATCATGATGCGTGGAATGGCAGCAAAATGCACCACGGCGTCCACTGGCTGCGGGCGTAGCGAGGGGTCGAATTCGTGCAGCCCCATATAGCTAGACAGCGCGTTGAACACCTGGCCGCTGTCGGTGATGTCGGTGATCAGCGTGCGCACCTTGGGATTGTCGAGCGGCCTGGTGTCGATGTTGAGCACCTGGCAACCCTGCTCCACCAGATATTGCACGACGTGGCGCCCAGCCTTGCCGCTGCCGCCGGTGAACATGATCCGCTTCGTCATTTCTGGTCTCCACGAAAGTCCTGGGATTTACGTGTATTGTCAGACAATATTGCTTTCTGCAACCGTCTATGGCTAAAACAGCGGCGACATTATCGATAATCACGCAACAGGACAGACAGCATGAACACGACCGCTACGGGTGAGAAGATCGGCTTTGTCGGCCTTGGATTGATGGGGCACGGCATCGCCAAGAACATCGTCGACAAGGGATATTCCCTGACCTTCCTCGGCCGCAAGAACCGCAAACCGGCGGAGGATCTTCTCGGCCGAGGCGCTCGTGAGGCATCGACTTCCCGCGATGTGGCGGCGGCATCCGATATCGTCTTCATCTGCGTCACCGGCTCGCGCGAGGTGGAGGCTATCATTCGCGGTCCCGATGGCCTCAAGGAGGGTTTGAAGAAGGGGGCGGTCGTCGTCGACTGCTCGACATCGGATCCGGTCTCGACCGTGGCACTTGCCGCGGAACTCAAGGCGCTCGGCGTCGACTATGTCGACGCGCCGCTCAGCCGCACGCCGAAGGAAGCCTGGGAAGGCACGCTCGACGCCATGGTCGGCGCGCCCGATGCCGTCTTTGCCAGGGTCAAGCCGGTGATCGACACCTGGGCCGGCCGCATCGTGCATATCGGCGATACCGGAGACGGCCACCGCATGAAGCTGCTCAACAATTTCATCTCGCTGGGCTACGCCGCCCTTTATTCCGAGGCCTTGGCACTGGCGGAGAAGGTCGGCATCTCGCCGCCGCGTTTCGACAGCGTCATCCGCAATGGCCGCATGGATTGCGGCTTCTATCAGACCTTCATGCGCTGGACGCTGGAAGGCGACCGCGACGCCCACAAATTCACCATCGCCAATGCCTTCAAGGACCTGACCTATCTGGAATCGATGGCGGGGGCGGCGGGCATCGCCAATCCGCTCGGCAACGCCACCAAGAACGCCTTCGCCGGCGCTCACGCAACCGGCCCGGCCGAGCAGTTCGTGCCGATGCTGGCCACGCACATCGCCAAGGTCAATGGCATCGACCTGATGCCGACGAAGGATGGAAGGAAGCAGACGATCTGAGACCCGGACGGTCGGCTGGCCTTAGCGCCGGCCCCTTCCGATCCCCTCATCGGTGTCGGCAAGCAGCTTGTGCACGGCGTTGCGCGCCGCGGCTGGCCGCTGCAGGCGGATGCTTTTCTCGATCGCCTCGTGCAGTTTCTGTGCCCGCCGTTGATCGCCGACCTGGCGTGTGGTGAAGATGAAGAGATGGTCGAGCGCCGATTCGATCAACACGCCGAGCGGCACCAGAAGGTCGTTGCCCGAGGCCCGCAGGATGGCGAGGTGGAAGCGCGTGTCGGCACGGATGCGCTCGGGCAGGTTGGCCGCCTCGGCCATCTCCCGGCAGGCCAGGCTGATCTCGGCCATCTGCTCGTCGCTGCGCCGTATTGCGGCAAAGGCGGATGCTTCCGGTTCGATGATGTGGCGGAACTCCTGCACGGTGCGAAGGAACGCTTCGCGATCCGGCGCGGTCGCGTACCAGGCCAGCACGTCGCGGTCGAGCAGGTTCCAGCGCTCCTTCGGCTCGACCCAACTCCCGATCTTTGGCCGCGACGCCAGAAGGCTCTTGGCCATCAGCATCTTGATCGCCTCGCGCACCGCCGAACGGCTGACATTGAAGGTTTCGGCCCATTTGGCCTCATTGGGCAGGATGCTGCCAGGCGGATAGTCGCCGCGCACGATCCTGAGGCCAATCTCGCTGGCGAGCGAGGCATGGACGCTGGACCCGGGAAAGTGCGCCGCATCCACCCTGCGCATGGCTGCCGGGTCGTGGCTGGCTTGCGCCTTGGCCCGGCCGGCTTTTTTCTTTGCCTTCTCGTCCGGCATCCACGTTCCAATAGGTCGGCCGCCAGTCACCCGGATTGATCCAAACCCGCGCGGCGCACCGATCCCGTTGCCGAAAATCCAAACCACTGACGCGTCAAAGCCGGGCTCCGATAGCCCCAACCAAGGCGTCCTGTTGAAGAATTGGAGGAAACGGGGCGCTCGTTGGCGAGCGCCCCGAAATCGCGGCCTATTTCTGGATGCAGGTGTCGACCGTGTCCTTGGTGCATTCGTCGAGACCGGTGAAGACCGGATCGTCAACCTTCTTGCCTTCGACCAGGTCGATCATCACCGATGGTGCCTTGTAGCCCATTTCGAAGGGCCGCTGGCCGACCAGCGCGGTGACAAGGCCGTCCCTGGCGATGGCCACCTCGTCGCCGATCGTGTCGGCGGCGCCGATGACGAAGTCGTTCTTGGCCAGCCGGTCCTTGAGCGGTCCGACCAGGTCGCGGTAGGGCTGCGGCGCGCCGAACAGCGGCCAGCCGCCCATGATGCCGAACGCGTCGAGCTTGGGATTGGCGGCGAGGATGTCGGTCATCGCCTGAACGCCCTTGGCTCCGTCGTCATTGGTGAATACCGGGCAGCCGGCGACTTCCGTCCAGCCGCCTTCGCCGGCAAGTGCCGTGAGGCCTTCCTTGCCCGTCAGCGCGTCGCGCATGCCTTGCGCGCGACGCAAGATGTTGTCGGCCGCCGGATTGCCCTCGATGGTGCAGATCGTGCCACCATTCGGCTTGGCCTTCTTGATGTACTCGCCGATTTTCTTGCCCATCAGGTAGTTGTCGGTGCCGAGATAGGTCTTGCGCAGTGCCGCGTCTTCCTTGGCGAGGTCGGCGTCGACGGTCATGATCGGGATCGACGGATTGGCGCTCTTGATCGTCTGTGCGATCAGTGGCGCGTTGGACGGCGAGATCGCCATCGCCACCGTGTCGGCCTTGCTCAGCATATCCTGCACGATCTGCGCCTCGCCGGCCTCGTCGGAAGTCGATGCCGGACCGGTGTAGAAGCATTCATATTCCGAGCTGGCGTTTTCCTTGTTCCATTTCTCGCAGCCCTGGTGGATGGCTTCGAAGAATGGATTGTCGAGACCTTTCACCACGATGACGAGCTGCTTCTTGGCCAAAGCCGGCCCGGCGCCCAACGCCATGGCGGCGACGGCGGCGAGCAATACTGTTTTCCTCATGTCAGTCCTCCCTTTGCAACCAGACGGACACGGCGTGCCCGCCACACAAACCAGCCGGGATGCGAGATGACTGAGACGCATGCGCCCATTCAATCCGGCCAGGCCGATAAGCATTTTCAGATACGACCCTCCCAGCGACGACGCTGCACGATCGCCAAAACCTTCCTGCCGTTGGCGCCGCCGATGGCGTCGTCAAAGCCGGCATGTCTTCCTCCGACGCTCAACTAATAACGGCTTGCCGCCAACGTCAATGCTATTTGTCCTACAAAACTGATTTTTCAAATTCCGCACGGCACTATTCGTCTGACAATTGCCCGTTCGACAATTGACGCCCGCGATGCCATTCGCGTAAATGACCGCATCGCTGCCCCCGGGAGGAGCTGGGGAAAGCCAATGGAAGCTGTCGCCTGTCCGCGTGCGGATGGGCCAGGCATGGGAGGCAAAGACGGGTGGCGGTTCTCGAACTCACCAACATCTCGAAGCATTTCGGCGCCATCCAGGCGGTCAACGACGTGTCGCTGTCGATCGAGCCCGGGGAGGTCGTGGGCCTGATGGGCGACAACGGCGCCGGCAAGTCGACGCTGGTCAAGATGATCGCGGGCAATTTCCGCCCGAGCCATGGCACGATGCGCATGGACGACAAGGAACTCATCCTGCACAAGCCGGTCGAGGCCCGCCAGCACGGCATCGAGATCGTCCACCAGGACCTGGCGCTCTGCAACAATCTGACGGCGGCGGCCAATGTCTATCTCGGCCGCGAACTGCGCCGTGGCGTCGGCCCGTTCCGCATCCTCGACTATGCGGCGATGTACAAGCGCGCCGGCCATATCTTCGCCGAGCTGAAATCCGAGACGCGCCCGCGCGATCTCGTCAAGCAGATGTCGGGCGGACAGCGCCAGGCCGTGGCGATCGCCCGCACCATGCTGTCGCAGGCCAAGATCGTGCTGATGGACGAGCCGACGGCGGCGATCTCGGTGCGGCAGGTCGCCGAAGTGCTCAACCTCATCCGCAACCTGCGTAACCAGGGCATCGCCGTGGTGCTGATCAGCCACCGCATGCCCGACGTCTTCGACGTCGCGGACCGCGTCATCGTGATGCGGCGCGGCAGGAAGGTCGCCGACAAGGCGATCGCGTCGAGCTCGCCCGAGGAAGTCACCGGGCTGATCACCGGCGCCATCGAGCAGGCGGCGTGAGAGGGATAAAACCGGGTTTCATTGCGCTGGCGCGTTTCGCTGCCGGCAGGAAAGGTCGATAATGGCAGTCACCCTTGACCAGACGATCGCGCAGAAGCAGCACACTTTCCTGTCGCGCCTGTTCTCCAGCCAGACTTTCTGGGTGGTGGTCGCCGTCATCCTGGCCTGCATCTTCCTGTCCTTCGCCACCGATGCCTTCGCCACCTCGAAGAACCTCTACAACATCACCCGCAACATCACCTTCGTCGCCATCGTGGCGCTCGGCATGACCTTCGTCATCATCACCGGTGGCATCGACCTGTCGGTCGGCTCTGTGCTGTGCCTGTGCTCGATGGTGCTGGCCGTCACCATGCATGCCGGCTATTCGATCGAGATCGGCATTCTGGCCTCGATCGCCACCGCGCTCGTCATCGGCGCCTTCAACGGCATTTTTATCGCCTATCTGGGCTTTCCGCCCTTCGTGGTGACGCTCGGCATGCTGTCGATCGCCCGCAGCCTCGCCATGGTCGCCTCCAACAACACCGTCGTCTTCCAGTTCGGCCCGGACCACGACAAGCTTCTGGCACTCGGCGGCGGCGCCTGGGTGTTCGGCATCGCCAACCCGGTGCTCTACACGATCCTGCTGGCCCTGATCACCGGCTTCGTCCTGCGCTGGACGAAGTTCGGCCGGCATATCTTCGCCATTGGCGGCAACGAGCACGCCGCGACGCTGACCGGCGTGCCGGTGCGCCAGATCAAGGTCGCCGTCTACATGATCTCGGCGCTGTCGGCCGGCATTGCCGGCATCATCGAAACTGGCTGGCTCGGCGCTGTCACCACCAATCTCGGCAACGGCATGGAACTGCAAGTGATCGCCGCCACCGTCATCGGTGGCGCCAATTTGGCCGGCGGCGTCGGCACCGCCTTTGGCGCCATCGTCGGTGCCGCCCTCATCGAGGTGATCCGCAACAGCCTTGGCCTGCTCGGCATCAACGCCTTCTGGCAGGGCACCTTCATCGGCGGCGCCATCCTGCTGGCGGTTCTGTTCGACCGCATCCGCAATTTCAGGCGCAGCGATTGAGGGGCTCTTCGCCGTCGAAGCGCTATTCGTTCTGATCCTATCGCTCAGTCTGAAAATCGGCTGAAGCCAACCTCCATTGGTACCGGCCAACAGCCGATGCCTTGACGGATGCCGAAAACCGGCCGCACAATCCCCCCTGCAGGCGAAGGGAGGCCAGTCGCTTGCGGGAGGATATGCCATGACGGAAGCGATCAGGCTCTACTGGGGCCGGTTCGGACATGTTTCTGTCCTGAATGTCGCGAGCGACTTCGTCACCCATGCCCATGTCGAGGCGCATCTGATCATCTGGCTCGAAGGCACCGCCGGCGAGATGACCATCGGCCGCGAGACGGTCCGCCTCGGCCCTTGCACCGCCGCCGGCATCAATTCCTTCCAGCCCCACAGCCATGTCCTGTCGCAAAACGGGACGCCCGGTCTGTTTCTCGCCTTCTACATCGATCCCGACTGGGCCCGCCGCCGGCGCGACCTGCCATCCAGCGCGCCGCTGTTTTCGCGGGCGGCGATCGCGCTCGAGCCTTGGCTGCACCAGGCGGCCGCCAGCCTGCTCGACCATCTCACCGACAATGAGAGCGTCGACGATGTCGCCAACTACGAGATCGAGCGATTCATCGACTCTGTGCTCGATGCCGCCGACGCCTCGGCGCCGCAGGAAGCGCGCGGCCGCATAAACACCGTGCAGGATTTCCGCGTCCGCAAGGCGATCCAGCTGATGAAGGCCAATGTCTGCGAACGCATCTCCTTCGACGACGTTGCCCGCGCCGTTGGCCTTTCGCGGCCGCATTTCTTCGCCTTGTTCAAGGAACAGACCAACCTGACGCCCAACGTCTACTGGAACACGCTGCGCATGGAGGAAGCGGTGCGGCAGTTGCAATGGTCGCGGGAGCCGCTGATCTCGGTCGCCTGCAATCTCGGCTTCACCACGCAAGGCAATTTCTCGCGCTTCTTCCGTGACCATGTCGGCGTGCCGCCGACGCTCTACCGCGAGGCCGCGCGGGCAATGGCCTGAGCCGGCAGCCATCTGTTTTTCAGACTGGTTGATAGATGCTCAAGACGCATTGATAAGCGCTGTGCGCGCTAGCGCCCTACCCTTGCCGCAACGAAATTCGCAAGGGAACATCTTATGCCCAAAGTCACCATTTCCAGCGTGATCGACGCACCGGTCGAAAAGGTTTGGGCGCGCATACGCGACTTCAACGGGTTGCCGGATTGGCATCCACGCATGGTCGAGAGCCATATCGAAGACGGCAAGGATGCCAGCACGATCGGCTGCGTGCGCAACTTCCAGCTGGCCAGCGGTGCCCGCCTGCGCGAAAAACTGCTCGACTTCTCCGATGACAATTTCCTCGTCAGCTATTCCATCCTGGAAACGCCGCAGCCCCTCACCAACCACAAGGCGACGCTGCAGCTCAGGCGCGTCACCGACGGCGACCGCACCTATGCCGAATGGACCGCCAGCTTCGACGCAGCACCCGAAGAAGCCGACAAGCTGGCCGAGGGCATGGGCGCCAATGTCTTCCAGGGCGGCTTCAACGCCCTGAAGAGCCATTTCGCCGAGCAAGGCTGAGCCAAACCACGGGAGCGCGCCATGGCGCTGGCATTGCAGACATTCTCGACCGTGAAGGACGCCAATGCGGCGCTGACGGTCGCTGGCAGCCGCTATCTCGGCGGCGGCACGCTTGTGGTTCGAGCCGCCAATGAAGGCGATATCTCCGTCTCCACTCTTGTCCGCGCCTCCGACCCGGCCCTGTCGGGCATCGCCCTGTCCGGCGGCAAGGTGCGCATCGGCGCTTCGGTGACAATGGCGGAGATCGCCCGCCATCCGGAACTCGGTACCCTCGCCAAGGCCGCGCGCGCCGTCGGCGGCCCGGCGATCCGCAACATGGCGACCATCGGCGGCAATCTGTTCTCGCCGGCGCCCTATGGCGATTTCGCCGTGGCCCTGCTGGCGCTCGACGCAACGATCGCTGCCGATGACGGCGAAAGCCCTATCGAGACCTTCCTGGCCGCACGGGACGACAGCCGCGCCATCGTCACGTCGGTCGGTTTCACGCTTCCGAAGCCCGACAGCTTCCGCTTCCTCAAAGTGTCGCGGGTCAAGCCCAAGGGGGTCTCGGTGCTGAGCATCGCCATCGTTCTGGAACAGGCTGGAGACGGGACCGTGTCCTCGGCGCGGGTCGCGCTGGGCTGCATGGCCGATCGGCCGATGCGTGCCAAGGCAGCGGAAAAAGCGCTGCTCGGCAGGACGCTCGACCCGGATGGCATCGCACCGGCGCTGGCTGCCGCGGCTGAAGGCATATCGCCCATCACCGACCCGATCGCCAGCGCCTGGTATCGCGCCGAAGTGCTGCCGGTGCATCTCGGCCGACTGCTGCTGACCGAATAACACCCGTGGGAGGGCGCGCGTCTGTCCGGTCCTCGGGCAGGCGCGCAAGGAGGAAGAATGGCAAAGGTCCCGGTTCAATTCACGCTCAACGGCTCCGAAAAAGCCGAATTCATAGAAAGCGGCACCACGCTGCTCAATGCCTTGCGCGACAAGGTCGGCGACACCTCGCCGAAGGGCGGCTGCCACCAAGGCACCTGCGGCGCCTGCTCCGTCATCATCGACGGCGAGTTGAGGCTCTCCTGCCTGACGCTGGCCGAGACCTGCAACGATGCAACGATCACCACCACATCGGGCCTCGCCGAAGGCGGCGTGCTGCACCCGCTGCAGCGTGCCTTCCTCGACACATTCGCCAGCCAATGCGGTTTTTGCACGCCGGGCATGATCATGGCCGCCAAGGTGCTGCTCGACCACACGCCCAATCCCAGCCGCGAGGATGTCGTCGAGGCGCTGTCCGGGAACGTCTGCCGCTGCACCGGCTACGAGCCGATCATCCAGGCGGTGCTCACCGCCGCCCGCGCCAATTCGCAGAACGCGGCCTAGAGCCGGATGATTTCAGGTCGAACAGACCTGAAATCCGAATCCGGCTCTAAATCAAAGAGATAGAGCATGATGTCGCCCGAAAACCGCTTCACACTTTTCGGCATCATGCTCTGAGGGACCAAAGAAATGGAATTGCGCAAGAGCTACTTCGCCGATGTCCGCAAGGACGATCTGCATGAGATCGGCCAGGCGCGGCCACGCTCGGATTCGCCAGGCCACGTCACCGGAAAGACCGCCTATTTCGCCGACCGCAACTTTCCCGGCATGCTGCATTTGAAGATGGTGCGCAGCCCTCATCACCATGCCCGCATCCGCTCGATCGACACGTCGGAGGCCGAAAAACATCCGGGCGTGGTCAAGGTGCTGACGGCCAGGGACGTGCCGCACAATGTCTACACGATCCTGATCCTGATCCAGGTCGGACCGGAAGACGAGACGGTCCTGGCCGACGGCAAGGTGCGCTGGAAGGGCGAGGCCGTGGTGGCGGTGCTGGCCGAAACCGAGCGTGCCGCCCAGGAAGCCGCCGCCAAGGTCAAGGTCGATTATGAAGTGCTGCCCGCCGTGTTCGACATGGAGGAAGCGCTGAAGCCCGGCGCGCCGATCGTCAACGAGTATCACGGCCAGAACTATTACCTCTATGACAGCGGCGCGTGCCGCAAGGTGCGCTTCGGCGATGTCGAGGCGGGCTTTGCCGAGGCCGATCACGTGCTGGAGCAAAGCTATCAGTCCTCGCCCATCGAGCACGCGCCGACCGAGACCACCGGTTGCGTGGTGGCGCCCGAGGGCAATGACCGCTTCACCTGCTACACCAACACACAGGCGATGTTCTTCACCCTCGACAACACCTCGATCATCCTGCAGATGCCGGGCAGCAAGCTGCATTTTGTCGGCGGCACGGTCGGCGGCGGTTTCGGCGGCAAGGTCGATGTCATCGTCGAGCCGATTGCCATCCTCGGCGCAAAACTAACCGGGCGACCAGTCTGTTTTATCTACAGCCGCGAGGAGGAGATGCAGATCTCCTCGCCCCGCGCGGCCGAAAAAGTCGTCATCAAGGACGGCGTCATGAACGATGGCCGCATCGTCGCACGGAAGGTCACCGGCTACACCGATGCCGGTGCCTACTCCCGCCACTCGCCCTATGGCGCGCAGAAGGGCGCCGGGCACTATCCCGGTCCCTACACCATCCCCAACGTCTGGATCGACACCTACTGCGTCTACACCAATCGCACGCCGTCGTCGGCCATGCGCGGCTTCGGCGTCACCATCGGCGATTTCGCGCTGGAGGTGCAGATGGACAAGCTGGCGCGGCTGATCGGCATGGATCCACTCGAATTCCGCTTCATCAATGCCTATCGCGACGGCGACATGAAGGCGCATCGCCAGCCGACCGAGGGCGCGGCACTCATCGAATGCATGCAGGAAGCCTCGCGCGCCGCCCACTGGCCGGTGGCGGAGAAATACATGGCGATGTCCTCGTACAAGAACGGAGCTTGAGATGGCGATCAGGCGTGGACGCGGCGTCGCCGCGATCAACTATCCCACCGGCATGAACCTTGGCGGCGACCCGACCCAGGCGCTGGTGCATTCGACCCCGACCGGCAATTTCATGGTCACACTTTCCAGCGTCGATCTCGGCCAGGGCATGAAGCAGATCATGGCGCAGATCTGCGCCGAGACGATCGGCGTGCCGACCGACCGCGTCGTCGTCGACACCGCCGACACCGACACCGGCCCGCACTGCATGGGCACCTTCGCCTCGCGCGGCACACACCGCGCCGGCAACGCGGTCATCCAGGCCGCCAGGGAAGCCCGCCAGGTGATGCTTGAAGTGGCGGCCGAGGAACTGGAAGTGAATGCCTCGGACCTCGAAACCGACGGCCAGGGTAACATACTGGTCAAGGGCGCGCCACAGAGATCGATCTCGATCTTCGATGTCGCCCTGTCGGCGCATTTCAAGCGCGGCCGCTCGATCTCAGGTCGGGGCATGTTTTTGATCCCGCGCTCCTATCCGGAGAAGGAGACCGGCGCGATGAAGCCGTCGACCTGTTACGCGCATGCCTGCACGGTGGCCGAGGTCGAAGTCGACGACGAAACCGGCGAGGTCACGGTGCTGACGGTCAAGAACGTCTTCGAGATCGGCCGCGCGTTGAACCCTAAAATGGTCGAGCAGCAGCTGGTCGGCGGCTCCTGGATGGGCATCAGCCATGCGCTCTACGAGACGACGGAACCCTATTATCCCAACCGCGACCATGGCGGCACCGACTTCAACCAGTATCTGATGCCTGGTCCCGGCGACCTCGCCGAAACCGAAATCATCGTGCTGGAGCGGCCCTCGGCAGATGGCCCCTATGGCGCCAAGGGACCGGGCGAAATGTGCGCCAACCCGCAAATCCCGGCGGTCGCCAACGCCGTCTTCGATGCCGTCGGCGTGCGTATCGACATGCTGCCGATCACGCCCGAACGCATTTTGCGCGCGCTCAAGGCGCAAGCGGCTAACTGAGGACCGACATGCCCGAGGGAAACGCCGAAACGGTCGCGACCTCGCCGGAGGCGGTGGCCGAGCGCCTCGCCGCCTCGCGCTATCTGGCCGACGACAGCCTCGCCACCGCGATCTTCCTGGCGATCCGGCTGGGCAAGCCACTGCTGCTCGAAGGCGCGCCGGGCGTCGGCAAGACGGAAGCCGCCAAGGCGATGGCCGAGCTGCTCGGCCGCGATCTGGTGCGCCTGCAATGCTATGAAGGCATCGACGCGGCGCATGCGCTCTATGAGTGGAACTACCAGCGCCAACTGCTCGCCATCCGCCATGCCGGCGAGCACGAGATCGACATCTATGATGACCGTTTCCTGATTGCCCGGCCGCTGCTGCAGGTGTTGAAGGCGCCGCGGCAGCGTATTTTGCTGGTCGACGAGATCGATCGCTCGGATCATGAATTCGAGGCGCTGCTGCTGGAATTCCTGTCCGACTTCCAGATCAGCATCCCCGAGCGCGGCACCATCCGTGCCGCCGCTCAGCCGATCGTCATTCTGACTTCGAACCGCACCCGTGAACTCGCCGAGGCGCTGCGCCGCCGCTGCGTCTATCACTGGATCGGCTACCCCGACGCCGAACGCGAGGCCGCCATCATCATGCTGCGTGCTGGCGATGTCGCGGAGGCTACCGCGCGCGCGGTGGCGACCGCCGTGCAGACCATCCGCGCCCGCCCGCTCGCCAAGCCGCCCGGCATCGCCGAAGCCGTCGAATGGGCCAATGCCGCGACGATCCTGGAAAAGGGCGGCAGCCCGTGGCCGGAAGCCTTCCGCCGCGCCATCGGCGTGTTGATCAAGGACGAGGAAGACCTCTCCTACGTCGCGCCCGAGCTAGGCCGCATCGTCGAGGAGGCGCTGGCGTGAGCCGGGACGTCAACGATCCCTTCTCCCCGTTCACGGGGAGAAGGTGCCCCGAAGGGGCGGATGAGGGGCGGCGCCACGATGGCCAGAAGTCGGCGCTGCCCCTCACCTGCCTGCCGGCATCCTCTCCCCGTAAACGGGGCGAGGAGAGCGTACCTCCCGCCGCCACGCCCTTCCTTGGCTTCGGCCAACTGCTGCGCCGCTACGGCTTTATAATCGCCCCCGAACAAGTCTCCGGCTTCATGCAGGCGGTAACCTTGCTTGGCCCCCGCTCGATGGCCGACATCCGCGAGGCAGCGCTGGCCACCCTGGCGCCGCCACCTGACCGCCGTGAAGAATTCGAGGCGCATTTCCAAAGCCATTTTTACGGCAACACATCAGCCGTGGTGGAAGGCGACAGCGACGAGGAAACCCGCGTCAAGGATGATGGCGGCGCCAACGACGAGCGGATCGAAGCCGAGCAGCGACGGGAAGGCGGCGAGCTATCCTCGGCGATCGAACAGTTGAGCAGCCGCGACTTCCAGCGCGACGACGACAGGCTGACCGCCTTCCGCGGTAAGCTCGCTGGCGCCCTGCCTGCCCGCCGCTCCTTCCGCACGGTGCGCACCCATTCGCGCGGCAAGCTCGACCTGCGCCGCTCGCTCAGGGAAATCGTCAGCGCCGATGGCGATATCCCCTCGCCGCTGCTGCGTCGCCGCCAGACCGTACCGCGCAAACTGCTGATCCTGATCGACGTGTCCGGCTCGATGAAGCTGCACACGTCGGATTATTTGAAGCTCGCGCATGCCGCCGTGCAAGGCGCTGACCGGGCAGAAATCTTCACCTTCGGCACGCGCCTAAACCGCATCACGTCAGCGCTGCGGATCCGCGACAGGGACCAGGCGTTGGCGCGCGCGGCAGCCCAGGTCGACGACTGGGACGGCGGCACCCGCATGGGGCCAACGCTGCGTGCCTTCCTCTCCGTGCCGCGTTTTTCCGCCTTCGCACGTGGTGCGGCAGTGATCATCCTGTCCGACGCGCTGGAGCGCGGCGACCATGCCGAACTGGAGACGGCGATGCGCCGGCTGAGCGCCCGTGCTTTCCGGCTGTCGCTGGCGACACCTTTGGCCGGCGACCCGCGCTTCCAGCCGGCAACGGCCGCGCTGCGGGCCATCCTGCCTGATCTCGACGATCTGGTCGACGGCTCGTCGCTCGCCGGCCTCACCGATTTCATCCTGTCGCTCGCCCGCCCTGCTCCACGGGCGGCGACAATCTGGAAAAGGGTATCGTGATGCAGAAAGCCATCGACGCGCATTTCCACATCTGGCGCCAGCAGGACCAGCCCTGGCTGGTCGGGCCGATGGTGCCGCGCATCTTCGGCCCCTACGAGCCGATCCGCCGCGACTATCCGATCGAGGAGTTTCTCGCCGACCAGCAAGGGTCCGGCGTCGAGAAAGCGGTCTACGTCCAGACCAACTGGGCGAAGGAGGACTTCGAAAAGGAAGTCGCCTTCCTGCAGAAAACGGCAGATGAAACCGGCTGGCCGCAGGCCATCGTCGGCTACACCGACATGACGGTGGACGACATCAGACCCCAGATCGACCGCTTGAAAAAATATTCGCTGCTGCGCGGCGTGCGCATGCAGTTGCATTGGCACGAGACCCCGGCCTTCCGCTTCGCCACTGGCCCCGATCAGGTGATCGATCCCAGGGTACGAGCCAATGTGGCGCGGCTGAAGGATTATGACCTGTCCTTCGACCTGCAGCTCTTTCCCGCCCAGATGAAAGACGGGTTGACGCTGGTCGGAGAAAATCCAGAGACCAATTTCATCCTCACCCACGCCGGCATGCTGACCGGCATGGATCAGGAAACCACCGAAGACTGGAAGGCTGGGCTGCGCACGCTGTCGGCGGCGCCGAACGTCTACGCCAAGCTGTCTGGCCTCGGCACTTTCGTCCACCGCAACGACCCGGCGCTGATCGCCTATATCGTCGACAACGCGATCGAGATATTGGGCGCGGATCACCTGATGTTCGGTTCCAACTTCCCCATCGAGAAGTTGTGGACGAGCCACGCCGAACTGATCAAGGCCCACCGCGCGGCTGTAGCGAAGCACGGTCCGGCGGCCGAGGCTGATATCTTCTGGAATACGGCGGAGCGGATCTACCGGCCGGCTTGACCGCCAGGGAGTTCGCCGCGCCATTGGCGCGGCGATGCCCTGGCAAGTCCTTACTGCGTCGGCAGCATGCCTTCGACGTCGCTTGCCGCATCGGTGAGCGCTTCCTTGGGCGTCGCCGACTGGTCGACGATCCGCGACAGATTGTCGACGATGGTCTGTGTCACCTTCACGCCGTTGGTCCCCGGAAAGGCATACCACGGAACCATCAGCGGCATCTGGCTGAGCCCGGCCTGGAACAGCGGGTTCTTCTTGTAGAAATCACCGAGATATTCCGGCGATTTCGCCGCGAGTTCATTGTTGGGGACATAGCCGGTGCCGGGCACGACGACCGACGCGCCATAAGGGCCGGCGGCGAATTTCGCGAATTTCCAGGCGGCGTCCTGCTTGGCGGCATCCTTGGTCAGGATGACCACGGCATTGCCGCCGGTCGGCAGATGGCCGTTGGCCGGATCGATCAGCGGGATCTTGGCCGTCCGCAGCGTGAACTTGTCGCCGACGTTCTTGATGGTGTTGACCAGCGCGCCGGTGGTCTGGAACTCGAAGCCAACCTTGCCGGCCGCGAACGCCTGCTCGCCAGCCGGCTTGGTGAAGACCGGCATGCCGCCCTCCTTCACCATCCGCTGCAGGATCTCGACTGCCTTCTCGCCTTCCGGCCCGTTGAAGGCGACCTTGCTTTCGTCCTCGTTCAGCATCTTGCCGCCGGCGCCGAACAGCAGCGCCGAAAACATCCAGTCGTCGCCCTGCCAGCGGAAGTCGATGCCGTCGACGCCATTGCCGAGCGCCTTGATCTTGCCGCCGAGCGCGATGACCTCGTCCCAGGTCTTGGGCGGATTGTCCGGATCACCGCCGGCGGCCTTCACCAGGTCGGCGTTGTAATACATGATCGGGTTCGAGGTGGCGAAGGCGAGGCCGACCTGCTTGCCGTTGACCTGCGCCAGCTTCAGGATCGTGTCGGAGAAGCCGAGCTCAGCCATGTTGCCTTCCTTCTTGACCAGCGGGCCAAGATCGACGGCAACGTCGCGTTCGTTGAGCATGCGCAGACGGTTGAGACCGATGAAGGTGATGTCGGGCATTTCGTCGGTGCCGGCCTGGCGAAGGATGGTCTGGATGCCTTCCTCATAGGTGGCGGACGGGCTGGCGAACTGGATCTTGATGTCGGGATTTTCTTCCATGAACTTCTTCGAGATCGTGTCCATCACGTTCTTGAAGAAGCCGGGCATCGGATAATGGACCGTCAGCGTCGTGTCGGCATAGGCCGGAAGGGCTGTCGCCAGCGACACCGCCGCCGCGGCAAAAATCCTGGAGATATGCTTCATTGCCTCGTTGCTCCTTGTTGGCCCGGTCAGCCTTTGAGACCGGTCATGGTGATGCCTTCGACGAAGCGCTTCTGTGCGAACAGGAAGGCAACGACGAGTGGAAGGGTGATGATCAGCGTGGCGGCCATGAGCGCGCCGTAGTCGTCGCCGGCCTCGGCGGCGCGGAAATACATCAGGCCGAGTGGCGGCGTGGCGTAGGCCTGCTTGCTGACGACGATCAGCGGCCAGTAGAGATCGTTCCAGTGGGCGACCACCGAGAAGATCGCGAAGGCAGTGACCGCCGGCCACGCATTGGGGACGATGACGCGCGCGACGATCCCGAGCTCGGACATGCCATCGAGCCTTGCCGCGTGGATGAGATCGTCGGGCATGGCGCGGAAGAACTGCAGGAACATGAAGATCGCGAACACCGATATCGTGAACGGCGCCACCAGCGAGGTGTAGCTGTTGAGCAGCGACATCCTGTCGAAGGCGACATAGAGCGGCAGCGCCGTGGCATGGATCGGTACCAGCAGGCCGAGCATGACCAGCACCATCATCAGCCGCGCGGCACGGAATTTCAGCTTGGCCATGGCGTAGGCGCAGGGAATCGCGACCAGCACTTGGAAGAAGAAGATCAGGCCGCACACGACGACGCCGTTCCACAGCAGTGTTGCCATCGGCACCTTGCTCAGCGCCTTGGCGAAATTCTCGGCAAAATAGAAATGCTGCGGGATGAGCGACAGCGACGAGGTAAAGATGTCGCTCTGCGTCTTGCCCGCGGTCGAGATCATGAAGATGTAAGGCGCGAGGATCATCAACGCGCCCAGCGAAAGCAGCGCGAAACGGATGATGCGGCCGGCAGGCAGGCTGGTCATGTGTAATGCACCCGCCGGTCGAGTACGCGGTATTGGAGAAGCATCAGCACGACCAGGATCGCAAGGAAGACGACGGTCATTGCCGAGGCATAGCCGACGCGCAGGTAGACGAAGCCTTCCTGGTAGATGGTGAACAGCAGCACTTCGGAGGCCTTGTTGGGCCCGCCATCGGTCAGCATCTTCACGGTTTCGAAGACCTTCACCGCATTGGTGATGCTGATCGTGACGACGAACAGCGTCGTCGGCCCGAGCATCGGCCAGGTGACCAGGAAAAACCGGTCGAGCGCCGATTTCGCGCCATCGACGTGAGCAGCGGCGTAGAGCTCGCGCGGGATCGCCGTCAGGCCAGCCAGGAACAGCACCATGTTGAAGCCGACCGACTGCCAGACGCCGATGATCGACAGGCTGTAGAGCACGGTGCTGGAGGCGCCGAGCCAGTTCGGGCCAGGAATGCCGACCAGCGCAAGCAGCGCGTTGAGTGGCCCGATGGTCGGGTGGAAGAGATATTGCCAGACTGTCGCCATGGCGACGATCAGCGATGCGACCGGCAGGAAATAGACGGTGCGGAAGAAACCGCGCGCCCGAGGTTCGCCTTCGATCAGCAAGGCGACGCCAAGGCCAAGCACGATCGAGACCGGTGCGACGATCGCCGTATAGACCGATGTGTTCCACAGCGATTTGCGGAAGGTGCGGTCGGTCAGGAGATGCGCGTAATTCTCGAAGCCGACCAGGCGGAATTTGCCATAACCGAGTTCGAAATCGGTGAAGCCGAGGAAGATGACGGCGACCACCGGCAGCAGCACGAACAGCAGCAAGAGCACGATCGCCGGGGCCGCCAGCAGCCAGGCGGTGCGGTCCTCGCTGCGCCTGTGGAGGGCCGCGGCGCTCAGGATATTGCCAGCCAGCGCGACGCTAGACATAGGCCGGCTCCTGGCGTGCGGGCGCGGCGCTCGCCGTGCGCAGCCGCTTTCCCTCCGGCCCGAAGACCATGGCATGCTCGGGTGGAAGGAGGATACCCACCGGCATTCCCGCAATCAGGTCCCTCGCCTCGTGCGGCGCCAGCTTGGCGATGACGATGTCGCCGGTCGCATCGAGCCGGCAATGGGCAATGACTTCCGAACCGAGGAATTCGAGGCGCTCGATCCGCCCGGCAAGGCCGCTCCGCCCACTGGGAGACAGTTTGACGAATTCGGGCCGGATGCCGAGGCTGACCGGGCCGTTTGCCACCTTCTCCATCAGGGCCAACCGGATGCCTTCGAAGCTGACACGGCCATTTTCGGCAAGTGCCGGTATGATGTTGATCCTGGGCTGGCCGACGAAACGGGCGACCTCGATATGGGCCGGATCGTTGTAGATCGCCTCGGGCGCGGCGAGTTGCAGCAGATTGCCGCCGATCATCACCGCCACCCGGTCGGCCATCGAAAGTGCCTCGGCCTGGTCATGCGTCACATAGAGCGTCGGCACGCCGGCGCGGCGGTGCAGTTCGACGATCTCGCCACGGGCGTGCACCCGCAGATTGGCGTCGAGGTTGGAAAGCGGCTCGTCCATCAGGAAGATCGAGGGGCGCCGCACCATGGCGCGCGCCAGGGCGACACGCTGCCGCTGCCCGCCCGACATCTGACCAGGCTTGCGGTCGAGCAGATGATCGATCTTGAGTACCGTCGCCATCTCGCGGACATCCCGCGAAATGCCAGCGCGGATTTCTTTCTGGCCCGGCAATGCGGAGCCGACCAGCGGCAGGCGCTGCGTCCGGCTCAGCCGCTTCATGGCCAAGGGAACCGCGATGTTCTGGCCGGCCGTCAGATGCGGGTAGAGCGCGTAGGACTGGAACACCATGGCGATGTTGCGATCGGCCGCGGCGACCGCCGACATGTCCTTGCCAGCAACGAATATCTCGCCGCTGTCGGCATGATCAAGCCCGGCAAGAATGCGCAGCAAGGTGCTCTTGCCGCAGCCCGAGGGGCCGACCAGGGCGATGAACTCGCCCGCTTTGACATCGAGGCTGACGCCGTTCAGGACGGCATTGCCGCCAAAGGACTTGTTCAAGCCGCGGAGCGAGAGCGCGCTCATGACGCGACTTTCCTGCGGACCTTGTGCGCCTCGTGCGGGTAGACCTCGGCAACCACGTCATCCAAATAGTGGACGGTCATACCGGGTATGGCGACGATCTCGCTGGCGACCGTGTCGTCGAATTCATGCATGACGGCGCCGAGCAGCCGCTCGCCCGGCATGTCGCGCTCCATGTCGCCGACGACAAAGGCGGCCGACGGACCCCAGACCAGCGCGGTGTTTTCGTATTTGCCTTGCCATGCCCGGTGCAGGTGACCGCTGGCGAAAAGCGCCACATCATGGGCACCGATGAGATCGTAGAGACGCTGCCGCTGTGCCGGGCGGACGCTCCAGTAACCGGTGTCATCTTCGCCGGGCGCGTCGATGAACAGCGGCTTGTGGGCGAAGAGCGCGACACGCCGGCCGCCACGGCTTTCCAGCGCCGCACGCAGCCATTCGAACTGGGCCTCTTCCTCGGCATCATCAAAGCCCATCAGCAGGCTGTCGAGACCGATAAATCGCCAGTTTCCGGCGTCCTCCGTCCAATAATCAGGACCAACCAGCCGGCGCCAGCGGTCCAGGCGTTCCGCATTGACCGGCTGCAACGAACCGGGGAGATGGCCGACATCGTGATTGCCGGGCACCAGCAGCATCGGGACCGAGATTTCCCGCATCAGCTCCATGCAGAAGCCGATGTCGTCGTCCTTGTCGGCGCCGTCGACGCTGAGATCGCCGGTGTGGATGACGAGATCGGCGCCGCTTTGCGCGATCCAGGCGGCCAGCGGCTCCCAATTGCCGTTGAAATGCGGCTTGGTCGGGCTGAAATGGGTATCGGTGATCTGGACGATTTTCATGCCGGCTCCACTGCGAGAGCCGGCTGCCGGGAACCCACCGGCGCGACTTCGCGTGGGTCTCCTTAGTGCCGTTACATGTCACTTCCTTAACAGGCAGGGGACAAATGTTCCCCGCCATGCCGATAGGCTGGCTGACGGCTAGCTTTTCACCTCGAATTGCGGATCGACCGGGATCTGCATGGCCGTGACCAGATGATTGGTCTGCCCGGCGAGCCCGATGATCGACACCAACTCGCCGTGCTGCGCGTCTGTCATGCCCTTGGCGCGCGCCGCCGCCGTGTGCGAATGCACGCAGTAGGAGCAGCCATTGGCGGTCGAAACCGCGATGTAGATCATCTCCTTGGTCAGCGGATCGATGGCGCTGTCGGCGACCATCACGACCTTCAACTGCTCCCAGATCCGCTTCAGCGCCGCCGGATCATTGGCCAGCCCGCGCCAGAAATTGTTGACGAAATCCGATTTGCGCGTCGCCCTGATGTCGTCGAACACCGCCTTCACCGCCGGGATTTTTTCCACCTCGGCATCGCTCAGCAGTCTTGTGGTGGCCATGGCATTTCCTTTCGTTGGATCGGCGGATCAGGTCGTTGATTCAGGTCTCGAGCAAAGGCGGCTAACCGGCCCTTCTAATTCAGCTTTCGATGAGCAAAAGCGTTTGCAGATTTGCCGAAGCACTAAACTTCGTCATCCCTGGGCGAAGCAGGCGCGAAGCGCCGTCGCGGAGACCCTGGGATCCATGCCGTGACGCCAGCCGTGGAGTGCAGCGAAGCAGAATTCTGCACCGCTGCTACGCTTCGAAGTCCCGGCATGGATCCTCGGGTCTGCGCCGCGTCGCTACGCTCCTTGCTCCGCCCGTGGATGACGAAATGGCGGATGAGGCGGCTAACCTCCGGTGTTCCATCCAACGGTGCGATCATCCGCCTTCCCCGCCCCCTAGTGCACCGCCGCGTACATGATCTTCTCCTCCGTGGCCTCCGCCGGAGAAAACTCCTCGACGATGCGGCCTTGCCGGCATACGAGTATCCGATCCGACAGGTTCATGACCTCCGGCAAATAGGATGAGATCACCACCACGGCCAATCCCTCGTCGGCCAGCCGGTTGATGATCTGGTGGATCTCCGCGATGGCCCCGACATCGACGCCGCGCGTCGGTTCGTCGAAAATGACGATGTGCGGCTGCTGCACCAGCCCCTTGCCGATCACCACCTTCTGCTGGTTGCCACCGGAGAGTTCGACCACGCGCGCATTGTCGTTGATCGCCTTGATGTTGAGCGTCTTCGTCCACTCGGCCGATAGCGCGTGCATCTCCTGCTGGTTGATCACCCAGGCCTTTTCACGGCCGGCCGCCAGCAGGCCGCCAAACAGGTTCTCGGCGATGCTCATCGTCTCGAAGATGCCTTCGCTCTTGCGGTCCTCGGTGACATAGACGATGCCGTCCGCCACCGCTTCGCTCGGCACGCGATAGCGCACCGGCCTGTCGTCGAGTTCGATTGTACCGCCGCGCAAAAAATCGCGCTTATAGATGCCCGACACGACCTTGAAGGTCTCGGTGCGGCCGGAGCCGATCAGCCCGAACACGCCGGTGATCTGGCCCTCGAAGATCGAGAAGGAGTTGTTGCGCACGACATTGCTCATCGAAATGTCCTGCACCGACAGCACTTTCCGGCCCGCCTTGCGCAGCTTGGCTTCGTCGCGCTGGCGGTAGATCTGCCCCGACAAAGTGCGCCCGACCATGGCGGCGACAATTCTGTCGCGGTCGAAGGCCGGCGTGTCGTCGGTGATCACCAGCTCACCGTCGCGCAGAATGGTGATGCGGTCGGCAATCATCAATGCCTCTTCCAGCGCGTGGCTGATGAAGACGATCGAGACACCGTTCGCCTTCAGCCGCCGGATCAGCGCGAAGAAATGGCGTTTCTCCTCCGGCGTCAGGGTCGCCGTCGGCTCGTCGAAGATGATGATCTCGGCCTTGTGGTGCACGGCGCGCGCGATCTCGACCATCTGCCGCTTGGCCGCGCCCAGCGTCGCCACCATGGCGTTCGGATCGACCGGAAAATTCAGCGACTGCAGGAATTGCTGTGCTGAAATATACGTGCCGCGCAGCCGGTTGAGGAATTTTTCAGTACCGAGATAGAGGTTCTGCGCCACCGTCATCGACGGCACCAGGCTGGTCTCCTGGAACACCATGGCAATGCCGGCCTCTAGCGCGGCATGCGGCGAAGCGTAGGCGATCTCCCGGCCCTTGTGGAACATCCTGCCGGACGTGGCGTCGACGACACCGGCGATGATCTTGGTTAGTGTCGATTTACCCGCGCCGTTCTCGCCGAGCAGTGCGTGGATTTCGCCTTTGCGCAGTTCGAAGCTGACGTTCTTGACTGCCGGAACGCCCCGATAATTCTTGGTGACGTTTTCGAGGCGAATAATTGGTTCCATCAGAAACCTCCCGAGGCGAGGTCGACGGCCAGCACGCAATCGCCACCCCTGGAAGCGATGAACAGCTGGCCGCCCTTTTCCACCACGCTGCAAATGCCGTGGCGCGTGCCGTTGGCGCGGCTGTGCAGGCTGAATTGCGGCTGCATGTTTTGATCGAGCCTGACCACCAGCCCGTAGGAACGGCTCGGCGACCACGGCTTGTGGATGCCCATGGTTCTGATGCCGCCACATTGCAGCGGTTCGAGGAAGCTGCGGCTGGAGGCAAGCGCCGGCGCGATCCAGTAGGCCGGCGGCACCTGGTCGATCATGTCCTGGCGGTAGTGCGTTTCCTGCAGCACGAATTCGATCAGCCGGTTGCGTGGCGCGAACAAGGTCAGCCACGCCCCGCCGTCGCCGGCCGGCGACAGCCGAGCGGGATAGCCGGGCAGATGCGTCAGAACGGCCGAACGGTTGCCGGTCGCACCGTCGAAGCGGACGAGCTGGTGCCGCCAGCTTTCGCTGACCAGCACATCGCCGCCGATGGGGTGGAGCCCATAGGGAAAGGCGATCCCGCCGGCCACCTTGCGGAACTCGCCACCCGCCGCGTCTCGTTTCCAAAGCGAACCGGACGCGCCCTTCTTCATCAGGTCGGCCGCCCATTGCGACGGCGTGTGCTCGGCCGACCCGTTGGCCAGCCACAGCGCGCCGTCCTCCGCGTAGGCAACAGCGGTGATGCAGCTGACACCGGCCGGCAGCGAAACCTCCTTGCCCGATATCAGCAGCCCGCCGCTTTCGAGCCCCACCGTCAGTTGGCCCGATGGCGACAGAGCCAGCGCCGTGATTGGGGAAGGAAAGGTCTCGACTACCTTCGGCTCAGTTCCGGCGGCAAGCGAATAGATGGCGTTGCCGCTGGAGGCCAGCAGCCCGCCATCGGCAACCAGCAGATTGTCCGGTTCGGTCAATCCGACAAAAGCCGGCGCCTCATCCAGCCGCGTATTCGGGCGAAAGGCGCCGTCGAGCGGCGGGATCGTCACCGCCTTGCCGCGAAACATATCCAGGATTGGGTCGAGGATCATGGCTGCGCTCCCCAATACGAGGCGGAGCTGGTCCAGTTCGGGTCGGCGCCGGAAACCTTGTAGCGGCCGATGCGGTTGTTGAGGATGCCGCCGACGAAGAGATATCCCTTGTGCTCGCGCATCGAGGTGACCATCGGGTGCGCGCCGCCCGTCAAGTCGCCCATCGCCTCGACGATGCCGCCCTTCTCGTTGAATTTCACCACGCCGCCGGTGTTGATGTTGGGGAACAGCCATTCGTCCTGCGGCAGCCGACGCGTCATGCGCTTGCGCATGTCGGGGTGGCGCAACGACAGGTCGAAGCTCGGCGTGCGCATGCCCAGCCACGCCATCCAGTAATTGCCGTCCGACGCGCGGTTGATGTTGTCGGGGTAGCCCGGCATGTCGCGGATGACGCATTCGGCGGTGCCCGCCTTCGGCCCTTCCAGCCAGTAGCGATGCACACGGCAGGCCCAGCTTTCGGCGAAGAACAGCGACTTGCCGTCATGCGCCATGCAGACACCATTGGTGTAACGGTAGCCGTCGAGCAGCGTCCTTGTCGACCCATCCCTGGGATCGTAGACCAGGAGGCGGCCGGTGGCGCGGTTCTCGATCGAGTCCAGCGCCCAGTCATGCGCGTCATAGCGCTTGGTCGAGTCCGTAAAATAGATGCGGCCGTCCGGCGCGATATCGCAATCATTGGGATCGCGCAGCCGCGCATCGTCGACGATCGAGGTCCAGGAGCGCGACGTCTCGGCCGACAGCCTTTTGACCGCGCGATCCGGAGAGACGGAATAGAGCCCCATCGCGCCGACGCAGCTGATCAGATTGCCCCCTTTGTCAAAGGCCAAGCCCAGCGGAAAACCGCCAATATGGGCGAACACCTCCGACCTGACATAATCCGGCGCGAAGAAGCGAACGATCTCGCCATGGCGCGTGCCGCAATAGAGATTGTCGTCGCGGTCGAGGATGACGTCTTCCGGCCCTTCCAGTTCGCCGAGCCCGATATGGTCGGCCGCCGACAGCCGGTTGTCGAGCGCGTAAGGCGTGCCCGAGCCCGGCACCGCGGACTGGGTTTCGCCCATCCTGAGATAGACCGGCGCGACATAGACCTCGTTCAGCACCTTGTGGCGGTTCTTGAGCCAGCGAATGTCGATGGTCACCGCCACCGCCAGCATGATGCCGAGCACCATCTGGTTGGTACCGGTGCCATAGCCCAGCCGGATCAGCCCGTTGGTCATGGTCAGCACGATGATGGCGCCCATCAGCCCCTTGATCACCGAGCCGCGCCCGCCGCCGAGGCTGACGCCGCCGACCACCGCCGCCGTCAGCGCCATGATCTCGAGATTGAGGCCGGTGCCTGGCCCCGCCCCGCTCAAGCGGCAGGCAATGAGAAAGCCGCCGATCGAGGCGCAGAAGCCGGAAAAGACGTAGGTCATGAACACGGTACGGCGCACCCGGATGCCGGCATTGTGCGCCGAACGCCGGGAGCCGCCGACCGCCAGCACGTGCCAGCCCGGCCGCGAGCGCGTCAGCGCGATATGGGTGACGATGGCGAGGATGATCGCCAGCCACACCGAGACGGACAGGCCCCAGAAAGTGCTGTCGCCGATGAAATCGAGCACGTCGGACGTAGCGGTCGAAAGCTGCACATCGGCTGCATAGGTGGTGACCAGGATGTCGAACAGCGCCCGCCCGAAGATGAAGGTCACCAGCGTGGTGAGGAACGCCCGCAGCCTGAGGTAGCCGACGAGGTAGCCGTTGATCGCGCCGAACACCAACCCGGTGGCGAGCGAGGCGGCCAGCGCCAGCCAGATCGACTGTTCGAGGATAAAGAAGACATAGACGGCGGAAAAGCAGGACAGCGCGAAGATCGAACCGACCGAGAGATCGATGCCGCCGCCCAGCATCACCACCGTCATGCCGGTGACGACCATCGAAAACTCGCCGAGCTGGCGGGTCGATTCCTGCAGGGAAGAAAGCTTGAAGAAGCCCGGAATGATCGAGCCGAAAGTCGCCAATGTCACCACCAGCGCCAGGAAGGGAATGGCGTTGTCGGTCCAGCGCTTGGTCAGGATCTCGCCGACGAGATGGTCGGGCACGAGATTGTAGCGCCAGGACTGGAGGCGTTCGCGAAAGCTCATCGGGTCACTGCTGCCAGGTCTGGGGCCACAAGAGAAAGAGGTGGTCGGACAATCCGGCCACCTCGTCGATATCGGTTGCAGACGATCAGCTTACTTTGCCGCCGCTTCGGCCTGCAGCGCCTTCAGGTCCCAGCAGCTGTCGGGCTTTAGGTCGGCCTTGGTCGTCGCCTTCTCCAGCGTGTAGATGTAGGTGTGGGAGGTGCCGGCCGGCTGGCCGCTCTGCAGCAGGAATTTGATGATGGCGTTCATGTCGCCCGATTGGCGGGCAAGGTCGGTCATCACCACGGCGCCGTAGGTGCCGTCGTTCAGCTTGTCGCAATCGGCCGCCTTTTCGCCGCCGCCGGTGGTGACCAAAAACACCTTGCCGTCGAGCTTGGCGTCGCGGATCGCGGCCGATGCGCCGGTGGCATCGCCATCCCAGAAGTCGATGATCGAGCAGATGTCCGGGTTCTGCTGCAGCATGGTCGTGGTCACGTTGCGCGAGGTCGTCGCATCCCAGTTGGAATCGGGCTTGGCCACGACCTTGAAGTCGGGATGCTTGTCCAGCACCTTCATGATGCCGGCATATTGGTAAAGGCTGGAGGAGTTGGCCTGGTCGCCCTGCACCAGCCCGATCTTCTTGGACGAGTTCTCGCCGCAGCCCTTAATCGCGGCTTCCGCCTCGAGCTGGCCGAGCCGGTCCCAGTCGCTGCCGACGAAAGCATCGGCGGGAAAATTCGCCGGATTGTCGACCAGGATCACATAGGTGCCGGCGGCCTGCGCCTTCTTCATAAGCTTGGAATAGGAGTTGAGGTCCGGCGCATGGATGATCAGCACATCAGGTCTGGTGTCGGACGAGATCGCGTCGGTGATCGCCTGCGCGCCGGCATCGACGACCCAGTTGGGATCGCGCGTTTCGAACGTGCCGCCCCAGGCTTCGACCTCCTTCTTCAGATAATGCGCCCAGCCCTGCGCCAGGTCGAAGCCCATCGCCAGCGGCACCAGCATGACGCGCTTGCCTTTCAGCGCTTGTGCATAGGCAGCGGGGCCTGGATCGTCGGCGGCAAAGGTCGGCGCCACGAAGGCGGTGACGGCCAGCGCCGTGGCCGCCGCCATGAGTGTTCTGATCAGTTTCATGTCTCATCCTCTGGTTCGGTTTTCATTGCCGGCCGATCGTCCCGATCGGACCGGGTACCCCAGAGCAAGATGGGCTAGCCCATCTGCTCTAAATGTCACCTTGTTGCGCGGTCTGTTCGTCGCGCGGATTGATGATGCCGTCGACGATGATGGCGCCGAGCAGGATCGCCGCCTTGATCAGGTTCTGGTAGAGCAGCGGAATGTCGATGATGGTCATGGCGTTGAGCAGGATGCCGATCAGCGCGGCGCCGACCAGCACATTGCGCACCCCGCCCCGCC